>JBCCWV010000071.1:0-23131 GCA_039192745.1 Verrucomicrobiota bacterium | reverse complement strand
CGTTTCCGTTTCTACCGGTGCCGCTTCGAAGAGCGACTCCCGCTCGATCGCCTTCTTCGCGGTAGAACGCAGCGATTTCCTCAAACCCAACGTCAGCCGCAACAGCACCACGACGCTCAATACCTGCCAGAACCAAAATGCGCGAGGGATCGCCCGGTAGAGTTCGGGCGGAACGTCAGGCATCCCCATCGAAATCGTCGACGCAAAAAACGGCCCCGTGGGCGGCGAGATACCTGCAATCCAAATAGCCAGCGCTGGGAAGTCATCGTTCACGATGGCAACAATCGTCCCCACCATGATGGGCACCACGCCGACAAAGATCGCCGCCAACCCGGCCGCCCGGCCACCGCGTGCCTCGAGAATCGCATGAAACCCCAATCCACCGGTCACGAGAACAATCCCAAACGCCGCCAACGATTCCGGTTGGACGACTTGTCCGGGAAACCAATGCGCCTCGATCACCGCTTTCGCGAAGACAAACCAACCCGTCACACCCATCATCACCATCGCCACGACCCACGGCCATGACGTCGCGGGATCGGAGAAAGGCGAAAACCAGGAACGATTCAACTTCCTTGCCCTTCGCCAACCACGCAATCTCGTCTCCGCACTGGGCGTGATCATAAGGGTCAGCAACCACAGCATCGCGAGCGTCGAAAGACCAAAGGTGACCACAATCGCTCCCGCCTCCCACGTTTGCGGATTCCATCCTCCCGTCTGGAACCGTCCCGTAAACCGGTCGAGCTCCCGCGAGGGAAAAAGATAACCCTTTTCGATCAAAGGAAGAGCATTGCCAAGCAGAACGATTTGCACCCAGCCAAAAACAAGGACCGCCCAAAGCTTACCCAGCAAATGAGACTCGGCCCGACGCCAGCGTCGCCACAGCATCGAGATTCCAGTCAGGATCAAAACCAGCTGGGAAATCACCGTGAACACCACCTGCGGAAACCCAAGGTCAAAGAAAGAAGCCTTCGGCAAAAGATTCTGCACCGAACGCACTGCCGCTCCCGCCGTGCGCTCGATCAAGTACGGCCACGATTCCTCGAGGACGGGCATGATTGTGAGGTAGCGAAAGTAAACCAGCCCAAACTTCGCAAGCTGCGGGATCACCGTGTAGAGCAAAAACACCACCGCCATCGAAACGAGAAATGCCCACCGTTTGTTCTTCACAACCGTCCCCGCCACCAGGCCCGTGAGATGATAGAGAATCGCCGAGGTGAAAAACACACCGTAAAGCTGCAAGCTAATCCCCAGCGGCACCTCTCCCTTCCAAAGCCCCCAAATCGTGAACGGCATCGTCGCCAGAACCATCACATACTCGCGAATCGGAAGGCCGAAGAGATATCCTAACACTTTCCCTAGTGGTGACATCGGCGCAAGACGCTGGTAGTCGATCACGCCCTCATCCGATTCCGCCGTCATACCACCCGCAACCTGTCCCGTTCCAAGAAGGAACAGAATGATTCCCTGAAAAATCAGCAAGGGAATTAAGGCCATCCGTTCGGCATCCACGATCTCCATGTCACCCTGATGAATAGCCACCCCTCGCGCCGTAAAAAACATGAACCCCGCAATGAGCAGCGTCACGAGCAGCCAAATCCCCAGTCCCCGTGGACGAAGCCGCGAGTAGCAGTAGCGGCGCACAATCGGATTCTTCCAAATCATCCAGACCGGCGGCCATGACGACGGCTTGGGATCCTCGAAGTTCACTTGCGACGACGTCGTCGTCATGATCCCCGACTCCTTTCCGCCACGTCGATGAGTATCTCTTCAAACGTCGATCCCGACTCTTCAAAGGCCTTGATCCGTACACCACTCGCCATCATCGCCGCCATCAGTTCCGCCTGGTCCTCGTCACTGCCCTGAAAATTGAATTGCACCTTCGATCCCTCCTCCCGCACCGAACCCACTCCTCCACGCTCGCTCAACCAATCCAACACCGGCTTCGATCCATTCAACGGAGTGACCGATATTTGCCGTTCCGCGCTTCCCAATTTCTTCTTCACTTCCGCCGCCGTTCCCGAAGCCAGCAATCGACCATCACTCATCACGCAAAGCAGCGAACACATCTCCGCCAGTTCACTCAAGATATGGGAACTGACAATCACCGTCGCTCCATCCGCCGCGAGACGCTGCAGTGCCAAACGCAATTCCCGGCGCGCCAGCGGATCCAAACCACTTGCCGGTTCGTCCAAAATCAAAACCTGCGGTCGATGCAAAAGCGTCTTAGCCAGGACGAGGCGCTGCGTTTGCCCCCGTGACAACGATTTACACCACGCGTTCCGCCTGTCCGTGAGACTGGCGATCTCCAGACACTCATCAACGCGCTTTTTCCGATCCCGCCGACTTCCCAGCGCATGCGTGTCCGCGTGAAAGTCGAGGAACTCCCACGCTTTCAAATCCGAAGGCACCGGCGCGAGATCCGGCATGTAACCCATGACCCGCCTCGCCGCCGAAGTCTGCTCCAACACATCATAACCCGCCACCGTCACCTCGCCGTAAGTCGGTTCCATCAGCGTCGCCAGCACTTGGAACGTGCTTGTCTTCCCCGCGCCATTGGGTCCCACCAAGCCATAGACTTCCCCCCACGGAATCGACATCGAAATGTCCCGCACAGCAACAAAGTCGCCATAGTCCACACGCAATTCGCGAATCGAAATCGCAGCATCCGTCCCGTCCTTCATCCACTAAAACGCGTCATCATCCAACAGTTGCCAGTCCCTCGGCAGCGCCAGCCCCACACGACGCATCTCCTGCTCCGCCTCCCAACGCCGTTCGTTCTGATACCGCTCGTATTTCCGAATTTGATTCCCACGGAGGATTCCCCGAATCGCATTGTCACGGCCAGCACCCTCGATGCGTCCCGTGTCAGCACCCTCCACACCAATCTCCATGCCATCACGATAATCACTCGAACCACGCGCGAGCACTGCAAACATGTCGTCGATCTGGTCATCCTCGAGCCCCACCGCTTCGTTCAGCCGTTCCAATCTCCGGTCCGCCTCCGCCTCCACGCTCTTAATCCGTTCATCGAGTCGGTCCGCCTTGAATTCATCCAGCGCTTCTCCTTCAAGCCGTGACTCCATGAAGTCATCCAATCCATGCACATCTTCCGCATCGAAGTTGCTGACCTTCATGAAGTCCACAAAACCACTCGTCTCGCTGAAAATGACTTCATTGAACTTCCGTGAATTCTTTTCCGATTTCGCCAGAAGCCAGTTCTGCAAGGCTTCCCGATCCTCTTTCGATAAATCGTATTTCCGCGCGAGTTCCCCGGCGATGCGATCAAAATTATCCTCCTGCTCCACCATCCGCATCCGATCAAAAAGCGGCGCCATATCCCGCATCCACGGCTTCATCTTCCAGAAAACATCATCGAGACTGATCTCCTCCCCCGCGCGAATCCGTTCGGCAATCGATCGTATCCCATCGCTCACCGTGCGACGACTCTTCGTGCTCTTTCCATCCGCCCTCAACGCCGCGATCTCGCGCTCCGCCTTGCGGAGTTTGTGCTGCACTTGTTCAAGCTCACCAGCCACCGTCTCCTTATCAGGCGCGACGCTTTGCTGGAACATAATCGCTCCAAAAATCCCAACCACGAGACCGAGAATCAAACCCGACGACTGCCGGACAATGGAAAGATCAAAAAACTTCATGCCATTCCGCTATAAACGTCACCATCATCCCCAACCTATCTCCTCTTGCAAATCCGAATCGGAAAAAATCACTCCAATTCAACTTTCAAGCTCAACGATAAAGGCAATTCGCTCCCAATTCGACGCTCAGCTCGTGCCTGCCGGTGGAGCACAGATTTTTCAACAAGAAGTCGTTGTTGTTGGTGCCGATGTTGATGACCAGAGCCTCCAGATGGCGAGTCAATTCGCTTCCAGCCGAGCGCGATCTGGTCCCAATAGTCTTGACACTCTCCGGCAATTCTCGGTAAGATGTATTCAATTGAACCGAACCCACCGGCACATTCAGGGCCGAAGAGGCGGGTCGGTTAATATAAACTGTTCTGCATAAGTAATGAATTTATATATTGCTACCCGATGGGGAAATCCGCAAGAGCCCGATGGACCTGACGATGCGGATACTAATTTTTTAGTTCGCGCGGAGACTAGAGAAGAGGCCGCCTCATTAGCTGACGAATTATTGAAGAAGATGCCCACCTCAGAGGGCACAAATCGCCCAGTTCAAAATTTTACTCACTGTGTAACTCATATAGGAACAACGGACTTAGGAGAGAATCCACACGTGATTCATGGACCTTGGATCAAACATCTGATTTTGTGTGAAGATGGTGATTATGATTACTGGCATAGAGATACACCAGATGGTGATTGGACAAACATTTCAGAACAACAGAGAATAGAAGAAGCAGAACAAAGCCGGTAGACCCAACTCCGGAAAGCCTACGGCTTCCCTCCTTTGGTCACCGCCGACGTTATGCCTAGAAAATGCCTGTGCTAGAGGACATCAAGTTCTGCGGCATCGAGGGGATGCTCGAGCACACCACAGCATCAAGCTCTGTCTACACCCTATTGGGACCAGATGAAGGATACGGGACTCCCGTTATTGGCTCCCTTGATGTGCACTATCCATGCGGTGATCGCGCCTTTTTCGCAGCCACAGTCGTCGTTGACTCAGAGTTCGAATTCGATGTGAGCCCAACGCAACTTGCACAGATCCTTCCCTCTGCCATCGGGCTGAAGAGCGCGAAACTTTGGGATATTCGCATTTGGAGATCCTCAGCTGGAGCAGTCGACGACAACGATCCGAAGAAGCTCCGCCGATGAGACTAACCGAAACAAATCTTGGGCATGACAAGTCGGAGTAAGACGACGCCTACCTGCGGCCTTGTTGAAAATCGGTTTTTATGATTCACTACTGCCAAAAGGACTTGAATGCGCCGCTGTAATTGCTCGGCGCAGCCTGTCCTCGAACATTGGGCAAAAAATGGACCAAATGCACACTTTGCTGACCGCGACCGCTTTGGCTCTTCTTGTCGGATGCAGCTCCCACGAGGAGAGAACATTGCTGGAGTTCGACGACCCTCCACGGCTTGACTATTCGAAACGGATTCAGCTACCTAATCGATATGCTGGCTGGAATTTACACTTTAGCCCGAATGAGCCTTCGAGTCTTGGCGGACAAGACGCCAAAATTCGTATCTCAATGACGAATCTTGGTGGTGAAGATATCTACATAAAGTTCAATCGTTCGCGACCGGGCGAGCGTTTTCACATTAAGAAGAACGAAACGAAAGTAATCTACCTCGGGACAATGACATCAGCACTTCAGGACTGGATGCCGTTCCTTGGAGTAGGTAACTCGGCCGATTTCATCTTGACCATTCATGTCGATGCGGAGCTTGATGTGCTTAGCTCATATTCGCTCCGCGCTGTCACTATGGATGGCCCCTAAAGACAACAATGCCCAACAAGGCGTCGCCCAAAAAACTCCGTGGGTACGACGAACAAGAAGAAGATCAGAGCTTACTGTGATAGGAACGGGATTTTCGTTCCAGTGGGATTTGACCGGCATAGCGCCTCCCGATACGCGATCATTCGCAATGACGTAGAGCCTCCCAAGCTGATTGCGAAGACTTGGTCCAATCAGGAAGATGTTGTCTACTTCATTGAGAACATGCTTCGGAAAGAAGTTGATGGTGGCATCAATGAGGCCATAGACATTCTCGACTTCAAGGATGTTCGGCGTTTGCGATACCGAGATTCGGCGAGGCTCAAGTCGGACGGATCATTTTCTCTGGAACCCACATGACACGCCAAAAACCATGGCGCAGAACAAAGCGCTTATCGTCAGCCTGATCACGTATTTGTCTAAGTTGCCAACATGAGAGTCGAGGTCGAAGTTGAGGAAGATGGACGCTTTATTGCGGGGGTTCCTGCAATTCCTGGTGCATTGGTATATGGAGCAACGGCCAAAGAAGCTATTTGGAAAGTGGAAGCATTGGTATTGCGCATTCTCGCAGAGCGACTGGATTCTGGCGAAGATTCTCCGGAGGTCGCGGAGGTGTTCACTGTGTCGGGATGAGCACATGGGGTTCCGCAAAGGCTCGCAAGGTTTTATCTCTCCTTGGTTGAAAATTACTCTAATTACGGCTCCCTGCTCAAAACTCGACCAGAATCTCCTTCCGCTCGCCTACCCACAATGCCGAACCTAGGTCCGTGCTTCCCTGTTTGTTCCTCCCGATGACCAACTCCATGGATTCACCCTCGGGCCAGATACTCAAAAAGCGCACAAATTGGTTCCGGGCGTTCGGCCCGCGTGTAGACACGCCGTTCACCATCACAATCGCATCCGCCTTTCTTACACCTGCCTTCTCTGCCACACCGCCTTTGATCAGCCGGTTCACGAGCGGCATCGCCTGCATTCCGGCCTTGTCGTAAATCAAATACCACCCGAAGCCCGCTCCCAGGAGATTATCTCCCTGATCGATTTCCGGTTTGGCATCCAGTGCCTTGAGAATGAAATCCACTTTATCCTTTGTCGCTTCATTTCTCTCGCGCCCCAGAATCACCTTCAACCGGGGGACATTTCGAAAGACCATTCTCGTAAAAACCTCTTTGTAGAAATCATTCAAAATCTCGCCCGCCAGCAACTGCCGGACAGACTTTCGCTGAGAGTCTGAAATCGACTCCCCTGCGACTTCCGCCATGACAAAATGCAGGTTCCCCCATGGACGCGGACGGAAATTGAACACAGCGTTATCGACAACCCGCACGACAGCTGCAGGCTCTTCCGGAGCAAGGAACCCAAAGTGCGGATCGTCCTCCTCCTCTTCGCCTGAATTCTCGTAGAACGGCAAAAACTTCTCAATATCGCCAACATCCTTGAGATATTTGAAGGCCTCTTCACGATAACTCCTCTTATAAGGATATTGTTCATCGACCAACTGCTTTGCTTTTAAACGCTCGCCTTCATCCATCGCTTCCCAAGCGTGCCGGGCAATTTTTCTTGCATGCTGCTTGCACCCCGCATTGCGATTCAGTTCTTCCGCCCACATCGCAGCCGCATAAGCCTTGGGATAATCCCTAAACTTCTCCAACGACCACTCCCCGAGATAAGCAGCCAGCGCCAACGATCCATTCGGTGAGTCCGACCGAAACGTGCCTAAAGCAACACACCGGCGAAAATGCTCCGCCGCCTCGGGGTGATCACCCTCACTCGACTTGAGGTAATAGTAACCCAGCCCAGTGTAGGAATACGGATACTCCCGATGATCACGAATCAAAGCTCGAAGAGCAGTTGCAACTTCCAGCTTCTCCTCAGGTGTCCCCTTTTTGATGACTCCATACGCATAGTAGAGGACAATTCTCGTATTATCGTTCGCACGATGATTCCGCAGGTAGGCTTCCTTCGCGGCTTTATAGATGGAATCATAGTTCCCGGAACAAACCGTCGAATCGACGTATTTATTAAACCTCCCTTGGAGCATGATGTAAGTCGCCGTCCAGAAGGACTGCGGTTCCTTGTTATTCACTGATTCGATAAAAGCCGGAATGGCCTCGTGAGGCTTTTCGCCTTTCACCCCCTCCCAACCCATTACATATTTCGCGTAGGGCGTCCCCAAGGCTGCAGCGGAACGAAGCCTTTCCCCAGCCTTCTCAACGACATCATCCTCGAGAAACTCATCTATCTCATTTCGGCTCAGCAAATGTTCTGCCTTGTACATCCATGCCGCAGACCGAAGGCTACCCGTTTCGAGAAACGACTCTTTCGCCAGGCGAGCAGCCTTTTTGTAGTTCTTCTTTCCCGAATAACCCTCCAAAAGATCCCTCCCGCTCCAATGCTTCGCTTCATAAAATCCGGATGCGATGGCCTCCTCGAGACATTGCCTCCCTCCTTCCTCATCTGGCTCAAATCCGAGATAGTCCCGTTGCCGGTCATGCGCTTCCAGCTTTCTCACGGCGAGCGCAATGAGGGCACACGGATGTCCCGTCTCGGCCGCTTCGCTGAGCAACTTCGCAGACAGCTGAAAGTCCGACGCCGTGCCAATGCCCCGCTCCACACAAATCGCATACTGAAGTTTCCCTAGCGCAGACCCCGCTTCCGCTGCCGTCTTTGAACGGTCATGGACAAGCTCCCGATCAAAACTCAATCGCTCCCCGACATTCGCCGCACAATACGCCCACTCGGCCAGCGCGTCAGGATCACCCTTCTCCACGGACGCCATGAGCGTTTGCATTTCCCAAGGCTTCCCGTTCCAATGCCCGTCCCGAAATTCCGCCGCAACTACTCCTGCAACCCCAAACACAAGAAAAAGAAGAGTTTTCACGAATGAACCCTCGCACACATAGCCTCCAGATGGCGAGTAAATTCGTTTCCAGTCTAAGGCGATCTGATTCCAATCGTCTTGACACGCTTCAGCTATTTTCGGTAGATTGTATTCAATTGAACCGAACCCACCGGCCCCTTCAGGGCCGAAAAGGCGGGTCGATTAATATTTACTGTTCGGCGCAAAGAATAGAACTCAACGAAATGAGACGACCGTCTTGCCACGCGATGAATCTAATTCTCATTTGGACAAGCACTCCCTTAGTCCTATTTCTATCCTGGGACTATTATCAAAAATTGGAAAATGGGGCGCCAGGTGAAATGGCGCGCGGTATCGACCCTCGCTACGGCAACTATCCATTTTCGCCAGCTGCGACACTTCTTGGGTTCGTAGGCCTCCTCTGTTTTTTTAGCTGGTGGTCATATCTTTCCGATAGGCCATGGCAACGCTCAGCAAAAAAGAGAAAAATGAGGTCTGAGCCGAATGGCACGTAGTTAAGGAGGATTTGGTGGATAGAGGAAGGCGCTGCGCCCGGACGTGTAGCCGAACTCGTGAGAGTTCGGGGGGTGTTGATTTCGAACCGCCTTTCCGTGGTGACCACGTATTTGCCGTGAAATCCGGCCAGGAAGATCAATCGACTCCGAGCGCTCTCCCTGCCCGAAGTCTCACGACTTCGGCTACGTGAACCACTACCATTTTCCACGACAAACGCCCTTAACTACGTGGCATTCAGGTCTGAGCCCAAATCGCAACAATCGAACGTTGCCGAACAGGGCGTCGCGGATCAACGCCCTGCCACCCCCGAAACAAAGGCGAAATGAACATTATGAATCTAGTACTGGCTTCGGCGCGCACTCTCGGCAGGGCGTGACTGGACTCGGACGCTTCAACTAACCGGTTCACCCAACACCGACCACCGCAATACCCGACTCCGTTGCAATAGCTTCGATCTCTTCACGTCCGAGAATCAACGTCCGCCCCGCCTCAATCACAATCCCCTTCAATCCTGCTTCCGCCGCGGTCTCCAAAGTTGCGGGGCCGATGACCGGAACGTCGAAGCGCATGTCTTGATCGGGCTTGGAAACCTTGACGAGAACGGCCTTCCCTTTGCCGATTTTGCCGCCTCGGCGAATGGCTTCGTTGGTGCCTTCGAAGGCCTCGACGGCGAGGACGGTGCCGTTGCGGACGACGACGGTTTGACCGATATCGAGGGCGCTGACTTCCTTCGCGATGCGCAGGCCGAATTCGGCGTCGCGGAGGATTTGCTTCTCGGGTTTTGGCCCACAGATGTGTCCGGCGGGAGCGAGGTGATCGTCGAGAAAGGTCGTGGCCGGGAGGAGCGTGATGCCGTCCTTTTCAAGTTCTCCGGCGATGCCGCGGAAGATCGATTCAGCATTCTTTTCCTTTAGTTTGCCGAGCAGCATCAAGGTCCGCATGTCCGGTCGGAGATCGAAAAGATTGCGCGGCGCGATTTGGCCAACCATGACGGCTTGCGTGACACCCTCCGACTGGAAGAACTGGATCATCTTCGACAGTTGCCCGACGCGAAACCAGCTCGTGGCGTCGACGAGTTCCTCAAGTCCCGCATCAGTCTCGCCGGTGAATCCTGCCGCAACAAGCTTCTCCACCCCTGCCTTTCGCGCGGCCTTCGCAAACGTCGGCGGGTAAACTCCATTGCCAGCGATGATACCGACAGTCTTGGGCACGTCCTCAGTCATTGTTCGCCAAGGTGGATCGCGACCTCCGGGCGCGATGCCGGAACCTCCGCGCGAATGCGCGCAATTCATTCGTCTGCCGCCTCTCAGCCGCGAAAAAACTCATCGGACGCAGAAGTCGCGTTCCACCTGCCAATCGTCGCCGCTTCACAGTATTTACCATGAAGATCATGAAGGGATCTTGAAGAAAATTCTTCGTGTCCTTCATGCGCCTCATGGTGAAATAATCCGCCGTATCCATCATCGGATCAAAAATAACGGAATGGGTAACGACTCCGCGATATGGCGCAGGTTTTCGCCATCCAATAGGCGGCGGGCGTTCGCGAGGACCAAGGTCGCACTTTGATTTTCCTCAAGATAAGGCGCGAGTTCACCCAGAGCCGATGGCGGAATGAGCGTCACTCGGCCGGAAAACTTCTCACGCTCAAGAGTCGACGTTACCCGCAAGCGCTGACGATGCGCCTCCTCCATTTGTTCACCGACAATCAGGATGTCGAGTTCCTTGAGATTCAATTCCGCCGCCAGATCCATCGCCCGAAAAAGCCGCTGCGACGACCGAAGTGAAGGGTCCATGATAACGACGGCCGGACCAGTCCTTCGTTCACAGTCATCGCGCTGAATGAAGAGAACGTTCGTGGCATCCGCACGCGCCCGCTCGCGTGGACGCCGGCGTGACTTCGTCGAAAACGCACCGCCCACCACGCGGCCGACAAACGACCCGCGCTCGACGGAAAAATTCCATGGGATCTGGCAACGCTCCGCCGTCAGCCGCAACGAACGCTCCGCCGACCGTGCCTGCGAACGCAACGAGCGCTCCAATTCCTCCGGCGACAATTCCCGTGCCCGCGCCGAAGCCAGTCCGACTTCCGCCGCAAACGGCATCGACGCCAAACGCACAAGCCGCGCATTCTCCACAAACACTCCCGACAACTGCCCACCCAACTGCGCGGTCAAGGCCGCCGCCTCCTCCAGCGCTTCCTGCCGCGGGCACGCATTGTCGATCGCGATCACAATCTGCGGCGGCAAGGGCTGGGCCTGCGATTCAGGCGCTGCGGAATCTTCGGTCATCTCAATTACTCTGAACCTCCAAGATTACGGTAAATCAGTTTACTCACGATATGATCCACGGAATCAAAATAAGACTCCTCCGATTTTTCTTTCAACTGGGAAACCATCCATGTCGGAGTGAAAAGGCGCCAACCTTGGTCCTCAAAATACGAACTTAGTTCCGCCTCGTCGGAAGCATTTCGAAATTTTCCCACTGCCAGTCCGAGCGACAGCTCCGCCGCCTCGCCGATGAACCCAGCACCATGAAGCTGTTCCTTTAGGCGCGCCATGACCGTGTTTCGAAGAACAGAGTCAACGAAAAGCTTGTAACGAGAGTTAGTCTCGTCCCCGCTCACAATGTCCGAAGCCCTGACACCAACAGAATCGATGTAAGACTTGCATTCGACCACCAACAATTCTTCGGAGGCGCCACTATATGCCACCAAGTCCAACTCCCATCGCGGCGTCGTGGGTCGATTCACTTTCTTCTTCTCCTCTTTGGTGAGTTCCACCTTATATCCTTGGGAAACCCAATACCCATTCCGGGAAAGCAATCCTGCCATTACTTGTTCAAATGCGTCCATTTACCCAATCTCCAATCATCTATGATCTCTTCCCTCTCCTCTTCTTACCATTCTTCTCATCATCCTTGCTCGCCGATCGCAACTCCTCAAGACGGGCTTCGACCCGCGCATTGATGGAATTCGCCGTGAAGCCACCACTCTTCAAACGCTTCCCTCCCGGAATACCGGTGAGAATTTCAATGCCCTCGTCGATATGGCGCACGGGATATAAATGAAATTCACCCGCATCGACGGCGTCGCGGATTTCCTGCTTCAACATGAGGTGCTTCACATTGCTGTCAGGAATAAGCACACCCTGATCGCCAGTCAGTCCGCGCGCTGCACAAAGATCAAAGAACCCTTCCACTTTTTCGTTCACGCCCCCGATGGCCTGCACTTCGCCGAATTGATTCACCGATCCGGTGACGGCGAGCGATTGCTTGATCGGCGCGTCGGCGAGTGCGGAGAGGAGGGCGTATAACTCGGTCGAAGACGCACTGTCACCATCAATCTTCGAATAGTGCTGCTCAAAGACGATGCTCGCCGAAAGCGACAAGGAATGATCGGGCAAGTAAGTCGAAGCGAGATAACTCGAAAGAATAAGAACCCCCTTCGTGTGCAGCGGGCCGCCGAGATTCACCTCGCGTTCAATATCAATCACCTTCCCGCTCCCTTGCCGAGTGCGCACGGTCACACGGCTCACGGAACCGAAGGCGTGGCCGCCCAATTGATAAACCGCCAGGGCATTGATCTGCCCCACCCGCTCGCCGGCGGTATCAATGAGCAGAGTTTCGCGCAAAACCGCTTCGCGCATTCGCTCGGGCGCTCGACTTACACGGCGGACCTCGGCGTCTATGGCGGCTTGGACGTGATCGGGGCCGATCGCGCGCTTATTCGCTTTTCGCGCAAGAAAGTCCGCTTCTTGCGCGATGTCGGTAACGGTTAAAATACGGACCGAAAGCTTTTGTGCGTCGTCGGCCTCGCGCGAAGCATGCTCGACCATGCGGCCAACCCCCGCAGCGTTGAAGGGCAATAATTCCTCGGACCGGCAAATCGACCCTAACGTTTGCGCAAAAAGATTCACGTTCTTCCGGTCACGGGGAATCGTTTCCTCGAAGTCGGCGGAGACTTTGAAAAGCTCATCGAAGTCCGGGTCGTAGCGCTGAAGAAGATAGTACACGCGGCGGTCACCGAGAAGCACGACTTTCACGTCGAGAGGAATCGGCTCTGGTTCGATAGTGATCGTGCTCAGCAGGCTCAGTCGTTTCCCAAGTGGCTCGGTGTGAATATGCTCCGTCGTAAGTGCGCGCTTGAGGCCATCGTAAGCGGACGGATGCCGCAGGAGTTCCATCGCGTCGATGATGAGATAGCCCCCGTTGGCCCGGTGCAGCGCGCCCGCTTTGATCAAAGTGAAGTCCGTGAGAAGCGCGCCCATTTCCGCGATGTGCTCGATGCTGCCGACGAGGTTTTCGAAAGTCGGATTGTCCTCGTAAACAACGGGGCGACCCTTCGATTCCTTGCGATGGATCAGGACGTTAACCCTGTAGCGGGCGAGGATATGCGGCGCGGCTTCTGGCGGTGGACCGATGGCCAGTTGCGAGGCCACCACGCCCTGCGCGCCTTCCTGCGGCGGCTGCGGATGCTGAAAAACCGACGCATTATCGACGATGTCGTCGGCGATAGCATTGAGGTAAGCCATGACTTCCTTCTGCTTCGCATACTTCTTTCGCAAGTCAGCGAAGAGTCCGTCGACGACACCCCGCGTGATCGCCTGGTTGAGATCGCGGATTTGCTTCTGCAATTGACGACGAAAGCGCGGAGCCTGTTGAATGATTTCCTGCAACTCCTCTTGCACGGTCTTGATCGTGTTCGCGATCGTCTTCTGGCGTTTTTGGCTCAACTTCCCGAAGGCCTCGGGGTCGATGATTTCACCGTCCTTGTTGGTAGGGACAACGGCGAGACCGGACGGCGTTCTGACAAGAGACACACCTTTGGGCCTGATGCGCTCGCCCAGTTCCTCAAGTGGCGACTGCTCTTCCTCGCTAATCGCCTGTTCGATCTCGTTCCTCTGCGCCCGGTATTCGTCGCTTTCAAACGCGGCAGGAATCGCCGCAACGAGGTCGGTAACCAAATGCTCCACATCTTCGCGGAATTCCCGCGCCGTCCCGAACGGAAGCGACAGCGCCTGCGGTTTGTTGTTTTCCTCAAAATTGAAAACGTAAACCCAGTCACAAAGCTCCTTCGCCGCCGACTTGTCCTTGGCCGCCCGCTCATCGAGAAACTTGCGGACGATGCGGTGCTTCGCGTAACCCGACGGCCCCATGGCGAAGAGGTTGTAACCCTTGCGTCCGATATCGATCCCAAAGCGGATGGCCTCGACCGCACGTTCCTGCCCGAGAACCGTCGTCGGCTCTTTCAATGACTGTGTGGTCTTGAAGCGAAAAGTCGATGCAGGGCAACTGGCGTAAAGCTTGTCCGATTTCAGCGCGCGGGGTGACGGCATAGGAGGCAATCCATACCATTGCGGCGGAAAATTGCGAGGGGTGGTTTCTTATTTACCTTCGGGCCTCGCCCGGCTTAAGGTAAGGGCATGAACAGGATTCTCTGTGCCTCCATTATGGTTTTGTCAGGCTGGTCTCTCTCCTGCCTCGCCGAGGAAAAAGATGGGGAAGGCACGGCCAAAAAAGAGAAAGCCAAGGAGTGGAAAGAGCTCTTCGATGGCAAGTCGCTGAAGGATTGGGAAGTCATCGACTACCCCGGCCACGCCGAAGCAAAGGTCGAAGACGGCGAACTCATCATCGAGAAAGGCGTGCAGCTCTCCGGCGTGCGCTACACCGGTGACGACTTTCCGAAGATCGATTACGAGATCGAGGTCGTCGCCCGCAAGATCGACGGCTACGATTTTTTCGCCGGGATTACATTTCCCTACAAAGACACCCATGCGACATGGGTTCTCGGCGGCTGGGGCGGATCCGTTGTCGGGATCTCGAGCATCAACGACGAAGACGCCTATGAGAATGAAACGATGGAAGTTCGGGATTTCGAAGTTGATCAATTCTACTCGTTGCGACTTCAGGTGACGGAGAAGCGACTCATCGGATTTATCGACGACGATGACCGCGTCGTGAATGTAAACGTCGAAGGCAAGCGCGTCAGCATGCGCTGGGGGTCGATCGAGGATTCGGTGCCACTGGGAATTTCGACGTTCATGGTCAAGACTGGCGTCAAGTCGATGCGAATCCGCAAATTGAACGAGGAAGAGATCGCAACGATCAAAAAGATGGATGATGACTTGCCGTTTTGAATCGAATCAAGCCATGGATAATCACGAAAAGACGCGAAAGACCGCGAAATATTTCCTAATTGGAAGCTTTTTTAGTATTTCGTTAGTTTCCTGCGCGACTAGGGAGCCGGCGGATCCGAAGGAATTGATTCCGACGGGGCAATACCTGACCTCGGAAGAGTATCGCTTTCGACTTACGGTTCCGGCGACAATGCAGGTCGACGAGGAAAGCAGCGATTCATGGACGGTTTCCTACCGAGGCTTCGAGGGCCGGCCGGTCATGCGCGTGCAAGCCATCGATGGTTTCTGGGATCCACCCACCCGCACAAAAATCGGCACAGACTCGATCAACGGACGCCCCGCGACGATCTACCAAACATCGGACGGCCAGAGAATGACCGTCATCAGCAGCGACTACCCTCTCGTCTTCACCGGCGACAGCCGCACGTTCGACTCGATTCTTTCGACTATCGAGTATCAGTGGTGACCGGGACCGACCTGCGCGCGATCAAATAAGTTCCCTTTCGCGAATTTTCGCGTATTTCGTGGTTCCCCATCTCGCCATAACTCCATGCCAGAAACCACTGATTCACCGATCAAAAAACTCCGTGTGGGCGTTGCCGGAGTTGGCTCCATCGGCAAAAACCACGCCCGTATTTTTTCCGAGTTATCCAATGCCGATCTCAGCGTCATATTCGACGCCGACGAGGACCGGGCGAAGGAATTGGCCGATACCTACGGCTGCCGGGCGGTCACGACATTGGAGGATTTCGCCGACAACATCGACGCCGCGACGGTGGCCACGCCGACGAACACGCATTGCGACATAGGCTCGACCCTCCTCAAGGCGGGCAAGCACGTCCTCATCGAAAAACCGATCACCTACACGACCGAGGAAGCCATCCAACTCGTCGACCTCGCCGCCGAGCACAACCGCGTCCTCCAAGTCGGCCACATCGAGCGGTTCAATCCTGTCCTTGCGAAACTCGAAGAGCAACTCACTGAGGCAAAATTCATCGAGGCCCATCGTCTCTCCCCTTTCCCCAATCGCAGCACGGACATCGGCGTCGTTCTCGACCTGATGATCCACGACATCGAGATCATTCTGCACCTCGTGCGCTCGGAAATTGAGACCATCGACGCGGTCGGTATTCCTGTTCTCACCAAGCGCGAAGACATCGCCAACGCGCGCCTTCGCTTTGCCAACGGCTGCGTCGCCAACATCACCGCGAGCCGCATCAGCCCGGAGAAGATGCGCAAGATTCGCGTCTTCCAGCACGACATGTATCTCTCGCTCGACTACCAGGAACAGGCCGGCGAGTTTTTCAGAAAGAGTGGCTTGGCCATTGATCGCGAACAGGTCACGATTGAAAAGGAAGAACCGTTGAAACTCGAACTGGCTGCCTTTGTCGACTGCGCCGAGAAAGGAGCGCGACCAAAAGTCTCCGGCAACGAAGCCGCCGCCGCGCTGAAAGTCGCCATCGCCGTGACGCGCAAGATCGAGGAAGGCGGCGGGATCTTCCAGCCGACCGACATCGGATGAAACTCTACATCATCGCCGGCGAGCACAGCGGAGACACGCTTGGCACGGGGCTCATGGAGGCTCTTGGGGAAAAGATGCCGGGAACGGAATTCATCGGTCTCGGCGGCCCGGAAATGAATGCGCGCGCACCCGGCATTCGCGACTGGGTGGAAGAAGCGGCCGTTGTGGGCCTCTGGGAGGTGTTGAAAAAGTATGACTACTTCAAGAAGGAATTCGACCGCACCCTCGACGAGATCAAAGCCGCACAACCGGACGCCGTCGTCTTCGTCGATTACCCGGGCTTCAATCTCCGCATGGCCAAGGCCATTCGCAATGCAGGCATTCAGACCAAACTCATCTTCTTCATCAGCCCGCAAGTCTGGGCATGGAATCGGGGTCGAATTCCAAAAATGGCGAAAATGTTAGACCTGATGCTCTGCATCTTTCCCTTCGAGAAGAAGCTCTATGAATCATACGGCCTGAAAACGGAATTCATCGGCCACCCCATGGTCGAACGCCTCTCCGCGGAGAAGACGAATTCCGCGCGCGAAGAAAATCTCATCGCATTCCTCCCGGGCAGTCGCGTGCGGGAGGTGGAAAAACTCTTTCCCGCCTGCCTCGACGCCGCCCGCATCCTTCGCGAAAAACTCCCCGATGCCCGCTTCACCGTTTCCGCCGCCTCCGAAAAACTCGCCGCAAAAATGCGGGAAATGCAAGGGAACGAGGATCTTTGTGAGATCGAAACCGGCAGCGTTTACGATCTCATGCAACGCGCGACCTGCGCCGCCGTCGCTTCCGGCACGGCCTCATTGGAAGCTGCGTTTTTCGGGCTTCCCTACTGCCTGATTTATAAAGCGTCGCTCTTCACCTACCTCGCGGCGAAGTCGATGATGAAAGTGAACCACCTCGGCATGGCGAACATCCTGGCGGGAGAAGAAGTCGTGAAGGAGTTACTTCAGTTCGATTGCACGGGCGAGATGATCGCGAATGAAGTTCTTTCTCTTTATCAGAATGCATCCGCCCGTGAATCACTGTCCAACCGTCTCACGGAAGTAACCGGTTCCCTCGGCGCCGGCGATTCCCACGCTTTGGCGGCGAAAGCCATCGCAGACCTCTTTGGCAATCCATCGTAGAGTTTTTCCCTCATGGCCGTATCGAACATTCAGCGAATTATTGTTCTCTTTCCGTTCCTCCTCGTGTTGCTCGGCGCTGGCTCTTTCGTTTTCTATTTTAAGTCAAAAAAAGCCGTGGGACCCGATGACGAAAGCAAGCTTCTCCGCTCGACGGAAGAGATCACCGAGATCGAACTCCGCGATTACGTGGAGACGCTTGCTTTGAAGATCGGTCCGCGCCACGTCGGCGAATACGGCAAACTCCAATCCGCCGCCATCTGGATTCAAAGCATGCTCGGCGAATCCAATTTCGGCTACCAAATTGAGAAACAAACCTACGAGGCCGCAGGCAAGGATGTGCATAACATCATTGTTGAAATCCCCGGGCAGGATCGTCCTGAAGAAATCATAGTTGTCGGCGCACACTATGATTCCATTCCGGACTGCCCGGCTGCCAACGACAATGGAAGCGGAGTCGCCGCCATGCTCGCACTGGCGCGTGGGTTCTTCGGATCAATCAACGAACGAACGATCCGCTTCGTCGCTTTCGTGAACGAGGAACCTCCCTTCTTCAAAACCGAAAAAATGGGAAGTCTCGTTTACGCGCAACGTTGCAAGGCACGAGATGAAAACATCGTCGGCATGCTTTCGCTGGAAACGATCGGTTATTACACAGACGCGCCGGACTCGCAGGAGATCCCGGCCGGGATTCCAAGCACAGACTATCCGACAACCGGGAACTTTATCGCCTTTGTCACTCGCCCCGAAGACGCGGAATTCCTTCGCACGGCATCAAGCGCCTTCGAACAAACCGTCGATTTCCCCATCATCAGCGCCCCGCTCCCCGAGACAGTCCCCGGCGTCAGCTTTTCGGACCAATGGTCCTTTTGGCAAGCCGGCTACCCGGCCGTGATGGTGACCGACACCGCCATGCTTCGCTACGAGCACTACCACCAACCGACCGATACGCCCGACAGGCTTAACTACCCCGCTTTCACCGAAGTCGTGCGCGGGGTGCGAGGTGTCGTGCAGCAACTCGCAAATCCTGGGAGCTGATCTGCCAAACTTGGGCAGTTACACATTTTCCGGCGTCGGATGCAGCCAGTCGCCGCGGTAGTCGCGGGCGAGCAAGGCATTGGCTTCATCATCGCCAACGATCCTTCCCGCTTCCGCGTCCCATTCCAAACTGCGTCCCAGTCGCATCGAGAGATTCGCCATGAGACAACAGGCGGTTGAAATATGTCCTTCCTCGATGTCGGCAACAGGTCGGCGACCTTCCTTTCGTGCGTCCATGAAGTCGCGCATCATCGCGCGATTGCCCGGCGCGGCGAAGACTTCCGTCGACTTATAAGCCACATCTTCCGGATAATCGGCCGACTCATCCACGTAATCCACGCGGATCGGTTCGCCTTTGCCCTTTGGAATAAAATCATAACGGCGCACGCTCAACTTTAGCGTCCCTTTGTCACCGTAGAGAATTGCTCCCCAGTTATGGTCCGGCTCCGGGTTTTCTCCCCAGTTGCGCTGCGTCCACACGACCTTCATCTCGGGATAATCAAAGAGAGCGGTCTGCGTATCATGCAAACCACTCTTGTCATCGCGCATATAAATCCCGCCGGTCGCCGCCACGCTTCGCGGCCATTCTAATTCGAGAAAGTAACGAACAAGGTCAAAGAAGTGCACGCACAAGTCGCCCGTTTGACCGTTGCTGAATTCCGGACACAGGCGCCACCGGCGCGGGTGAAGTTGCGAACTGTATTCCCGCCACGGCGCGGGGCCGACATACATGTCCCAGTCGATAAAGTCCGGCGCGGGTTCTCCCGGAGGCGCGGGACGGCTCGCTCCCATGTAACTATGCACACCGACGTGGCCGATCTTGCCGAGCTTGCCCGTCTTGATGAATCGATCCCGCGCTTCCAGCAAATGCGGTGTCCCTCGTCGCTCGAGACCGACTTGCACCGTGCGGTTGTATTTACGCGCCGCCGCGACCATCGCCTGGCCTTCGACAACGTCCCAACTTATTGGCTTTTGCACGTAAACGTCAGCACCTGCACGGCAGGCATCGACCATTGGTAAACAATGCCAGTGGTCCGGCGTGCCGATGATGACGATCTCCGGTTTTTGCTCGGCAAGTAACTTCCGGTAGTCGCTATAAATCGGCGGAGTCCTCTTCGACGGCTGCCTTTGCGCGACCAACTCCGCCGCTTCCTTCGCCATATTCTCGTCCACGTCGCACATGCCGACGACCTCGACAGGCGCCGCTTGAATCAAGTGAAACAAATCCGTCTTTCCATACCAGCCGCTACCGATCACCGCCACACGGGACCTGGATTCACCATCGGCGGCGCGAATTACGGTTGAACTGGCGGCAGCCGCCGCACTGGTCGCGGCGCTCGTCTTCAAAAATTGACGTCGTTTCATCATGGGGATTTAAGGAATGGTTTTCGGATTGGATTTCAACCATGGCACCAATGCGCCGATTGCGGAAGGCCTTTCGAACCGGGGCAGGCGAAGGATATGATTGGCAACCCGACATCGGGACCATAAGATCGCCAAAACCCATGCACAAAAACTCCCCTCTCCTCCGCATCTTCATCGTCGTTCTTGCCGCGTTCACGCTTTCCATCCTCCCCGCGATGTCCGAGGTTAAAAGCGGACGTCCGAACATCATTTTCCTTCTTACCGATGACCAGCGGGACAACACCTTCGGCGCCATGGGCCACCCCTTCGCGAAAACGCCGAACTTCGATGCGCTCCTCGCCGAGTCCGTCCACTTCCGCAACACTTACGTCGCCGAACCGGTTTGTTCGCCAAGTCGCGTTTCCTATTTCACCGGCGTGCATGAACGCGTGCACGGCGTCGGTTTCACCTCATCGTGGCAACTGACCGAAGACCAGTGGAGTCATTCTTATCCCGCGCTCCTTCGCAACGCCGGTTATTACACAGGGTTCGTCGGGAAATTCGGGCTTGAGTATTACACGTTCAAAGGGAACGCGGCAGAAAAGTTCGATTACTGGTGGGGCCACGATGGCTGGACAAAGTTCCTCCCGAAGAACTACAAATCGGACAGCACGCGCCCTTACCATCGCGCGAAGAAAGAATTCATCACACCCATCATGGGCGAGGCGATGGGCGAATTTCTTTCCACCTTGCCCGACGGTCGTCCGTTTTGCCTGTCCGTTTCGCTCAACATTCCGCATGGTTCGCAAACGACGAGCATGTTTGACAGCTACGACGGATGGCGATCCATGGAACGCGCCGCCAACGAAAACGAGCCCTTGCAAGGCCACCCGATTTACGACGCTCTTTACCGCGATCTCGACATCCAAGTCCACCCCGACACCGGTATCGATCCCCACCAGTTCATGCCCCGATCGATCATGGATCAGGACAAGGGCCGCGCCGCACTCTACAGTTACAGCTACACCATCAAGAGAAGCCGCGAGCACCACGTCCGTTACTACCAGACGATTACCGGACTCGACAACGAGCTGGGCGAACTCCTCGCGCAACTCGAAGAAAAAGGCCTGCGCGAAAATACCATCATCATTTTCGGCAGCGACCACGGCCTTCTCATGGGCGAATACGGCATGGGTGGGAAGGCCCTCCTCTTCGATCTTTCGTCCAAGATTCCCTGCTTCGTGCACGATCCCCGGTTGCCCAGAAAGAAGCGCGGCGTCGTTCGTGATGAACTCGTGAGCAGTCTCGATATCCCGGCGTCAATCCTCGATTACGCCGGCGTCCGGCAACCCGCATTCACCTACGGAAAAAGTCTTCGTCGATTGGTTGAAGGGAAGAAGACCGAATGGCGGAATGAACTCTTCCTCGAAAGTTTTTACACCGGCCGCGACACACCGTTTCAAGAAGGCATGCGCACGCAGCGGTGGAAATACATCCGTTGCTTCGACGCACCGGGCGATATCCTCCACTTCAGCGCCAAGGGAAGTTACAACGATGAAGACATCGACTTCACCGGTCGGAAACCGGACTTTGAGATGCTCTTCGACCTGAAGGCCGACCCCGGCGAGCGAGTGAACCTCGCCAGTTCCGGCAAACACGCAGACACACTCGCCAAGCTTCGCCAGAAAACGAAAGATGGCTCCGCGCAGCTTCAGCGCCGCGCGAAGGCTTATCGCGAGAGGGTCGAGATGAGTCCTCGTTGAGCCCCCGAAGTCCGCAATGCGCGGGGGTGCGGGAAAAAACCCGCCTAAATGGTTCACAAATGAGGCGGAACGGACGTTTCAGCTTTGACCATGCCCCCGAACGTCGCCACGGACCCCTTTTCCCGTCTCGCCGCCATCGGCCAGAGGAATGCCGTCGCGAAAAGCGCCCTCTTGAAGTTTTGGTCCACCGGCTTTCTGGCCTTGGCGACCACGATCGGCATGGCCTTCGGCGTTGAAGCGAACGATGCCAAAATCCACGAACTCAAACCTTTCGGCGACGAGCCGATTTCTCTTCCGGGTCGACTCGAAGCGGAAAACTACGACCGCGGAGGCGAAGGCATCGCCTTTTACGACAACGAGCCGCTGAATCTGGGAAATGGAAAAGGGAATCTTCTCTTCGACGATCCCCAATCCACCTTCCGACGCGACGAAGGGGTCGATCTTTCCTACACAAAAGGTCCGCGTGATCGCTTTGAAGGCGATCGCAATCTTGCCGGTCGACTCGTTGCTCCCGATTCGCTGTATCTCGGATGGGTCATGCCGGGCGAATGGATTCGCTACACTGTTAGGGTAAAGGAAGCGGGGCTTTATCGCGTCTCGGGCCACGTCTCGGCGAAAAACGAAAACTCCGCTCCTCGCATTCACTTTTCCGGAAACGATGCGGAAACCCAACTGACGATTCCGCACACAGAAAGCGCGCATCGTTGGACGCTCGCGAAAAGTCTCGGCGAAGTCGAACTTGTCGCCGGCGTGCAGGCGTTGACCTTGCACATCGGCGACGTGCGCGGGTTCAACATCGATTGGCTGGAGTTCAAACCCGTTGGCTCGATGAGCCCAAAGAAGACGGTCGCCATTGAGTCCGTCGATTTCAATCGGCACATCCGCCCGATCCTCGCTGACAATTGCTTCGAGTGTCACGGCCCCGACGAGCACTCGCGCAAAGCCGATCTTCGGCTCGACACCGCGCAAGGCGCCTACGAATACGCCATTGTTCCCGGCAAACCCGACGAAAGCCTTCTCGTCGAACTCATGCTCACTCATGACAAAAGCGAGCGCATGCCCCCGCCCAAGTCGCCGCGGCAGCCCACGCCCGAACAAATCAACAAGATCATTCAATGGATCGAAGAAGGCGCCCCTTACGATGAGCATTGGGCCTTCGTTCCGCCCGTGCGACGCGATCTTCCGCCGGTTTCTGACGCCGCGTGGCCCCGCCAACCTCTCGACGCCTTCGTTCTTGCGCACCTCGACGAAAAAGGCCTCGCTCCGCAACCGGAAGCCGCCCCCGGCGTTCTTGCGCGTCGTTTGAGCCTTGCTCTCACCGGACTTCCCGCCATGCCGGAGCAATTGCGCGCCTTCGAAGACGCTTATGACGCCGATCCTGAATCGGCGATTTCCGATTGGACCGATGAACTCCTTGCCTCGCCGGG
>JBCCWV010000070.1:0-23284 GCA_039192745.1 Verrucomicrobiota bacterium | reverse complement strand
GCGGGGCTTGGGGCTGATTCCCTGGGAACGGCAGTAGGCTTTCAGACCGAGAGAAACGAGGAGAAGTGCGCCGACCGCTCCGGCGATGGCTTGGTTGGCATATGGATGGGAGATTCCGGCGAGAGCCGCGGGCTTGACGAACAGGGCGAGAACGATGGCCGAAATGAGCGCGAGAAAGGCGGTCCAAAGAAGAATCGACGACGACGAATCGTGACGATTGGAACGTTGCCACGCGCCCGCGAACTCAAGAACCGCCGATGCAAAGATCAGTGCGAATGGGAGATAGAGGAGAAATGTAATGGGGGTCTCCATCCTGAGAAATCCTTACGACGAATGAGTCCATTGCGCAACGGCAATGACGCATGAACGGCCGTTTGCCGCGTCGAGCTCAAGCGAGTGGTCTCTTGCCTTTTTATCCAAACAGCTCGGTCACCGGGCGGCCCTTGTGGGCGATGGTGAACGGGCGGCCGGAGGGCGAAGTGATGACTTTGTCCAGCGGGAGTCCGAGGCCGTAGGCGATGGTCGCGTTGAAGTCGGGGACCTGCAGTTTTCCTTCGACGACATTCGACGCGCGTTCGTCGGTTTTGCCGTAAACGGTGCCGCCTTTCACGCCGCCACCGGCGATGAACCCGGAGAACGCGCTTGGGAAGTGGTCGCGGCCGTCGTTTTGGTTGATGCGCGGGGTGCGGCCAAACTCGGTGGCGATGACAACGATGGTTTCTTCCAGCATGCCCCGGCGTTCGAGGTCGGTGAGGAGTGTTGAAACGGCTTGGTCAAGCGTGGCGGTGCGCTGTGGCACGGAAACGAAGTTGTTCTGGTGGGTGTCCCATCCGCCGAGGTTCACTTCGACGAAGCGGACGTCGTTTTCGAGAAGGCGACGGGCGAGGAGGGCGCCTTGGCCGAAGCTGTTGTCGCCATAGGCTTCGCGAATCTTCGCATCTTCTTTCGACAAGTCGAAGGCCTGAAGGTCCGCGCTTCGCATCAGCTTGACCGCGTCTTCATACATGTCCTTCTGGGCGCGGACGTCCTTTTGATTGTAGGTCTCGCGGAACTTCTTGTTGAAGGCGTTGACGAGGGCGAGGCGGTCGTCGAACTCGCGGTCATTCAGTCCCTCGAGGAGCTTGCTGTTGCGAAGGCCCTCGTTGGGATTTCCAAGCTGGAGCGGAGCGAACTTTGACTCCATGAAACCGGCGCCACCGGAGGCACCTCCGCCGACGCGGACGGCTGCAGGGAGAGTGCGGTTGGTTTTTCCGTCCAGTCGCTGGATCCACGCGCCGAGGCCGGGATGCTTGATGGTTCCGCGCGGCGAGTAGCTGGTGTGCATGAAGTAGTTCCCTTGAGCGTGGGCACCCTGCGTGGAGGTGAGGCTGCGGATGATGGCGGCTTTGCCCATGTGTTGGGCGATGCCCGGAAGATACTCACTGATGAAGACTCCGTCTGCTTTGGTCGGAATGGCTTTTACCGGGCCGCCGACTTCGGTGCCCGGTTTCGGGTCGAAGGTGTCAATGTGCGTCATGCCGCCGGACATATAGAGGTAGATGACATTGCGGGCCGTCGGACGTTTTCTTGCTCCTTCGGAGGTTCCGGCTGCGGCGAAGACGTCTTCGGTCATCGCTTGCGAGAGTAGACCCACTCCAAGGGTGGACCCTGCAGTCATGCGCATGAATTGGCGGCGGGTGCCTTCGTCGGCTTTGAAAAGGATGTCTTTCATTTTCGTGGTGAGAGCATCCCGCTCTCAGGGGTTCGGGTGGCGGTTTTTTGGAGTCAATTCAGGAGAGTTATTGAACAAAGGAGAATTCGCTGGTGTTGAGAAGGGCGTAGATGACGGCCTCGTATCCCTCGTCACCTTTCAGATCGATTTGCAAGTCGAAGAGTTCGCGTTCGTTGTCTGTCGGCGGACGCGAATAAATGGAGTAGAAGACGGCGTCTTGTTTTTCCTTTTGCGTTTTCGCGTTGGAGACCGCCTGCATGAGGGGCGATTTGGAATTCAACACGTCTTTGGAAATGTTGCTGTTCAGCAGCATGAGGGCCTGCGCGACGGAAGCGTCGGTCGAGGAATTCTCGATCGTTTCGCGGTCGCTTTGGCCGAATTCGCGAAGGAAGTGGCCGTTGGGTGCGGGCGAGGGAAGGTGTGAAGAGCGGACGAGATGCCTTCCAAAGCCTTTCCAGGGATCGGTAGGTTTCTTGGTCTTCTTGCCACTTTTCTTCTCTTCGGCGAGGCGACGTTTTTCTTCTTCCTCTTCGCGTTCCTTCGCGCGCATTTCGAACATGGACATTTCTTCGCCCATCATCATGCCGGAACCGGCGCTTTCGTTGATGGCAGCCACGAGCTTGTTTCGCTCCCGGCCCAAGTCGCTGAGGTCCTTGCGAAGTCCCGTGACGCGTTCGGTATCGTCGGCCTCCTGTGCGGCGAGGAGCTTTTCACGGACCTTGCTCGATTTCTCATCGTAGTCGTCCATGACATCGGCGATTTCCTTCGCCTGTTTCACGATGCTTGTCGGGGTGCGGGCGCGGAGGGAATCGGCCAGCGCTTTCATCTTCTCGATGTTGTAACGGCCATTGTTGTTGGCGACGCGCTTATCCGGTTCAGGAATGGAAAGAGTAACGACAGAGTCCCAAAGTTGCTCGGCGCTCATGCGCTTGAGAATCGGTCCGGGGAAGTGGTAAGGCTCGTCTGTCGGGACGTCGCCGCCGGTGGCTTGGCGCTGATAAGTCTTCGTGTTGTAGAGAAGACGGATGAAGGCGCGTTGGTCATATTTGAGGCGCTTCATTTGCTCCTCGAGATACTTCATCAATTCGGGATTGCTTGCGAGGGTGCTGTCCTTGAAGTCGTCAACGGGCTCGATTAGGCCGACGCCCATGACCTTTTTCCAAAGGCGATTCACGATGACGGTGGTGAAACGCGGGTTGTCTGGGCTAGTCAACCAAGCAGCGTATTCATCCCGAGAGCTGTCAGAGCGACCCACGCGGACATCGCGACCGAAGAGGACGCCGGGTTTGACGACGTCTTCGGGGTCGGCGTTGTCATATTGGTAGTCGTAAGGAAGCTTGAGATTCCGCTCGGTCTCGCGGGTGCCGTAGCTGAGTGGCTCGAGGATGTCGTTGAGCGCCCGACGCATGTTGCGAGAAGTGGTCCTCCGGTCTTCCTGCCTTTTCATGGCGTCGTCGAGGTCGAGCATCTGCTGCGGATTGATGCGTGTCTCGACGCCGTAGGTGAAGGCGGCCATCTGGTAGTAGTCCATTTGCGACCAGCGGTCGAAGGGGTGGTCGTGGCATTGCGCGCAGACGAGCTGGGTGCCGAGGAAGATCTGTGATGTGTTCGACATGTTGTCGAGCGGCATGCCGGCGTCGCGAAGGTAGTAACCGACCGCGCCGTTGTCCCAGACCATGCCGTCGGCAGTGACCATCTCGCGGACGAATTGATCGTAGGGCTTGTTCGAATTGATCGCGTCCTTCACCCATTCGATGTAGGCCGCGCCCGTGCCGCCTTGCATGCGCGACTTCAAGCGAAGGATGTCGGCCCAGTAATTGTAGAAGTGGCTCGTGAACCCTTCCGTCGTCATGAGGTAATCGACGAGCTTCGAGCGTTTGCCGGGGGCGTCGATTCCTAACCAAGCATCGGCTTCTGCTTTTGTCGGGATGCGACCGATGATGTCGAGGTAGGCGCGACGGAGGAAAACTTCATCCGAACTCGGCGGGTTCGGTGCAATGTCGTATTTTGCGTAGTTGGCTTCGACCAGGGTGTCGATCTTTCGGCTCTCGGCCGGGTAGGAGAATGCCGAGGCGATCGCGGCGAGAAGGATCGCGGGAACGAAGAACAGGAGCGACTTCATGGATTTCTGGGGGTTCCAGCAGGAAACTGCCTTCAACCGTTAATTATCACGATTTCGGGGGCGATGGCTGGACACGAAAGATCGGTGGAAAATCCCTCAAAACCAAGGGAAAACGGAGTGCGCCCGTGGTGTCGTCGCAGATTTCGCCGCAATTTTCGGGCTGAAGGTTTCGAGGAACGGTGAAATGATCCGGATTTATGAACCGGATTTTGCGGAATTTCAGAACGAAATCCCATGAGGGTGGTTCTAATAGTTATGAGTCGATTTTTCCGAAATCTTCCGTGGATGGTGGTTTTGATCGCGACCTCAACCGGAGCAAAAACAACGACTCCGGAAGCCGCAACTTCTGAAGTCACATTCAACGAACACATTGCCCCGATCGTGCATCAGAACTGCACGGTCTGTCATCGCGAGGGGCAGGCGGGGCCATTCAAGTTGGAGTCGTATCGGGACGTGGCGAAGCGGTCGCAGTTGATTCTCGATGTCATTGAAGATCGATACATGCCGCCGTGGAAGCCGGTGCCGGGGCATGGAGAGTTTGCGAATCAGAGGACGCTGACGGATGAGCAGATCGAGATGTTCGGGGAATGGGTCGATGCGGGACGACCGGAAGGGGATGCGGACAAGGCGCCGGTGCCGCCGAAGTTTTCTGATGGGTGGATGTTAGGGGAACCGGATTTGATTGTAGAGATGGATGAAGCCTACGTGGTCCCTGCGGACGGCCCGGATGTGTACCGCAATTTTGCTGTGCCTTTGAATTTGGACGAGGACAAGTGGGTGAAGGCGATTGAATACCGACCAAGTGCGCGTTCGGTCGTGCATCATGTCTTGTTCTTTCTCGATGACACCGGTGAAGCGGTGAAGGCGGATGGCCAGGACGGAAAGCCGGGGTTCAATCGCATGAATTTCTCACGTGGCGGAGGCTTGGGCGGTTTTATTCCGGGCGCGGAGCCGTTGTATTGGCCGGGCGATCTTGCACAGCCGATTAAGAAAGGCTCCGACCTGGTGCTGGCCTCTCATTTCCATCCGTCGGGGAAAGTTGAGCGGGAGAAGGCGACGATTGGGCTGTATTTCGCGGACAAGCCGTCTTCGAAAAAGATTCTTTCCGTGCAGGTGCCGCCCGTTTTTGGCCGCACGACGGGACTCGACATTCCTGCAGGCGAGAAGGAATACAGGATCTCGGATGCGTTCACGCTGCCCGCGGCGGTCGAGGGGATCGTGATCAGCGGTCATGCGCACTACGTCTGCAAAACAATGAAGATGACGGCGACGTTTCCCGACCAGTCTGAGCGGTCGTTACTTTACATCGACGACTGGGATTTGAATTGGCAGGGGAGCTACCTTTACAAGTCGCCGGTAGTTTTACCGGAAGGGACAGTTTTGCGATCAGAAATTGTTTACGACAATTCGGCAGACAATCCGCGCAATCCGTTTGATCCACCGCAACGCATCATGTGGGGTCGCGAATCGACGGACGAGATGGGGAGTATCACGCTGCAGTTTGTCGCGGTCGATTCGAAGGATGTGCCGAAGATCGAGCGGGCAGTACGCAGTCACCGTGGTCGTAAGGTGGTCGCGCAATTGGGCAAGGAATTGCTCAACGGCGATTTCAAGGAGCGGCTCGGTATGGAGCGTGAGCGAGCCATCCAAGGCATTGTGACGCGGCTCGACCGAAACAAGGATCAGAAGCTGCAAAAGCTTGAAGTGCCGGCGCAATACCGCGCCAATTGGGACAAGGGTGATGTGAACAATGACGGCGGGCTGAACGTGGAAGAGTTGGAGGCGATTTGGCCGGATATCCGACGTCAGATCCTGATGGATCAAATTCGCCAACGTCGGCAAAAACCGCGGACCACGGAGCGGCCTTCGTGATTCGGCTGGAAATCTGAGGGACTGCGACCGATGGTGCCCGTCCGATGAAAAGACTGATTTTCCTTCTCTCTTTTGCCGCGATTTCTGCCTGCAGCGTGGGCTGCGGGACGACGGATTATTTCAAGGATGAGAGCAATCCGCGCCTCGAGGCGATGGAAGACCGTCGTGATCGGCGGGCGTTGAAACGGGAGGAGAAAGACACCGGACTCACCTTTCGGGAACGGACGGAAGACTGGTGGGAGTTGAAAAGAAGGGAGCGCGAGCGTGATGAGTGGTCGATGCGCTAGGGCGATTTGGGCTATCGCGGCGTTCTTCTTCGTTATTGGGGGTGTTTCCATCGGTGAGGAAACGGAATGGAAGTTCGAGTGTGTCGACGGTGAGTCCCATGAACTCTTCGCGGAGGGCGAAGCCGCGAAGGTGACGGTCTTGATTTTTACCGCGACGGATTGCCCGGTCGCCAATTACTTTCAGCCGACCATCCGGCGACTCCACGAGGCGTTTGCCGAAAAAGGCGTCGTGTTTTTCCAGGTTTATCCGGATCGCGATACGGATCAGGAATCGGCGAAGGATCACGCGAAGGATTATGAAATCACGACGACTCAGGTTTTGGATCCGTCACAATCGCTGGCAAAGCGTGCAGGTGCTACGAAGACACCGGAAGCGGTTGTCTTCAATGCGGATGGGAAAGCGGTTTATCGTGGTCGCATTGATGACACTTACGCGGACCTCGGGAAAAAGCGCCCGAAGCCGAAGAGTCACGACCTGAATGATGCCATCAAAGTGGCTTTGTCAGGAAAGTCTTCCGAACTCGTGGAGACTGAGGCAGTCGGCTGCTTTATCTACTTCGAAGACTAGAAGCGGCTTCTTCTGCGGCGCTGGGCAAAGCCGATGACGGCAAAAACGGCAAGAATGGCGGCGCTTGGTTCCGGGATCACCTGCAACACGCCGATGCCGTTTCCGTCGGGATCGAGAAGGACGCCGTTGAAGAGCATGGCGTCGATTTGCTGTTGGTTGAGGAAGTAGTTTTCCTGGAGCGTTGTGAGCATGGGGTCATTGTCCAGACTGCCATCATAGGCAGGTCCGAATCCCGCGCCCCAGACGAGGTTCGGTTCGGTGGTCGGGGTTGTGAAACTCGGATCCTGAATGGTTCCTGCGGCGTCGCCGTTGTTGATGTCCTCAATGTGCCGTAAGCCGAGGGCGTGAGCGAGTTCGTGGGCGATGGTGCCGGAAAGTTGATCCACGGTGAAACCTTGGTTGGTCATGACGCCGCGACCGTTGCTGACGAAGGTGCCGTCGATGAAGAGTTGGTTGATGCCGGAGTTTCTGGCTTGGGAGATGGGATCAAAGGAGCCGTCGTTGGCCCAGCCGCTTAACGAGCTTCCGTCATAACCGGTCCCTGGGTGGTCCATGACAAAAAAGACTTGGACGGAGTCCACTGGAATTGCCGGTAAAGGATCGCCGCTGCCAGAAAATGTGTCGTCGAAGATCGACTCCATCTCCGCAACGGTCAGACGTTGGGCATCGGTGCTTCTCCAAGTCGATTGAGTAAATGTGACTTGGATACCGGCCTGATTAAAAATCTCATTTACCTGGGTTGAGTAAATGTAGCTGCCTCCATCCGATCCAATGAGAGGAGTGGCATTTCCGCCGGAGTCGTCGAGCACCTGAACGATCTCGACGTTCAGAGTGTGCGTGATCATGGCACCGTAAGTGCTCGACAGGATTAGCGATAAAAAGGCGAAGGCTAAAGGAGCTTTCTTGGAAGGCATGACGTCCGGAAATGAAGGTGTGGGGAGTGCAATCTGCAACTCTAATTATAACTATTCTAAGCACCTCCCGTTCCAATTGAGTTTTTAAAATTTCTGAACAATGGCGCCACTTTGATCGCACCATGTTCGGAAAAGAAGACGCCATTCCTAGATCACTCCCGCTTCACGAAAACTGTAATAAGCATCGTGACTTTCTGACGGTGCGCCGATGATAATGTGGTCTAGGAAGTTGATCTGCAGGAGTTCAGCCGCATCGCGAATGCGACGGGTGAGGGCGATGTCGGCACTGCTAGGGCTGGGGTCACCGGAAGGATGGTTGTGGGCGAGGATGAATCCGAAAGCGCCCTGCACGAGAACGGGGCGAAGGATTTCCCGTGGATGCGCGGTCGTTTCGTTGATGGTTCCCAGCGAAACGTCCTCGCAACGGACGAGACGGTAGCGGGTATCGACGAGAAGCAGGCGCAGGGTTTCCTTTTTCAAGGCGCGCATTTCCGGTCCGAGGAATTCGTAGATGAGTTCGGGGGAGTCGAGGGGAATGGATCTCACCCTTTCTTGTGCGACGCGCACGGCCATCTCGAAAACGGCGGCGAGTTCGATGGCTTTGACGGGGCCGATACCGGATTCCCGTTGGTAATCCTTCACTTCGAGGCGCGACAATTCTTGAAGTGATCCGTGGCTTCCCAGAAGATTTCTCCCGATTTCCACGGCGTTTGCGCCTTGGTGCCGCTGCGGAAAAAGATGGCGAGCAATTCGGCGTCGGACAGCGCCTTCGGGCCGAGGCGCAGGAGTTTTTCGCGAGGTCGCTCGTCTTCGTGAAGGTCGGCAATTCTCTCCGGAGGGGGAGTAGACCGATCTTCGGAATCACATGGCCCGGATCGGTCGCTGACCTTGCTCGTCTCTTCTGGATTGTTCTTGCTCAAACCTCTAAGGGGTTGGGCAAGAATGTTAGGGAATAAACTCGCGGTGGGCGAGCGGAATCTTAAAACTAAGCCGCGCAGCGGTCGAGCAGTCCGTCGAGGAAGGCGGCGACTTGCCGGAGCGCCGCGGTGGAATCATTTTCGGCGAGGCCGATGAGTCGGCTTTCTGCGGTCTTGACCAATTCCCGCGCCGTTCCGACCGATTTTTCGATGGCTCCCGCGTAGTCGGCGATGCCGGCGAGAACGGAAAGATCGATAGGCTCGCGCTCTAAAATGAGGCGGTTCAATTTAGTCTTTTGAGAGGGGGTAGCATCTGCCAGAAGGTTTAGAACGGGCAGCGTGAGCTTTCCCTTGATCAAGTCTGTGCGCAGTGTTTTGCCCACGGCTTCTTCCTCGCCGACGAGATCGAGACAGTCATCGTAAATTTGATAAGCGGTTCCAAGCTCCATCCCGTAGGCGCGGAGATTGTCGACCGTTGCGTCAGAGGCCCCGTTAAAATAAGCTCCCATCTCGCTTGCCACGGCGAAAAGCTCGGCCGTTTTCATCTCGATAATGCGGAAATAATCTTCCGTGGAAAGCTGAAGATCAAAGCGCCGTTGAGTCTGGATAATTTCGCCCGTGCAGACTCTGGTAGAAGCCTGTGCGACGGCACGACTCACACGAAGATCGTCATATTCGGTGGCGAGTGTGAGGGCGTGTGCGAACAGAGCATCACCTAACAAAACGCTAAGAGATGGACCCCACTTCGCATTGGCAGTCGGAACCTCTCGTCGAATATCGGCACCGTCGATGATGTCATCGTGCACGAGTGTTGCCAAGTGTATCAGTTCCAAGATGACGCCGAGTTTTATGTGGTCGCCCGAAACCGCGCCCGTCGCACCACCTGCAAGGATCGCGAGCGCTGGGCGAATGCGCTTGCCGCTTGTGTTACACACATATTCAACATAACCCTCCACCGCCGGGTCGAAGGACCGAGCCTGCTCCGCGATTGCCGCTTCGACCTCAGCGAGGTGCTCGCGGACGATCTCGAATGGAAACTGCGTTTTTTCTTGGGTGAGGACCATAACCTTACAGACTTTCTGGAGGGAAAAGTTTGTGAAATTTTTCACAAAGTCGGCAAAAGGTCGATTTTGTCAAAAATACGCTTTCCCCTCAGGAATTACGTGGGTTGAGCCAATTCTGGATGGAAAATCCGGATGAATGGTTTGATTCCGGAGGATAGCGAGGTTTCGCTGCGAACATGTCCCTTACTTTGGAGGAATTCACCGCCAACGCCGAGTCTGGAGAGTCGGTGGACCCGGCTTTAAGTCCAGAGCTTCAGTCACTTTGGCTGGCCAAGGCCGGCGACTGGCATGGTTCCCACGACATTGCGCAGGATATCGGCTCCAAGATGGGTTCGGCGATTCACGGCTATTTGCATCGCGTCGAAGGTGACATTTGGAACGCGAATTATTGGTATTCCCGGGCCGGTCGTCCGAATCGCGAGAACCAGGACGGACTGGACGAAGAGTGGGCCGCGCTGGTGGAAGAGAATCTGTGAGTTGCCGGTTTTCGGCGGCACGGTCCCGGTCTCAGGACGACTTCATCGACTTGGGATAAAGGGAGTCGAACACGTTGCGGACAAGTCTTTCGAATAGATCCGAGGCGTCGGTCGCGAGCGAATTCGGCACGTCATCGTCCGCGGCGCTTTTCCAGATTTTGGCGATGGTTTCCATTTCCGATTCTATGGCCTTGTCCACTTCGTCGCCCCAGAATTCGGGCACATGGCCGTCCTTCCATTCTCCGCGGCCGCGCCCAAAGTGAGCGACGGCGAGATAGCTTAGGGCGGAGAGTTTCACCTGCTCGCGGATGTGGGCGAGCGACCAGCGCACGGAATTCTCGCTGCCTTTGGCGAGATTGAATCCGCGAGCGAGAAAATAAGCACCGACTCCACCGCCGACACCGCCGAGAATCATCCCACCGCCGAGGCTCAACCCGCCCGAAGCGACATCGGCCGCGAGTCCGCCACCTGCGCCGACAACGGCCCCGCCGACTGCGCTCCAGAGCGTTTCGTTCACCTGTTCGGGTTCCGTAAACTGCTCTTTGGAAACGGCTTCGAGTTGTTTCGCTGTTTCGCCTTCGAGTCCGTGGAGGTCGATGAGGGCATTCATCGTTTCGACGACGCGTTTGCCCATGCGTTCGGTGAGGTCTTTCCGTGCATCACGCAGTTCATCGCGAAACTCGCCGCGCTTCGCCATGGAAAATCTTTCCTTCAGGCCCACGCGATTCACCTTCTTCCGATCAGCCAGCGAATCGAAAAGCTGTTTTCCTAACAAGCCAACAGATTTTTCAAAGATAGCGTAGTTGCGTTTCCACCAGCCTTCCGCGAGTTCGTCGGCCAAGTGCTTGCGATCGCCGCTCAAAACCTTGGCCGTTGATTCAATGACCTCTTGTTCCTGCACCCAGCAACGCGTGAAGGCATCAAGAGAAAGGACTCCCTTCACGATGGGAAATTCCGCAAGATGGACTTTCCATTCCCGCTCCTCCCTCGCTTCTTCTTCCGGCCCCTTCGGAATTCCGACCTGATTCAGGAGAATGAGCACCGGTTTGCCAATCCAGGCGAGGATCTCCATTTCGATTTCGATGTAGCCCGCGGCCTCCGGCTCTTCGGAGGCGTTGACGAGATAGAGAACGACGTCTGCTTCTTCCTGCACGTTTTTCACGGCCTGCTGACTGCACCACAGGGCGCGGTCGGCGATGCGGTCCCATGCTTGCGCGAGAAACCACGTGAGCTTTTGACCAGACTTCTTCAATCTCCTGAGCAATCGCGCGCTGTCGCCAAATCCTGGCGTATCCCAGAGGATCAACTGCTTGCCGCCAGCTTCGAGAAGGACGTGCTTCTCGTTCTCATCGGTCACATGCGCCTGATCAAATGACTCACCGATATCCTTGCGGAGGAGCGTGCGGGCGAGCGTCGTCTTGCCCACGTTCGTGTGGGAAATCAGGCTGAGAGTCAGCGTGTTTTCACGAACTTGTTCCATCAGTCGCCGGATTTGCTGGAGGCGGGAAGTTTCCAGACGTGATCGTTTTCGATGGTCCCGTCCCCGAGAATGGCGAAACGGATTCGGTGTTTTTCCAGAACCCGTTCCCATGCCCGCGCCCGTTGCTCTGCACGTTGGTCCGCTTCGTCCAGTCCATTCATTCTTGCAGTGAACGCGGATTTATCTAACAGGACGACAAGTTCGGATTCCCGGTGATCCTCATGGATCAGATTCTTCACGCGGTCGATGAGAATGCCTTGCGAGTCCTCCTCCGGTGTTGATGAGAAGTTCATGACGACAACGAACACGGAAGGGTCGCTTTCGATCTTGCTTTCCGGCCAGTCCTCCTCGCTCCCGTATTCCACGGCGTCGGCGAAATCGACAAAAACCCGGCCACCCCATCGGGCGATGGCCGCTTCGCGAAGGCGCTCTTTCTGGCGTCCTTCAAGTTTGATGCGGTGCGGGACGGCAAGGGCAACCAACGCTTCGCCTTCGTCGGGAGAAACGAGTGACGGGAAGTAACCGGAGAAGAGAGCGCGAATGTCGGTGGATTTGTGTAACTTGTTTGCAGCGAAACGACTGCAAACGGCAAGAAGCAGCCGTGGAACGACGATGACGAGGGCGGCCGTCACGGCGTAGAGATGAATCCATTTCGCGGCAGGACCATTGGCCTCGGCGGCGAGTTGAACGTCCTCCATGGTTGGGGCGGAAAGGCCACTAAGGAGGGTCGCTGGTGTGAAGAGGATTTCAAAGAACCGGTGGATGGTTTCTGGTTCTGTCTGGAAAGTGCTCTCCAAACTGGCTTTGTATTCCCGCGCGAGTCCCTGCCAATACATGCCGGCGACGACTCCGATTGCGAAAACGGCGGCGGAAATGTGGAACCATCCCTGAAGCGACTTGGCGGCTACCGGAAGCCGGAGTTTTCCCCACGATTGGGCGAACCGGTGAAGTATCCGCGAGTCCGCGGAGGTCGCCTGCTGGTTTTCGCCCGCCAACTTGTCTGCGTGACGTTTGATAAATCCGACGATGAGAGTGATGACGGAGAAGCCACTTCCTTTCATCAGCGTGCGGGCGAGGAGAAAAAGATAGACGATGATATTCCACGCGATGAGGCCGAGAAGGGGAAAGGCGATGACATTCACCGCGCGTTCAGTTCCCAGTTTATTCGTCGCAAAACCCACGAGAAGGGCGGCCACGACAATGGCCGCGCCTGTCCATGAAACAATCCTGTTCGCGCCGACGATACGGAGTGCCGAGTCGCGGATGGAGCGCGGTAATTCATTCGTGATTCCCGCCGAGCGTTTTTCGATAAATTTGCTCACCGCTTCCGGCCACGGTTTCTGATCGAATTCTTCCGTGGTGGGTTCGCCAGCTTCTCGGGCAATGAGGCGGCGCGATGTCAGCGAAACGACCTCGCCGCTGGCGTCCTCTGTATCGACGGCTTCGGCAAGCAGGATTTTTTCGGTGGGACCGAGCGTCATGAGTTCAGACGGAGTTCTCCTTTCCCGCGGACGGAAGTCGCTTCTTCCGCCAATTGGAAACACTGAGGAGAACGAAAGCGCTTGCCCCGAAAGCGGCGACGGCCGGGGCGACGAATTCGAGCAAGTTGATCATCAGATTGAAGACGACTCCTCCCGCCAATCCGGCGATGGTGCAAACAGTCAGCGCACTCTTTCGCCCCACATTCTTCAAGCGGAGGAACGAGTGCCCGGCCAGCCCGGTGGCGGCTCCGATGCCCGCGAAGAGGATCGCTTCCGATATCGATATCACGGCGGAAAACTAGGGAAGAATCGACGCCGGTGCAACGGCTCCCGCGGGAATGAGTGGAAAGAATTGCCGCGCCATCTCTTTTCTTGACATCCGCGCCGTTTTTTTGTTTTTCTCGACGGGTATGAGCGAAGAAACAAATCCATATGCCACGCCGCAAGCGGCACCTGCTCCTGCTCCGGTTTCGACAGCAGGCGTGAACTTCACGAATCTTGCCAGCCGTTGGGCACGACTCGGAGGGGCGATCCTCGATAGTCTCATCGTCGCGGTCCCTGCGCTCGGGATCATGTTCATGCTTGGACTTTTTGACCGTATGGATGATCAGGGCAGAATGAGCATTGGTGACACATTGCTTTCCACCGTCATCGGAATCGCGTGCTACATGGCTATCAATGGCGCGCTCATCTACAAGAGCGGTCAAACTGTTGGTAAAAGAATTCTTGGAACACAGGTCGTGAACCTGGACGGAACTAAGGTCGATGGAAATCGTTACGTTGTCCGTCGTCTGCTTCCCTTTTGGCTCATTCCGCAAATTCCGATCATCGGGGGGATCATCGGTCTAGCCAACGCGCTTTGCGTCTTCCGAAGAGAGAAAAACTGCCTCCATGACGACATCGCCCAAACAAGGGTAGTCAAAGTTCCAAAGGGGATTTAGTTAGCCCGCTCCCCATAGTAAAACCGGTAGAGCCATTCGGGACTGGCGCCGGCGCGGTAGAGTTGAATGGTCAGCAAGTTGAGCAATTTGCGCCGCAGGACTCCGTCTTTTTGAAAGCGACGCATCGACGCGAAGAGGGTGGGCTCGAGCAAGGCGGTTTTTCCGCTCGCGCGAAGGCGGTAGGAGAAATCGACGTCTTCCATGAGTGGTATGTCCCGGATGCCGCCGATCCGATCGTAATGCGCGCGCCGGACGAAGACGGATTGATCGCCGTAGACAATTCCGGCCCGTTGCTCCCAGAATTTCACGATCGAACTTGCCCATTTCATGCCGGGATAGTGTTTGTCGAGAGCCTTATGGAAGCCGCCTCCGATGAGATCCGGGTCGGAATTCAAAGCACTTATCAAGCTGGTGAAGTGGCGTTCTTCGAAGTCAACGTCGATGTGCTGGAAGAGAAGAATGTCCCCGCTCGCCGCGGCGGCGCCTTCGCGGAGTTGGAAGCCGCGGCCGGCTCGGGGGAGAACCAGATGCCGTGCCCCGAGCTGGCGGGCGGCGAGAGCGTTGATCTTTTTTAAATCCGGGGATGAAGCGTCGGCGACGATGATTTCGAGCGAGGCATCGAAGGCACGAAACCGCTCCAGCGCGTGACGCAAGCGGTCGGTTTCGTTCAAGCAGGGAAAAATGACGGAGACGCGGAGGGGCAAGATGCTAAAAGGTTAGGGATGATCCACGTTTTCGCGACTTGAAAGCCAGGTGAGTTTTGCGCAACATGCCGCCAGATGGATTCTGGAACCAGAGTGGAGCGGCTGGACACGCTGCAAAGGATCGAATTGGCCGAGGCGGTAGACGTCCGCTTGCGCGTGGCCGGTCTGCCAGTCCGCATGCTCGCCTTTGTCATCGACTACATGGTTTGCGGCGGGATCATGTTCGGCGCGGGATTGCTCTTAACGGTCCTCGGATTCGGTGTCGGCTCCGAGGGCGTCGTGGGACTGTATCTCTTGATTTGGTTTCTCGTGCGATGGTTCTACAACGTGCCATTCGAAGTAGGGAAGAAAGGGGCGACGATTGGAAAGCGTGCAATGAAGATCCGGGTTGTTCGCCAAACAGGCGCTCCAGTCTCCGCGGGTCAGTCCATCATTCGGAATCTTCTGCGTTTTGTGGACGAGATGCCGACGTTTATCGTTTTGTTTATTTCGGTGCCGACTTACTTAATCGGAGTCGGATCGATAGTGTTGAGCAAAAGATTCCAACGTTTGGGTGATCTTGCCGCAGGAACAGTGGTTGTTTATACAGTGGCGAAAAACGACGACGATTACTGGCTTCCGGGAAGACTAGCCGGAGAAATTTCGGCATCTTTTCCACCCTTGCCGCCTCCCGTCCCGTTGCGACGGGAAGAGCAGCAAGATATACTCCGTTTCCGGGAAAGATTGCCCGTGTGGTCCGATGCGAGGCGGGCGGAGATAGCAGACCGCCTTTTACCACTGACGGAAGCAAACGGGGCTGAAGGGGTTAAAAAGGTTCTTGCGATGGGTGCGTGGATTGAAGAGACAAAATAAGCCTAAGACGATGAACCGAAAGTCATTTGAAGAAAGAGGTGGGCCGCAGTGGGCGGAGTTCGAGCTGATGCTCGGACAATTGGAGGATAAGAAGGCTCCTTCGCCGGAGGAGCCGGAGAAGATTCCTTCTCTTTTTCGGCAGGTTTGCAGTGACCTCGCTCTGGCAGAGCATCGGGTTTATGGGCGCCATCTTACTGATCGACTGAATGAGATCGTAATCAGGGGATACAATCTGATTTACCGTCCGTCGCTTCCATTGTTCGAAGGAGTCATGAAGTTTTTCGGACATACATTCCCTCGGGCAGTGAGGGCGCAGGCGAAGCTTTTCTGGTTCAACATGCTTCTGTTCTGGGGTGGGTTTATTGCCATGGTCTTATCCGTCGAATTTGATCCCGTCTGGGTGCAGGCACTTCTCGGGGCTGAGCAAATGGAGATGATGGAAAACATGTACAACGAACGTGGTCCTCAGGAAGCGCTCCGGGAGAGATTCGGGTCGGATTTTCTAATGTTTTGCTTTTATGTCTACAACAACATCGGCATCGATTTCATGACCTTTGCGGGCGGAATTCTTGCTGGGGTGGGGAGTTGTTTTTTCATGATCTTCAATGGTCTCTTCATCGGCGCGGCAACGGGCTATGTGCACTATGCTTGCCGGCCGGATACCTTTTACAGCTTTGTCGCCGGGCATTCCTCGTTTGAACTTATTGCCGCCGTCATTTCCGGGACGGCGGGGATGGTTCTGGGAATGGCTATCCTCAGGCCTGGGCGGAAAACCCGGAGACAGGCTATCGCGGATGCGGGGCGAACCGCTTTGCCGCTGATTCTGGGTGCCGCGAGCATGACGTTTGTTGCCGCTATCATCGAAGGATTCTGGTCTGCACAACCTCTCGTGCCAGAGTTGAAGTATTTCGTGGGAATTCTTTTCTGGGCTCTTGTGACCGTGTATCTCCTGTTCGCCGGAAGGAGGGGCGCTTACCAAAGCTAGTCGCCATGGACTTGGAAAAGATCAGTGCCGAACTTAGGCCTCGTCGTCCATGGGAAGCGGTCGATCTTGGGACGAGTTTGTTTCGTCGACACATGGGAAGTTTGTTACTTTTCTGGAGTCTAAGTGTTTTGCCGGTCATTTTCCTACTTAGCCTTCTCCTGTGGTCACATTTTCATATTCTTACCATTCTGGTCTGGTGGTTGAAGCCGCTGTTCGACAGGGTTCCTCTCTATTACATGAGCCGGGCGTTGTTCGGGAGTAAGGTGACTTTGCGTGAGTTTTTCAAGGAACTTCCGCGGTTATGGACAAGGAGGCTTTTTGACGCCCTTTTCCTGGGAAGGCTTTCCTTGAAGCGATCCTTTGTCATGCCGATCAAGGAATTGGAGGGGCTAAAAGGTGTGGATTACAGATCCCGGCGGAGCGACCTCGACAGAGCGGGGTCCAGCGAGGCGCAATGGCTCACTTCGCTCTGTCTGTTATTGGAGCATTTCTTTGCCTTTGCCTTGATTTACTTTGTTTCAAGCTCACTGCCGTCGACTGCCCCTCCAGATCCACAGGCGTACATGGGATTTCTCTATGAAGTGATGATGACGGGAGAGCTGGATTTGGAGCTCTGGTTCGTGATAGGTGTTTTCTGCGCGTGGATTGCGGCGATGACACTTACGGAGCACTTGTATGTTGCCGGGGGATTCGGCTTGTATCTGAACGCGCGCACGCAGCTCGAAGGGTGGGATGTCGAATTGTCGTTCCGAAGGATTGCGAGTCGAGTGTCACGCGTCAGGTCAGGAGTTGTTGCTAGTGTGGTCTTGGGGATGGTGTTAACCGTTGCGGTCTTGAGTCCGGTTCCGGCGGTTGCGCAAGAGGTGGAGACGGATGGGCCGAAAGAGAGGATCGAAAGGATTCTCGCTGACGAGGATTTCGAGGTTCATGTGAAGACGGAACGGGTGCCGGTGTCTTCCGGCCCGTCGTTTGGGGGTAGTTTTGGCTTTCTTGGATTCCTTGGAGCGTTGGGGCCAATCTTATTCTGGGGACTGGTCGCTGGACTCGTGGCGTGGGCTATCTTACTTATCGTGAAGAATCGACAGTATTTCGTTCCTCAACCGGGGACTTCGTCAAAAATTACAAGGGATTCGAAGGCAACGACGATCCTTGGCATGGAAATCGGGTCGGAATCGCTTCCTTCCGATATTGTCGGTGCGGCCAGAAAGGCTTGGGATGAGGGAAGGGCAAGAGACGCCCTGAGCCTGCTTTACCGTGGCGCTATCTCGTGGTTTGTGGATCAGGCGGACATGCCCATCGAGGAAAGTGATACGGAGCACGATTGTATGCGGCGAGTTCGATCAGAGAGTAGTCATGAAGCGGAGGTCGGCTATCTCGAGGAGTTAACAAGACAATGGATCGGTGTCGCCTACGGGCGAGTGATGCCCGAGCAGAGTGCGATGACAGGCTTGCTTGAGAATTGGCCTTTCGCACGAGAAAGGAAGACAACGCCATGAAAGCAGATAGTCTCAATGTCGTTGTCTGGAACGCGAGCAGGACTGCTGCTCTGCTGATTGTGCTCTTTTTGTGTTCGTGCCGTTACGAGGAAATTGAAAGGGAGATAGGTTATCTGGGTGAGGCCAAGAGGAATCCCTTTCTTGCGGCGCAAAGACTTTGCGAGGAATCGGGCTATTTTGCAGAAACACAACTTACAACGATTGACTTACCTGATCATTACACAACACTCGTCCTCTCGAGTGAATCAGTGCCTTCCGGCAGGGCGGCTCAAATGATTGCGGATTGGGTGGCAGAGGGAGGTTCACTCATCTATTTCCTGGAGGGAGCGAGCCGGTTCCATGACGATGAGGAAGTGGACTTGGCGCAGTTCGACAGAGACTGGCAAGAAGAGCCTGATCCTTTGTTGGAGATACTCGAAGTGCGGGCGGTGGATTCGAAAGATGGATCGACGGAGTTTGAGTTCGGAGGGGATGTTTTCGAGGTGGCAATGCCTTCCGATGTCGTCTTCGAGGCTGACTGGGTGTATGACGATGAGGACTTTTTCGGACATCGGGATAAGGTGTTCGAGTTTTTGTATGGAGAAGGCCTCGTCTATCTCGTTTCCGACGCGCGTCCGTTCCGGAATCGCCAGATCGGGAAAAAAGATCATGCCGCCTTTCTGATGAGGCTCATGGAGGAAACAGAGAATTACTCGGTAGTTTTCGTGATTGGGGCGAAGATCTCTTTTTTTGCGATGTTGGTTTCGCGAGGTTGGATGGTGCTTCTTCCGGTGGTGCTTGCCCTTGGTCTTTGGATTTGGAAAAGCCTTCCTCGTCTTGGTCCGACTCTTCCCGATGATCCGGTCTCCGGGCGGAAATTCTCGGCACACATTGATACTTTGGGGAAATTCCTCTGGCGGCAGCGGTCGAGCCTCGCGTTGCTTGCGCCGGTGCGGCGACGGCTTTCGGCTCGCCTACGCGTCAGTGACGCAAGAGGTGGGGAAGGACGCCTAGACGAGGCCCACTTGGCCAGCCTATCCGATCGCACCGGCTTATCCGTCGAAAGACTGGACTCCGCCCTGCAGGGTGACCCCGGACGCGAGCCGGCACGCTTTTATCAAATGTCACGAGACCTACAAACCATTGAAAAGTCCCTATGAGTGATCCCTTAAATCCCGAGGATATCAACGTTGGCGATTCCCCGCCTTCCGGCGAATTGCAACCGAGCGAAGAGACACCGGCTTCACCGTTTGCTGAGAGCGGTCAGGTCCTGCAAAAGATGCGGGAACAGATCCGACGCGTTCTTTACGGGCAAGATGAACTTCTCGACGAGATTCTCGCGGCACTTGTTGCGGGCGGCCATGTCTTGATTGAGGGCAAACCGGGCTTGGGGAAAACACATCTTGTTCTCGCACTCGCGAAAACGTTCGGCGGTCAATTCGGGCGCATCCAGTTCACGCCCGACCTCATGCCAACGGATGTCACGGGACATACCCTCTTTGACATGTCTTCCCAGACGTTTCGAATGCGGAAGGGCCCCGTCTTTACCAATCTTCTTCTCGCGGACGAGATCAACCGCGCGCCGGCGAAAACGCAGGCCGCTCTTCTCGAGGTCATGCAGGAAGCGCAGGTGACCATTGATGGAGAATCGCACGAACTTGCGCCGCCTTTCATGACGCTCGCGACGCAGAACCCCATCGAGCAGGATGGGACCTATCCGTTGCCGGAAGCGCAGCTTGACCGGTTCCTCATGAAGGTCTTGATGGATTATCCCGGCAAGACAGACGAAGTCGCCGTCGTTCGCGAAGCAGCGGGTGGCGTTGGAGGCAGGGGATTGGATCCCCGCGCCGTGGAAACCGTTTGCTCTCCTGAAGAAATTATCAAGGCGCAGGAGACCTGCTCTTCGTTGGAGTGCGTGAACTCTGTCGTCGAATACGCCGTTGATGTGGTGCGCGCAACGCGCGATGCCAGCGGGGTTTCGGTCGGCGCTGGCACTCGCGGGGCAATCGGTCTCGTACGGGCAGGGAAGGCCTACGCTCTTCTCGATGGTCGGGGGTTTGTGACTCCCGCTGATATCAAGCGAGCGACTCTCCCTGTCCTTCGCCATCGAATAACGCTGTCTGCGGAACTGGCGATTGCCGGGCAAACTCCCGACTCCGCCATTCGTTCGATCATCGACTCGGTTGAGGCGCCTCGTCAGTAAGAGAAGTTGATGACACCGACGACGCGACTGGTTTACTTGCTTCTGCTTTATGCGGCGTTCGGATTTGTCGCGTCCGTTTGGGACGGTTTCGCTCCGGCATGGCGATGGGCCGGTATCGGGGGCGCCGTGCTTTTGCTTTTTGATATTGCGATTCTCTACGGAACAAAGCGACCTTCCGTTGAGAGGAAAGCGCCGGGCAGGTTTGCGCTCGGCGTGGAGGAGAAAGTCGAGTTGTCAGTGGTTAATCCGAATCGCGTTCCGTTGCGTCTCACCGTTTTTGACGGTATTCCGCCCGAATCGTTTTCGCAGCACATGCCATGGGAAGGAACCTTGCCGCCGCGGCGGGAGATGAAAGTTCAATATAGTCTGCGTGTCGTGAAGCGGGGGATTCGCACTTTTTCCAGCGCCCATGTTCGGCTCCTTTCTCCGCTAGGGTTCTGGCGGCGAGGGATAAAATGCAGTCAGGAAGAATCCGTCCGCGTTTACCCCAACTTCGAACCTATCCTCCGCCTGGTGATTCTCGCCATGCAGCACCGTGAAAGCCAGATGGGTATCGTGAAGAAAAATCTGGCCGGAGTTAGCCGGGAATTCCATCAACTCCGCGATTATCACGAGGGAGACAGTCTCAATCAGATCGATTGGAAGGCGACTTCGAAGCGACTTTCCATTGTCAGTCGTGAGTATGAAGAACAACGTGACCAGACGATCATTTTCCTTCTCGATTGCGGTCGTCGTATGCGCGCGATGGATGGGGAACTTCCGCAATTCGACCATTGTTTAAACTCGATGTTGCTCTTGTCCTTCATCGCCTTGCGGCAGGGGGACCATGTGGGAGTACTGGGATTCGGCGAGTCAACGCGATGGCTGCCGCCGGTCAAAGGGCAGCACTCGATGAATTCTATTCTCAATTTTCTTTATGATTTCGAAACGGAGCCGGTGCCGAGTGATTTTGCGGACGCCGTCGGCAAATGCCTGTCCCATCAAAAACGAAGAGCACTTGTGGTCGTTCTGACGAACTTACGCAGTGAAGATTCTGGTGAACTGGAACCCGCTCTGCGAAGTCTCCGCGCCAAGCATCTCGTCATGCTGGCGAGTCTGCGGGAACGGGAAGTCGATCAAAAGAAAGAAGCAGAAGTACGTTCGTTGGATGATGCGCTTTCCTATCACTCCGCGCACTTATACAGCGAGTCTCGCGAGGAAGTTCTCTTCCGCCTACGGAACTATGGGGTTCTAACTCTCGACGAAACCGCGCAGGCGATGCCGGTGGCATTGGCGAATAGTTATTTGGAAATCAAACAGCAGGGAAGGATTTAGGGGAAAGGGCACAGTCCTTTCGTCGTGCTAACAGGAGCGACCGCCTTCAGTTTGCGGTTCAGTGCCTGAGCCGGGAAGTGGCTCCAGCGATTCTTCGATAATGCCGCGGGCTTTCGGCCACGCGGCGATGGCTTCGGCGATCATCCAGATTTCCAGGGCTAGTGTGGCGAAGCCGAAGAAGACGAGGTGCCAGCTTCCGGCGGCGAGCCAGCCACCCTCTTTGAAAAGTTCGATAGACATGGCAACGCCGGGCAGGAAGAGCATGAAAGTGGCCGGGATGACGACGAACCAGACGGGGAGTTGTCGCCGCCACATCCAGAAAGAGATGACGAGAAAGGCGAGCCCGCCGAGGAGTTGGTTGGTCGCGCCGAAAAGCGGCCAAAGGATAAGGCCGCCGGTGCCAGCGGTTTGCATGGTCCATTCGGCGCCGGGTTTTGGCAGGGCGGCGAGGGCAAGTGCAATGAGAACCGCGAAGATGGTCGCCCCGTGTTTATTCGTGAGGATGCCGAGCGGGTTGGATTTCGTTTTGTCCTTGGGTTGGAACGTGGAAGCGAGTTCCTGCACGACGTAGCGTTGGAGTCGGCAAGCGGTATCGAGGGTGGTGGCGGCAAACGACGCGACGAAAACCCCCATGAGGGCGACGGCGAAACCGCCGGGCAAGCCTAACGCTTTCAGAAAATTGGCCGATCCATCGACGAACGCGCCGACTTTCGCGGCGAGTCCTTTCGCGCTGTCCCAGGCGGCATATCTCGCGAGATAGGCGTCTTCTCCGGTGACAATGGAGGAACCCGCGTTTCCGGTGACCACATTTGTTCCCAATCCCAGCCCCGCGACGCAGGCGAGGATGACAAGCGTGGCAAGAAACCCCTCGGTGAGCATTGAGCCGTAGCCGATGAAGCGGGCGTCGGACTCGTTTCGAATTTGCTTGGAAGAAGTTCCGGAAGACACAAGACAGTGAAATCCGCTGATGGCACCGCAGGCGATGGTGACGAAGAGAAAAGGGAAGATGAGCGGAGCGCCTTCGGGATCAGGCCGGAAGGCGGGCGCAGCGATTTCCAGAGCGGCGCGGTTGCCTTCGGGATCGGGGGCTCCTCCAAAAAACGCGGCCGCGAAGATGCCGAGAATCACGAGGGCGACGGCGCTGAGAAGCTGGAGGCTATTGATGAAGTCCCGTGGTTGAAGGAGTGTCCAAACGGGAAGGACGGAAGCCACGTAAGAGTAGGCGAGAAGGACGATGACCCAAGTGATGGTGGACCAGCCCGCCATGGCGGCGTTCAATTGACCTAACAGACCCACGTTTCCGTAGGCGACGCTCAAATACATGAAAGCGAGTGCGATGAGGGACGGGATGAAGAGGTTGATGCCCTTTCGGTGAAGCCATGTGCCGATGATGACGGCGAGAGGAATCTGGAGAAGGCAGGGGAGGATGGATTCGGGGTAGGATTTGAAAACCGCTGAGATGACGAGGCCGAAGATGGCGAGGACAATGGTCAGCGCGAGAAAGAGAATGGAGAGAAAGAGGAGCCGTGTGCGCGGAGCAAGAACGCGCCCGGCGATGTCGCCGACGGTTTGGCCGCGGTTGCGCATGGAGATGACGAGCGCGCCGAAATCGTGGACAGCGCCGATGAAAATCGAACCGAAAAGAACCCACAATAGCGCGGGAACCCATCCCCAGATAACGGCGAGAGCAGGGCCAACGATAGGACCGGTTCCCGCGATGGAGGTGAAGTGGTGGCCAAAGACGACGCCTTTTGAAGTCGGAACGAAATCCTTGTTGTCATTCAGGGCGACACTGGGAACGGTCGCAGTGGAATCGAGCTTGAAGATTTTTTGTCCGAGCCATCGGCCGTAGGTGTGATACGCGATCAGGTAGAGGACGAAGGCACCGATGGCGATGAGAAGCGTGGACATAAAGGGG
>JBCCWV010000069.1:0-23294 GCA_039192745.1 Verrucomicrobiota bacterium | reverse complement strand
TGCACGCCCGGCTCCATCCGAATCGTGTAATTGACGGCATCGCTGACCGCCTGGTTGACGGCCATCATGAAATCGTTCATCAACATTCCCTTCTCGATCGGCAGCGACTTCACGAAGTCGGAGAATTCGTAGCCCCGGTATCGTTTTGCAAAGTAAGGACGAAGATCGCTCTCGACTTCCTTGGAATATTCGAAGGGATATTTGGTCGCCGATTCCTCGAGGAAAAAGTCGAAGGGATTGATCGGTGAAAGGTCGGCGACGAGGTCGACTTCGATCGTCAGTTCGCGGACAAGCTCCGGAAAAACGAGCCGGGCGAGGTAGTTCCCCTGCGGGTCTTGTTGCCAGTTGAGGAAGTGCTTTTCCGGCAGGATTTTCAGAGAATAGGAAGGAACTGGCGTGCGCGAATGCGCGGCAGGCCGGAGCCGGACGACCTGAGGGCCAAGGAGAACGGGACGTTCATACTTGTAGGTCGTGCGATGATGGAGGGAGCAGTGGATGGACATGGCCTGATATTTGCTGCGGAGGGACTTATTAGCGAAATCGAGGCCAAATTCACAAGAACTTTGGCTTGGTGACGCTACGCCTTGTATAAGGTTCAGATAAACCCTCTTTATGGATTTTGACCACTATCAGCCCCAGAACGTTTTTGACGAGGCGTTCACGGAGGGCGGAGTCGAGCGCGACCACTACAAAAGCGTCGTCGAGAGGCTGAGTGATATTTCGGTGGGCGAGTTCAAAACGATTCAAAAGACGCTGAGTCTCGCCTTTTTGAAACAGGGGGTCACTTTCACGGTTTACGGCGATGACGAGGGAACAGAGCGGATTTTTCCCTTCGACCCCGTGCCGCGCGTCATTCCGAGGAAGGAATGGTCGCGGCTTGAAAAGGGACTCGTGCAGCGAATCGAGGCGCTGAACAGTTTTTTGAAGGACGTTTATTTCGAGCAGAAGATCCTGAAGGACAAAGTGATTCCCGAGGAGGTCGTGCTTTCGGCGAAGCACTACCGACCCGAGTTCCGCGAAGTCAAAGTGCCGAACGACACCTACGTGCACATTTGCGGGACCGATTTGATTCGTGATAAAGACGGCACCTATCTCGTCCTTGAGGACAACTGCCGCTCGCCTTCCGGAGTCAGTTACCTTCTCGAGAACCGGGCGGCCATGAAAAAGGTCTATCCTTCGCTCTTCCAGCGGTCCGGTGTCAGGCCGGTCGATGCCTACCCTGACTGGCTTCTCGAAACGCTCGAATGCCTTCAGAGTCCTGTTGATCGGAGCCCTGTTTGCGTGCTGCTCACGCCTGGAGTTTTCAACAGCGCCTACTTTGAGCACTCGTTCCTCGCGAGCCGCATGGGGATCCAGATTGTCGAGGGCCAGGACCTCGTAGTCATCGACGATCACGTCTTCATGAAGACCACGCGCGGCTTGCAGCCAGTCGATGTCATCTACCGGCGCGTTGATGATGATTTCATCGATCCGGAGGTGTTTCGCGAGGATTCCATGCTTGGCGTTCCCGGCATTATGCGCGCCTATCGCGCCGGTAATGTCGCACTGGCGAACGCCATTGGCACGGGCGTCGCGGATGACAAGGTGACTTATAAATTTGTCCCAGACATGATCCGTTACTATCTCGACGAAGACCCCATTCTTCCCAACGTCGAGACATACCTCGCGAGTGATGAGAAAGAGCGAGGCTACATTCTCGATAATTTGGAGAATCTCGTGGTGAAGGCGGCGAACGAATCCGGTGGTTACGGCATGCTCGTTGGCCCGAAAGCGACGAAGGCGGAGGTCGAGGAGTTCCGCGGTCTCGTGAAGAAAGATCCGCGGAATTACATCGCCCAACCGATGATTTCTTTATCTACACACCCGACGTTCTGCGATGGAGAGATCGGGCCTCGTCACATTGACCTTCGCCCTTATATCCTCCGGGGCGAGAAGACGCGGGTCATTCCGGGAGGACTGACGCGTGTGGCGATGCGCGAAGGGTCGATCGTCGTTAATTCTTCCCAAGGGGGAGGCAGCAAGGATACTTGGGTGCTTTATTAGTCCTCGAAAAGAATGCTTTCACGAGTCGCAGAATCAATGTTGTGGATGGGGAGATACCTCGAACGGTCGGAAGGTCTCGCGCGCCAGGTCGAAGTGACCGAGCAACTTGCCCTCGACGTCCGGCATCCCAAGTTGAGTGACGGAGACGCATTCTTTCTCCCGATCGTGAAAGCCTACGGAATGGAGGAGAACTTGCACAACTCGACCAGTTATGTGCTCGACCTCGTTTATTTTCTCCTCCTCGAAAAATCCAATCCGGGTTCCGTTTACCGCAACCTTCAGAACGCACGCGACAACGCTCGTATGGTTCGCGATCAGTTAGGGACGGAACTCTGGGAAGTATTGAATGAGGCCTTTCTCTGGAGCCGCGAACAAGCCTCACTTGGTGCGACCAAGGTCAACGCCACGCAAGTGGCGAGTCGGATCAACGGTGCCTGTCTGCATTTCCGCGGGCTCGTGGACGAGATTCTCGAAAGGGAGGAAGCGTGGTGTTTCCTCAAACTTGGAATGAAGCTGGAGCGGGCGGACCTGACGTCGCGGGTCATCGACCTGAAGTCATTCATGCCGACCGGTGGCGACGATGCGAGTAAGGCGTTCGAACCCTACGTTTGGCTCACGATCATGCGTGGTTGCGGAGCAGGTTCGCAGCGCGGATTTGGCAGTGCGGAAGCGGACTGGAACCGGCTTGTCGAAACTCTCGTTTTCAGTGCGACGTTTCCACGATCCATTCGGCATTGTGTCGGTCGCATCAACGAGGTCTTACACACGCTCTCGGGCACGCAACTGGGCGTTTATCAAAACGAAGCAGAACGTGTTTGCGGAAAGCTTCTCGCGGAACTCGATTCGTTGGCCTTTGCCGGAAAGATCACCGGCAGTCTTCACGACTTCGTCGACAAGGTGCAGAAGAGTCTCAACGAAATCGGAACCGAGATTCAGGGTGCCTATTCCTACACAGGTGGAAAAGGCGATAACGCGGTGTTTCGAGGACAACTGCAGTCGCAGAGCTAGCTGAGACCGGAAACCAACCCCGTTGCAGGCGGAAAAAGCGGTATTCGGGGGCAGAATAGGTTCGTTTCTTCGGTTTTCTTGTTAACCGTCATCTATATCCGCACATAATTTGGCATAAATCTGAATTTCCGGAATACTCTTCCAACGAGAACGACGAGCCCGTTCCGCAAACCCTACCCATCATGAAAACCCGCCGCGATTTTATCAAGACCACTGCCCTCTCGTCCCTTGCCGGGACCGCTCTCGTCGAGGCCAACGCTCCCGCCAAGACCGAAGATTCCATTTTCATCGAAGCCGCGCACTTTGTGAACCACGGCGGTTGGAAGCTCGACACGCAGTTCCACAACGTCCTTGGCTTCAGTTATCTTCTCGCGCATGGCATGGGTGATCCGGTTCCGAACGCGATCACCGATGTGCATTTCTCGAAGCCCGGCATTTATCATGTTTGGGTGCACACGAAGGATTGGTGCCCCGGTGATTGGAAGTCGCCCGGCCGCTTCAACGTCCTCGTCGAAAAGCAGTCCGTCGGCACGGAGTTCGGAACGGAAGAAGGTTGGGGTTGGCAGTATGGCGGGACGATTGAAGTCACCGATAAGACGCTCGACAGCTTCGCTGAACTTCAGGATCTGACGGGTTTCGAAGGCCGCTGTTCCGGCATTTATTTCACGCCGAAGGAAGACGACAAGCCGCCGACGGAAAAAGACGAACTCATTCACTGGCGTCGCGCGCAACTAGGTCTCCCGATGGGGCCGAGCGAAGAAGTGGAATTTGATTTCGTCGTCGTTGGCGGCGGCATGACCGGATGCGGAGCGGCACTCGCGGCGGAAGAACGTGGACTTAAAGTCGCCATCCTCCACAACCGCCCGGTTCTCGGCGGCAACGCGAGCGGCGAAATCCGCGTCCACACTGAAGGCATCTACGGAAACGAGGTTTCCACACGCATCCTCGAACGAATCGACCGCAGTGCAAAGGGCAACGGCCACGCCATCGCCTTGCTCGGCGACCGCAAACGGCACGACGCGATTCAGGAAGCGAATGGGGTCACGACTTATTTGATGTCGCCGGTCATTTCCCTCGAAATGGACGGGAAGAAGATCGCTTCCGTCGATGCACTCGAGATTCCAAGCGGGAAGATCCGTCGTTTCAAGGCGCCCGTCTTCCTCGACAGCTCCGGTGACGGTTGGCTGGGTGCGATGTCCGGTTGCGAATACCGCTACGGTCGCGAGTCCAAGCACGAATTTAATGAAGGTTGGGACAAGCACGGCGACCTCTGGAGTCCCGAAGAAGAGGACAACCGAATCCTTGGCACGAGTGTCATGTGGAACAGTAAGCAGACCGACCAACCTTCGCGCTTCCCCGATGTGCCATGGGCAACGCCGGTGGCAAAAAACTGCGTCGAGACCGAAGGACAGTGGCAATGGGAGTTTAGTCACAACGATCTCCACCAGATCGACGATGCCGAAGCGATTCGTGATCACATGTTCCGCGCCGTTTACGGCACCTTTGCCAATGCGAAACGCCTTCCGCAGAATGCGAATCTCGAACTCCACTGGGTCGCCTTCGTCGGTGGCAAACGTGAATCACGCCGTATCGTCGGCGATCATCTGTTCACCGGGCGCGACGCTGCGGATTCGGTCGAATTTGAAGACACCGTCGTCACCGAAAAACGTCATATCGATTCCCACTACCAGGAAAAATTGACGGGAAGCCCGCTCGATTTCATCTCGAAGGCGCTCTTCCTCGCCCCGGTGAACAAGTACTATCACATTCCCTACCGCAGCCTTTACGCGCGGGACGTGGACAATCTTTTCATCGCCGGACGCTGCTTCAGCTGCACGCACATCGGTCTCGCCGGTCCTCGCGTCATGCTGACCTGCGGCCAAATGGGCATCGCGACCGGCTACGCGGCCTCCCTTTGCAAGGAACACGACTCGACGCCACGCGGGATCTATCAAAATCACCTCCAGGCATTGAAGAAGCTCTGCGGATACGCGTAAGTCTTGCGGCCCCCGTCGCATGCGCCATTACGTTAACTTTTCGCTGCTCTTCTTTTTCCTGTCGCTCGTCGTCACCGGCGTCTTGCGGTTTGCGCAGCCGTTCGATCTGCTGACGACTAAGTTGCACATCGTTTCAGGATTCGGATTGGCCTTTCTCGTGGCGCTTCACCTCTTCGCGCGGCCGGATTACATCCGTCGCATTCTTAAGAAGAGAAAAAACCCTTCGAGTGCGAAGACGCCACGGCCTTGGAAGTTGATCGCCTTCACCGTGGGCTCGTGGGTGTTGATCATCCTTGCGACGATTTTCTCCTGGCCGCCGATTCCACAGCTTATTGGGCAAAGCTACGAATCACGAAACCGCGCCGTCATCTTCCGCGCGGAACCGGAGAGCGCGATGAAGGTCATTGACGACAAATTGAAGACCCGGCGACTGGGAGAAGCGGGCGCCAGTATCAGCATCGAAGTCGAGTGGGGGCCGGCCTACCAATCGACGGGTAAGTTTCCTGAACTCTTTAAAAACGCCGGGCCGCAACTCGCGATTTGGGCGGACGGACCGAACGGGGATCTTATCGAAACGTTTTTCGTCTCCGAGATGAGTGCCTTTTCCGAGAGCGTGAACTGGGAGGGAAATTTTCTCAAGCGCGTGAACATTCTGCCGATTTGGCGGCATCGGTTCACCTTGGTAAGTGGCGTCGAGCCCGATGGTAGCGTCGATGCCTATTCTACGGCGTCCCCGGAGCACAGCTTCCGCGTCGATGACTATCTCGCCAATGGCGGGAAGGAATTTTACATCAACGTCGAGGTCAATTTACCCAACGACCCGAATGATCACTACAACGCCGAGCAGGATGAGAAGGCTTCGGGTTACAGTTTACCGGGTGTCGGGCAGCCGTCGATTCTCTACAGCGGGTTCATCAATCCCGCCGATAACAAGAAGTATTATCTCCTCGATTTAGTCGCGCATGGTGGAAGCAGCCGGGAGCAGGACGGGAAGTCGCAGTTCAATCTCGATAAACTGACGACGGCAAAGGAGATCATCGAGAAGATCCTCGTTCGTGTCGAATTCGGCGAGGATAACGAGAACGAAGAATGAAAAGGGCAGTGGCCTTGATCGCGATTCTTGGTGTGCTGGCTTCGTGCTCTCGTAACGAAATCCCCAAGGTCGTCCAAGGAAACACGATGGGGACGACCTATGTCGTGCAGTATCACGGATATGAAGACGAGGAAGCTGTTCAGAAGGAGGTCAAAGAGGTGCTCGCGGAAATCGATGTGAATTTGTCGAACTGGAACGAGCGAAGCTGGGTCAGTATCTTGAACAAGAGTTCCGCGGGGGCAGAGCTTTCGGTTCCCCGCGATGCCCTTTCAGTGGTGTCGCTTTCCCTTGAGCTGGCAGAGAAGACGGGCGGACGTTTCGACCCAACGATCTCGCCCTTGATTGATCTTTGGGGATTTGGTCCCGATGGAAAACGTACTGCGCCTCCGACGGAACAGGAAATCGAAGCAGCAGCAAGACTCTGCGGGTGGCAACAACTCGATTTGGATTCAACGAAGCGATTGATCTCAAAGCGAACACAGGAACTGCAGGTCAACCTCTCGGCTTGTGCCAAAGGATATGCAGTAGATCGTGTCGCGAAGAGCCTCGATGCGATGGGCGTCTCGAGCTACTTGATCAACATCGGCGGAGAACTTCGCGCTGGCGATGCCGGACCGAAGGGGAAACCTTGGCGAGTGGCGATCTCACCGCCCATAGGCGCATCGGGAAAAGAGAAAAACGAGATCATTGAATTGGTTCGCAGCTCGGTGGCAACGAGCGGTACCTACTATCGAAGATTTTCCGCCGACGAAAAAGAGTATTCCCACATCATCGACGGAGCCACCAGTCGTCCGATCGACCATGATTGGATCGGCGTCACAGTCACGGCAAAAACCTGCATGATAGCCGATGGACTGGCGACGGCGTGTTTGATTCTGGGTAAGGAAGACGGTGAGAAATTGATCGCGAATTACCCGGGAGCGAAAGCGAGGTTCTTTCGTGCGGGGCCCTGACTATTCATCGGCTGCCTTGAGCAGCATGCCGGAAAGCTTGTCCAGGCTGGAGCCGAGGACGGTGCGTTTCGCAATGAGAGTCGATTCGATTTCCTTGCCCTGCCATGTTGTTTCCACGTATCGGGAATCCTTAAGAGAAAGCGATTTCGTTGAAAATCGCGGTATTGTTACTTTCCCTGCGACGGTCGTCCGATCATGCAAGGTTTCCGAGGTCGTCTCAATGACGACGCCAGCCATGGGCAGTGTGTGGCCATCGTCGGCAATAAAAGTAATTTCTCGATTCATGATCGCAGGCACGGCAAAGACCCAGAGAAGAGCTCCAACGATCGCCGCCAACGTTATCCACGAGGAGACTTGACACTTCTTCGAGATTTCCCGCTTCGTTTCGACTCGGCCTACCTTGAACCCAGAAACGAACAAGCCAATGAGAGACTCCAGCAGGAAGAGGAAGAAATTGAGGATCGTCGCACCAACCATGGCGATGCCAGCGCCGAGCTGAAGAATACTTGTGAAGAGCGCTGCGATGGCGGCAATAATATCGTCGAGAATCATGGAACGGTGCGAGACAGTCTGCCCCACAAAGGTGAGAGACTCAACGGTTAAGCGTCTTTCGATTCCGCCCGTGCTAACAACCAAATGATATCCGAAATCCGATTGAGGAAGTTCGCGATTCGTTGGTTTTCGATCTCGCCCGATTCGATCAAGGCCCACACTTCCCTTTCCGCGCGGCGACAGATGACACGCGCGAGGTCGAGTTGCGCGGCCAAGGGACCGTCATCGCCGGGAATGGCCCAGCCCGAGAAGGTCAGGTCGTTGTCTTCCTCCAAGCGTTTCGAAATCTCCGTCAACGTCTCGACCATGGCATCGTCAACTTGCCGGTGACCATCCTTTTCGTATCGCGCGGCATCTTCGGGCATCAAGGCGAGTTCGCCCATGACGACGATCAATTGTCGCTGGATATCGGTGACCATCTTCTCCGGCTTTCCCGCCAACCCCGCGCAACGTGCCACTCCAAGTGCCGAGGTCAATTCATCGATGGCACCATAGGCAGCGATGCGTTGGTGCGTTTTCGGCACACGCTTGCCATACATAAGATCAGTCTCGCCGTTGTCGCCGCGTTTGGTTGTGATGGGCATGGGGGGTAGGATGATTAGAGATTAGGTGATTAGATGATTGGGAATTTATGCGCGCAAAGCCTGAATGATCCGGTCAAAGTCAGAAATTCTCTGATGACAATTACGTCATTAACGAATCTTCCAATCTCTAATTATCCAATCATCTAATTCTCCAACCTCCCCCTCAAAACTCCATCGCCGCCATCGACTCTGCACCTTGGGCACAGCCAGCACGGAGGTTCCCGATAAGTTCGTGAACCAGCTCCTCGATCTGTGGGAGAGCGACTTCGGGTGACTCGACGTCGAGGTCATGCACGGCCCAGTAGTTGATTCGTGCCGCCCAGTCCGGGAAATCGCTCAACATCATCGGCAGGTGTTCGGTTTGCTTGAGTGCGACAACTAGAGAGGCGTTGACGAGGTCAGGCTCTTGCAGGGCTCGCGGTTCCAGAGCCGTGCAATCGCGGGGAATCGCACGATCGATCAGAGCCTGCTCGGTGAACGGCGAAATCTCGTCCGGCGCGAGATGAATGCGAAGTCCTCGGGAAAACGCGGACCATTCGAGTCCTTGCTTTTCGGCCTCGTGATTGAACAACGCCTCGGCAAAGCGGCTCCGATAGTAATTCCCCGTGCAAATGAAGAGGACCCGTTGATGAGAAGCGCTCACATAGACCAATACCCGCGAGGACTGCGGAAAACCATTTAATAAATGTTAAAGAATCGACACCGCCTGAATCCGCGGAGATTCGCAGCCGTGAGAGTCACAGCCGCGACAAAATCGCGAATTTAATAACTTTTCGATTGATAAAAACCATAACTACAATTAACTGACAAAAGTTCAATCGCTCTTCATACTCCCACGAGTACCTCGTTTTGACCGCCAAGAATCCATTTTCCGACGACACGGCCCCATTGACCTCAGGAGTGGAGGAATGGAACCGAACACTAGCTGCGTTCGACGTGGAGGAAGTGCATGCCGCCGAAGAACAGATCCTAACAAATGCGCTCAACTCGGCTGGCTTAAAAGTTGAAGAAGGCGAAAGATTGCCCGCTTCCGAGCTTCTCCTCCTTCGCGCCCCGCGCGCGGGCTTCGGCAAAACACATCTCCTTTCGCGGGTTTTCTCCAAAGCGCCGAAAAACTCTTCGGTCTATTCCATTCCTCTCGATTCAGCCGCCGCCGGTTGGCCCACGGTACTGCGGGGCTTCGTCAATCACCTCACCGAAGTCGATGGCGGTCGTCATGGCATCTCGCTTTCTCGCCGATTGATTGGTAATCTGTTAGCAAATCTTATTGATCGTGGCGAAATCAAGGCCGCACACGGAAAGTCGGCGGTGCCCGCGCTGCGCGAGCATGCGGAAACCATCTTCGCTCGCGAGGATGAAAATAATCCGGTCATCCGTTGGTTCGTATCGAACTTCAGTGCTCTCCGCCCAATTCTTGTTCGCGAGTTGGGTCAGGTTTGCAACCTCACCGAGGCCCGCGCGGAATTCTGGTTCGATGTTCTTCGTGGCTTCGATCTGCCTGATTCCGGATCACGTGCGGCCGCCCGCATGCGGGCGATGTTCCTCCCCGAAAATGAAGCAACGCTGGTTGCTGCGCGGGAGCGAGTAATGGAACTGTGCGGAATCAGTCGCTTGCTTGGACCGGTTGCCGTGGTTTTTGATCCGATGGATGGACTGTATAGCGAGCCCGATGCGGCGCTGAAAGTCACGGGCATGGCCGAAGAACTCCGCGAGCTTTCCAAAGGTATTTTTCTCGTCATGAGCATGAACCAGGATGTCTGGGAAAGTGCCTTTGAAGGGCAGCTTTCGTCGGCCATCGAAGACCGGCTGACTTCGCGGATCGTCGAATTGAAATCTGTTCCTCGTCAAGCCCTCGAGGCTATCTTGCGCCGCCGTTGCGCCGCGACAGGTTCAAGCGAGGAAGAAACAAGCGATCTCCTTGAGCGCGCCGAAGCCACAATCTTGATTTCCGATTCTCCGCGCACAGCCCTTCGCCACGCAAAGCATTGGTGGGATCAACCGTCATCCTCGAAAGACGACGATGACGAAAGTGACGACGGCGGCACCGAGTCATTCCTCGTCAGTCCGGTCAATGGAAACGGAAATGGGAACGGCCGACCAATCGGCGGAGGATTCGGCGCTTTTCTCGGTGCCGAAGTCGTCAAGAACGATCCGGAGCCGTCGGATGACTCGACGCCTTCTCCGTTTCAAATCTCCCGAGAGTCGAGCGATTCGCGGAATCCACTCAAGGATAGCGTGGCTGGCGAATCATTTTCCCCATTCGTTTCGAAAGCTGTTTTCGATCTGGAAACAGATGCAGCCAAGGAACCACCCGCCTTACGACGCTTTCGCGAGATTCAACGGGATGTCGCGCTTCGGAACGAAGACGTTGGCATCGACGGAGACTCTCTTCGCCAAATTGTGTGGCTCACCGGCAACGCCTCTCCGCTCGTCGAAGTCAGCGAAATGAATCTCAACGGCTCCACGCATCCGCGCACCGCCGATGCAGTCACGCGCTGGAAGTTCCCTGACACCGAAATCGTTTTCAGCTTCCGTTCCCTCGGCGAAGACCCCGGCAACACTTGGTCGCGGCTTGCGAATTTCGTTGAGTCGCGCAACGGCGACGCCCCAAGCAAGGTCGTCGTCTTTGATGAAAACGAAGGCTCGCAGAACGCCCCCGACTTTCCGTGGCTGGACATCATTAATATAGACGGCGCCTCTCGCGCCACTCTTGCCGCCACCGCCACTGTCCTCGCCGAGTCTGCCTCCTCGACCGAAGCCATAGACGAAGCCTTTCGCCAGATCGCACCGGAACTCGATGGATTCTGGCGGCGACTGACACGACCGTTGGAGCAGAAAGCGTAGGGCGCCAAAGCTCCAATTTCGCCAACATCGAACGGTGAATGCCATTCGCAGGTGATATACCTACGATTTTCCCTAAGCTGTGAGGATGACGCGTATTGGAACGAAAAGTCTCCTTGTCCTCTCGACGCTGTCCGCCTCTCTCGGTCTTTCGAGTATCCTCAGCGCCCAAACGAAACCGGACATCCTTTTGTCGGAAACGTTTGATGGCAACCTCTCCGAAGGACTGGCAGCCACGGTGATCGCGAACGACTACGTCAGTTTGGCGAAAGATGCAGGCCCTGATGGATCGAATGCAGTGAAAGTCGATTACGTTGGCTATGAAAAAGGCAGCAAGCGGGTCACTGCCCGGCAAAAACTCGCATCGACTGTCGAGGCGGCGACACTGTCGTTCGATGTGAAGTTTGCGGACGACTTCCAGTGGGTGCTCGGCGGAAAACTCCACGGACTCGGGCCAAAGTCGCCGATCACCGGAGGCAACAAGCGTCGCCCGGAAGGCTGGAGCGCACGGGTCATGTTTAAGTCCGACGGTCGTAGCGCGACTTATCTCTATGATCAGGATGAAATGAAGAAATGGGGCGCCGGAGAAACCACGACAGGCCCGGTCTTCAAAGCCGGCCAGTGGCATCACGTCATCCTCCAAGTCCGTTTAAACGATCCGGAAAAGACCAACGGCTTCGTCCGCATCCTCGTTGATGGCGAGGAAGTGATGATGACACCTGACGTCACGTTCCGCGGAACCGGCGGAAAGAACACGGGCATTCAGCGTTTCCTCTTCAATACTTTCCACGGCGGCCAAAGCCCGCAACATGCTCCCGTCGATGAAAGCGGCAGTCCCACCACGGTGCATGCCTGGTTTGATAATTTCTTGGTGGTGGAGGGCGGCTGAGCGCCAGACCTAGTGTGTCAGGATGACCGGATAGAAGGTTCCCGCCATCGGCTCCGCGGTCGTCGTGGCGAAGACATTGCCGTCCTGTTCGTAATTCCTGCTGCCAATATAGACGACTCCCGTGTCGGAGAAGGTGGCGATACCACCATTGTTGCGCTCTTCGCACTTGTTGTTGAAGAGGAAGTTGTCGTTGCGCGATATGGTATGCACCACGGACCACGGTCCCATCATGGAGTGCCAATTCGAAGCCAGTGTGGTGGGTAGGATGCTCCGGTTGCCTTCAACGAGATTGTTGCCGTTGTCGTCGTCGTGGAAGTTAACGTCCTGTTCGAAGAAATTGTGGATCAGGACGTTGTATTCGCAGTGTTCCTTTTGCAGGGCGATGTGACGGATTTGCCGGACGCGGTTGTAGGCCACGAGAAAGCGATCGGATTGAATCTGGAAGTAGCCGTTTCCGCCTCCGCCTTTATTCCAAGCGCCATCAATCAAACATCCCCGCACAGTTACATGCGATGAACGCCAGCTGCTCACCGTGTGGCGACCACTGTTGAGAACATCAACGTCGTCGATCCAGCAATTGGTGGAATGTGCGAAGTTCACCGAAGTCACCATGAATTCAGGCTTCACATTGTCCATCACCGTCGGGTCCGGCGTGCCGTGGCCGCCTTGGATCGTCATGTTGTCGAGTCCGGCGTTCTCGATGTTGTCGAACCGAATGGCGATACTGGTCTCCTGGGGATCGGTCTCTGTGGTCATCGTGATGTTGAGCACAACCCCGTTGCGGCTCTCGCCCACCAGCCGGACATCGTCCTGCATGATTACCTGCTCATCGATGGTGTAGGTTCCGTCGCGCAGTATGATGCTCCCGCCGCCGATGGACGTGGCTTGCGCGGCAACTTCGTTAATCGCGGCATTGATACCGGCGCTGTCCGTGGCCCTGATGATCTTCAAAAACGGATATCCCGACCGGTGGGGGATGCCGCCCTGAACTCCGGCCGTCTGCCAGACGAGCATCTGCGGGTAGTTCGGATCCATTTTGGTGGCATCGAAGGTGATTCCGGGATCGCCTATCCGTTTGTTCCTCACAAGAACGCGGTAGAATTCCCGGGCGGAGGACCCGATGTGAAACCGCTCAGTCACCTCCTCGAAGTCGGCGTTCAAAGGATTGGTGACGGTCTCTGCGGGTGCCGTCTCGAGCCACGACCAGGCCCCCAAGTCGTTCGACGTCTCCGTCGTGTAGAGAAGTCCCGGCCGGTAAGGGCTGATACGACGTATCGAGGTGAACTCAAGGGCCGGATTGCCTTGGACGGTCGTCATCGTCAATGCTCGCCCGGGTAAGGGGATCGCGTCACCCGTGTTGATGACGTTGACGGCATCCAAAACAAGATCGCGGTTTTGCGAAACGTTCCCGTCGAAATACTGAATAGTCAGGGTCATCTCCTTGCCGAGATCATCGGCCACAATGAAATATCCCAGCGAAGACCTGACCGAGGAATAGTGACCCGTTGCCGCACCGGGATCCTCGCCGCTGCTGAACAAACTGATCGTCGTTCCTTCTGCCACCACCACGCCATCGATGAACAAGAGAGGCTTGAGATTGCTGAAGCTGTCGTCGGGACGTTCATAAGAAAAATCGACGTGGATCGAAGCGCCAACATCGGAGCCAGTCACAAAGCCAAGAGATCGCGTCGCTCCATACGTGCCTGTAACACCAACTCCACGTTCGACCAGCAAACCGCCATCGTTGGTGCCATCCATCTTGTCGCGGTCGGTGGATGACGTAAGCAGCGTGAGTGACGAACCCGCATTCGCGGGCGCCCAGGATGCATGGTCGTAGGTGCCACCGCCGAAGGTTTCGAGGAAGCTGGAGGCAATCTGCGCTTGCGATTGCGCTTGCCCAGAGAGCAATGCAAAGCCTAGAATCGTGCAAATTATAATCTGCTTCGCAATCGCTGCGACTTCCGCTGAGGAGTGTGCCGGATCGCAGTCGATCAATTCTCTAATCGCCGGATGATGCGTGAATCTCAAGTCGTTGGGGGTGGAAGGGGGGAACGGCGAATTATACAACGATGTTTTGCTGCGTGCTGCATGAATCTGCTTTCTACGCCCACAATTGGGCAGGGATTTGCGATCTCCCGCTCAGTCGGTTCGCCAAACGGCGTTTCTACTCACGGGACAGATGGCAATGGCAACGTTAGCGAAGATGTCCTGTAGTTGCTATTTGACCGCCTGATCTGTGAGCTCTTCCAGGAGCTTGGCATAGAACTCGACGTCATCCGCAGAGTAGTCGAGGCCATGTCGCTTGAAGATGACCTCGTAAAGGTACTTCGAGCTGTTATATGCGAGCCACACTTTTCCCTCATCGTCCTCGTAGACCAATGCTTTGGGAGGAAAGTCAATTCCCGCCAATGGCGCACGGGCCATGAACTTAGTGCCGTACTTCGGGTTGCCGAAGGACACGACGACCAATGATGGCAATTCAAGACCATATTCCTCAGCCGCCGCCGCGTGATCGAAGCGGGGAAACACTTTGATTCCCTTCGCCCGCACCGCCGCCTCGAAGCGCTCGACCGTTTCTTGGACGCTGTGCTTACTCGTTTGTTTCAGGATGCCGTTTTCGTCCGCACTGGCACCAGCTGCCATCAAGGCTGCAGCCGAAAACACGATGGCCTTGATCATCAGGCTTCTCTTCGAGGAAGAGGCTATATGGTGGAATGTTGGTTTTTGCATTGTTCCTTCGCTTTCTATCAGATTTCTCTTTGTAATAAACAGTAATTCCGAAGTATGTCAGTGGCTGCCTTGAGCACCCGATCGGAACAGATTTAAATATTTGAGTTAAGAGGGAAAGTCGAATCGGAGCGAGTGGCCGCTTGTCTGGCTACGCCTCCGCCTCGACAAGTTCATCTCTTCTTCTGATTCATCCGTCGTGTTTGGAGAGGGGACACCGTGGTGAAACTGGCGCTTTCATCACCGATTCTGATCTCGTCTATATAGAGAGTTCTCTTTGTAACCGTTGATGGCGACTCCTCCTGCGATTCCTTCCAAGGCCATTTGTAGATTCCGAATTTGAAATAAGGTGCGAACTCACCGACACCGCAGTTGCGGCCAGTATCGGCTAATATTTTCTCTCCATTCTTCCAGACCTCTATGAATCCGTCCTTGTTAGCGGACCATCTGACGCGGAAAACCCAGTCAACCCACTTCCCCTTGTCCTCAGCCACTTTTCCTTTCCACAAGTTCCTGTAGGACCCGCCCGCCGCCCAGCGCTTCTTGATACAATAGTCATCACCGTAAATGTAGATCGCCAGTGAAGGGCCGTAATCCCTCCAACCAATCCACTGCGCGAACAACTCCGATTGTGTATCAGGTTGCCAGGAGGCTGGAAAGTAGGTGCTGAAGCCATACCAATACTCGCCTCCCATGTTGAAGTTCTCAGACATACCCCTGATCCAGAAGTCCGTTCTATGGCCCTGCATATCCTGATGTGCCGTGCGATCCAACGTCAACTTGAGCGCATGTTTTCCTTCACGAACTGGCTTGGTGACGATCTCGGACTTTTTCAATGCATGCTCAAGTTGACTATCGCCAAATTGTCTGAGACCTCCGTTCTCAAAGTTGCCCACGAACATCAGGGGATGGGCCGCAGCTTCATCGCAGGTTGCGGGGATAGATCCTGAGATGACGAAACACACAGTGGCGAGCAATGGTATTAAGGTTTTTCCGTTCATCATATCCTCAAACCAATCTTTGAGACTTGGTAGCCGATCCGAGCGCGCGGTCGCAACAACAGGGTAAGGATTCGAATTGAGCAAGTCAATCAACTCGCAGCGGGATCGGGCTTACTAACCTCAACTTGTTCTGTCCGGGGCGTGATGTTCCAATCCCACATCCGGTATCGAATCCGAGTATTCCTGATGTGATTGAAAAGGTAAATCGCCGTCCACAATAGGTGATTCCGAACCACTCGAATCTCGTAGCGGCTGGTGAGGATGCCGTAGTTGAGGAGTCCACTCGGGCCGCCATAGTTCTCGATCCAAGCGAGCGTAATGTCAGAATCGACTGGGTAGGCGTCAATTCGGATGCTTGAATCGGTTTGGCGGACGCTTTCGTAGAAACTGCGGGAATCTGAGTCGCTGACAAGTTCCTCCGGGCGATAGATCCACCAAGATCCACCAGATCCTGCGATGCTGAGTAATCCTATCTCTGGAAAGCCAACGAATCGTTGTCGCATGGCTCTCACGACTCACGAATTTGAGGAACCCGGCCACGGCATCGTCGAATTCTGGCCGTGCCTCATATTTCATGACAGAACTGTGGATTAATTTAACCGAGTTGAAAACGCTCGACCATTTTGTCCCTTACAAGGTCGAGATGTATCCTAAGATAGTTTTCATCCCACTTCAACATACCCAAAACCCAGCATGGGAGCATGGGTAGATGTGGAAACTAACTGAAATCCTAGACTTTATCTGCTGCCGGATCACTTGTTAACATCTTTCCATCAAGTCCTGCACCGGGCCATGAACGGAAAGACAACATGCTTTCTTATCAATTTGCAGAACTGCGGCTCCAGAGGCTTGAATAAACACACGATGAAAACTCCCGAATTACCGTCATCAAACCTCACCCGCCGCCGATTTCTCACGACCGCCGGTGCCGCGACTCTGGGCGCGCCGTCTGTCCTGCGAGCGGTTGGCCAAAATGAAAAAATCCAGCACGCCTGCATCGGCGTAGGTGGAATGGGGGCGAACGATCTCAAGAATATCCAGCAGCACGCGCATACGAAGATCGTCGCGCTTTGTGACGTCGACCGGAACTTTCTTGAGAACGCGAAGAAACAGGTGCCCGGGGTGCGGACATACACGGATTGGCGGGAGATGCTGGAGAAGGAGGGCGACAAGACTGATTCCGTGAACGTGACCGTGCCTGACCACATGCACGCCGCCATCGGGCTCGCCGCTCTTCGCCAAGGCAAACACATTTATTGCCAGAAACCGATGTGCCACGATGTGGCGGAAGTGCGCGCCATGGACCGGGTATCGAAGGAAAAGGGATTGATAACCCAACTCGGAACACAGGCCGCTTCCGGCTTCGGGGATCGCATGGCCGTGCATTACATGAAGTCGGGTGTCCTCGGGAAAATCAAACGACTGGTCCTTTGTTCGAATCGTCCGGGTGCCATCGAGAAGTACCGGCTCGTCGGCCCGAGGCCCTCGAAAGGTTCGCCCGTCCCGGAACATCTCAATTGGGAAATTTGGACGGGCAACGCGCCCATGCGTGAATATGCGCCCGCCATCTATCATCCGCGAATCTGGCGTTCGTGGCAGGATTTCGGAACCGGCTGGTCGGGTGACATCGGGTGCCACATCTTTGACTCGGTCTGGAAAGGCCTCGATCTCCAGCCGCCCAAGACGGTGAGCGCCCGCGTGCAGGAATCCTGGCAAAACGACAAGGCCCGCCGCCGCGACACGTGGCCGCAGAGCGACCACATCACCTGGACACTGCCCGGGAATCAATACACCGAGGGTGACGAGATCATGCTTGAGTGGTTCGACGGGCTTTTCTATCCGCCGGAGGACGTCATGAAGGTCTATACCGATACTTTCCCGGGCACGAAATACCCGCACGAGTCGTCCTGCGTCATCGGCACCGAAGGCACGATGATCCTTCCGAACGGATCAGGACCCATCCTCTTGCCGCGTGAGAAGTTCAAGGGCATCGCGAAACCCGACCTCAAGGCGCGCAATCACTATCATCACTGGCTCGATGCCATTCGTGGAACCGAGAAAAACGAATCGCATTTTCAGCAAACCGGCCCGATGACCGAGGCCATCCTCCTCGGCACGATCGCAGTCCGTCTCCCGGACACGGAACTGCAGTGGGATCCTGAGGCGATGAAGATCACCAACTCAACCGAAGCCAATGCGCTGCTGCGAAGGGAGTATCGTGACGGCTGGAATTTGACATTGTGACGACGAAGAGTGCTAAGACTAAACTCGGCGCAGAGAGTACATGGTTCTTCCCCGCTTTCGGTCGCCGAATTCCATCTTGCGGGCACCGGTCTTGCGCTTGGCGAAGTGGGTTGCGCGTTTTTGCTCAAAAACTTCGTTCACAAACTCGCGCGAACCGATGACACCGCCGCGCGTGAAATAACGCACGCGCTTGGTGAGGTAGGTGAAATTGGGCAATCGCCCTCCGCGGTCCTTTTCTTCTTCGATTTGCTTCTTGTTGAAGCCACGATTCGCGGGAGTCCCATCTTCCTGGCGACCGCGTTCCTCTCCTCGGTCGAAAAGCACCACCCGGTAACGATCCAGCGGCGTCCGCGCCTTTTTCGGCACGATGTAGCGTGAAGTGAATAAACGGTCCACGATCGACAGACCCGCCCGTGCCTTGCGCCGCCCGGCTACCGCTTCCCCATAACCGCTGAAGAAGTAATCGGCGGGATCAGCAACAATGCCAGCCCGCAAGGGATTGAGATCGATGTAGGCCGCCGTCGCGATCAACGCCTCTCCCTCGCCATCGACTAGCACGCTACGGAAACGGTCCTCCCAAAGCGTACCGCGGCGGTTATGGCGCTTGTTGAACCACTGAGTGAAGCGCTGCTTCAATGTCTTCATGAACTGGCTCACGTCCCACATGCGCTTGAAGTAGCCCTCCATGATCTTCTGGATCTTCGCCTCTCCATCCATACCGCCCATCTTGCGAAGCAGCTTGAATTCTTCCCGCAATTCCCGCGCCCGCTTCACTCCGTAGGACCCCGTCACATGCTCGATGAGCCAATCCTCTCCCGGCATTTCCTCCTCCGACGGTCGCTTCGGAACTTCTACCAAGAGATGAAAGTGATTCCCCATCACACAGAAGGTGACCACCCGGACGCAGCAAAACTTCTCATAAAGCCGCAGGAAACCCACAAACTTCGCCTTCGCCTCATCATCAAAAGCCATCCGCCTCTCCACCACTCGCGAAATGCAGTGGTAGTAGGCCTTGTCGGTGTCTTTTGATGCTTTTATCCGTGGCTGCCGCATGGGGGGATTGTAGAGGAGGAATCGGAGAAAGGCAAACTTTTTCTATTAAAGGGACAGACAGTTAAATGGTTAAATGACACCGGAGAAAAGGAGAAAGAGGACAAAGGGCCAAAGATTAAAGGGAAGGGCGTGAGCGTCTCCTGAGACACAATGCTCCAAGGCCCATCATCATCATCAGGGCTGCGGAGGGTTCAGGGACACTGGCGACACGGAACCCCACATCGACGAACTCGCTCGCGGGCGAGCCGAGGAAGTCGCGGTTCGAGGAGCGCAGGTTGACCTCGGGGAGGTCCCAGACGCCACCGCGAACCGCACGATCCTCGAAGGAAGCATTATTTGTGCCATCGAAGGCACTTTCATTCCATTCCCACACATTTCCGTTCTGCCCCATCGTGCCGTAGGGACTCAGCCCACCCGCCAAGGTAATGTCGGCGGGACCGGTCGCAAAAGACTGGTTGTAAACCGCGGTCCCTGCCCCCGTGCCGCTGGCAAAGGCTGTCGGAATCGTGTTGCTCCCCAGCGCGTAGTCCCAGTAGTTCGCCGTCACCCCGTCGTTCTGGTGATAGGCCGCCTTATACCACTCGTCCTCGCTCGGCAGGAAGTAGAAAGCATCTTTATGCCGGTAGGGGTTCGTCCCGCCATCCACCCCCGTGCTCGCCTGGTCGCTGGCTCCCCACAGCGTCATGCTCCAGCCGCCGCTGAAGATCAGGTTGTAGGCCGCCTGATGGCCCGTGCTCGTGTTTAGCCAGTTCACGAATGCCGCCGCCTCATACCATGAGATGTTCGCTGCAGGCTCGTTCCCGGTGTGCGCTCCGGCGGTGACGTTCGCCAACCCGGAAGCCGTCGCCCGCGTGATCATCTCCTGCGAGATCTCGTGAGTGCCGATCCGGTAGTTGTAGTTCACCCCGCCGTAGGGCGACGAGTAACTGCCTCCGCCCGCTCCGGCATCGTTGGCATTCCCCGCATTGCCCACTTCCACGAAATCGATCGTGAAGGTGTTCGCTCCGCTGCCAAAGACCGTCGCGGCATGCAGGTCGCCTGTCGTAATCGCTCCGAAGGCCAGCCCGAGAGCCGCCACTGCTGCCATTGGTTTCATTGGTTTCATTGGTTTGCTCGACTGATGGGCTATAAGATGCCGACTTCTAAACTGCACGGGGATTAGGCCAGACCGGTCGCCGTATGTCAAATCGTGTTTTCGCAATGTTTCGCGTATTTTTTTGCCCAACAGTATAATTGAACCACCTTGCTAAATAACAGTGATTTTTAGACTTTACACCACTGTGACGGAACTGGGGTAGCATACCACATGAGCTTGTAGAACCGCTGTTCGGAACCGAAATTATTACTCTTCGAGTGCGAAGAGACCAGATTTGGAGAGGGCTATGGTGGAGATGGCTTTCCCTTACTTCCCCTACTCTTGAGGGAAAATTACCGAGTCCTACGCATTCTCCGCCGCGACATCGTCATCCTGCGGGAGCTGGATATTTTCGGCGGTTTCCTCGGGGAGGAAGTAGCCTTCCATTTGGAGGCGGGCGGGGGTGGCGCCGAGGTTGTTGAGGGCCTTGTAGTGGGCGAGGCTGTCTTCGACTTTGACGGGGCCGAGGGTCACGCGGACGTCGGATTGGTTGCCGGTCAAGAGGGCGGCGAAGACGCAGCCGGTGATTTCCTTGGGGTCACGGGCGGTGATGGAACGCAGGCGGCCGGGGTCGATGGAATCGATGATGTCGGCGGCGCGTTCGGGGAGGAAGATGGTTTCCTGCATCGGGCTTTCGAATTGCAGCTGGCCGCCGGTGGTGAAGAGGAAGTCGCCTTTCTCTTCGAGGCGCATGACGGCGTCGCCGAGGCGGAAGCTGGAAGGGAAGCTGTAGTCGACAAGCAAGGTGCCCGGGTTCATCCGGTTTGTGTCGAGAATGCCCGGCACGCTGGTCGCGCCGATGATGAGGCTGGCGTCGTAAACCGATTCCGGAAGGCGTCCGTTCGCGTGGGCGATGTGGACTTCGCCTTCGTAACCGTTGGCGAGAAGGAGATCGCGGATCTGCGTGAGTGCTTCCTCGTTTTGGTAAAAATCACAGAGCGTGACGGCCTTCGGTGGATCGACGACTTCGAAGAGAAGTTCAAGGGTACCGCGCCCGATGGAACCGAGGCCCATGATGGCGAGGTGTTCGTCGGCGAGTTTGCGGTCGGCGCTGGCGAGGATGCCTTCGACGGATTTCACGACGGTGGCCGTGCGTGTGGCGTCGCCGGTGGTGACGAGCGGAAGGTCGGTGCTGCCGTTCATCCAGCGGTTGATGTCGAGGCCGTAGTTCGTCGCGGCCGGAAGGGCGCCGGTGAGCGAAACGGTGTTCGCACCGAGCTTCGCGGAGAGGCGAAGGGCTTCGAGCGTGATGTCCTTCAGGCGTTCGGCGTCTTTGAAGAGGTCGAGTTCAAAGCACGGCAACATGACGATACCGACGGAACCGAGGTGGGTCTTGTAGACATTCGTGAGACGCGGCTTGCTGCCGAACCAGTCGTTGACGAGTTGCTCGCGGTCGAGGCCGCTGAGGAGGGTGAACGATTCCGGGATGTAGGCGAGGGCGACGGCGTCGACTTTCGACGGTGATTGGTCGTCGGAGGAAAGCTCGATGAAGTCGTTTTCCACCGTCGCGCCGCGAAGGTTCGGCGACATGGCGTCGTCTTCGTGATGCACTTCGCCGCTGTGAAGGAAGCGCGCGAGTTGCTCGATGGTCGGGTGGCGCAGGAAGGCGGCGACGGGAATCTCGCGGTTGAACGATTCGGCGACGCGCGCGAGGAGGCGCACGGCGAGGAGTGAGTCACCACCGAGATGGAAGAAGTTGTCGCGAATGCCGACGGGACGCGGGGCGAAGGCCTCGTTGAAGATCTCAAGGAGCATGCGCTCGCTGTCAGTCTCGGGGCGACCGGAGTCGCCGGGCTCGGAGCCGTAGTCCGGATCGGGCAGGCGAAGGCGGTCGACTTTCCGGTTTGGCGTGAGCGGGAGGGCATCAACGGCTTGGAAGAAGGTCGGAACCATCGCTTCTGGCAGCTTCCCGGATAGCGCGTCGCGAAGTTCGGCATTGGTCGCGGCTTCGTCGCCGGTCGGCACGAAGTAGCCGACGAGACCTTCGCCAGCGCCGGGGACGTCGGTGCGTTTGACGACGACGGCTTGCTGCACTTTGGGAAGGGCTTCGAGGGCGGTTTCGATTTCGCCGAGTTCGATGCGCACGCCGCGGAGTTTGATCTGGAAGTCGGCGCGGCCGAGGCATTCGAGGCGACCGTCGGGCAGCCAGCGCGCGAGGTCGCCGGTGCGGTAGAGTTTGGTTTGGCCGACGTTCGGCAAATCGACGTCAACGAACTGTTCGGCAGTCAGGTCATCGCGGTCGTGATAACCACGGGCGAGGCCATCGCCGCCGATGAAGAGTTCGCCGGTGAACCCGGCGGGGACGGGGCGATGGGATTCGTCGAGGATGTAAACCTGCGTGTTGTCGATCGGCTTGCCGATGGTGACGGGTTCGTTTTCCTCGGCGGGTGAAAGTTTTTCGCAGGTCGACCAGACGGTCGTTTCGGTCGGGCCGTAAAGGTTCCAGACTTCGTCGGCGCTGTTGAGAAGGAGGTTCGCCAAGTTGCGCGGAAGCGCTTCGCCGCCGCAGAAGATGCGAAGGCCATTGCGACCTTCCCAACCGGTGTCGAGGAGCATGCGCCACGTCGCAGGCGTCGCCTGCATGACGGTGATGTCGTGGGCTTCAAGAAGCGCGGCGAGTTTGCGTCCGTCGCGCGCTTCTTCGCGGGAAGCGAGGACGACTTCGGCGCCAGTGACGAGCGGAAGGAAAAGTTCGAGGACGGAGATGTCGAAGGAAACGGTCGTGACGGCGAGCAGGCGATCGACGAGTGATAATCCTGGCTCGCGGCGCATGGAAGTGAGGAAATTGACGACCGCGCGATGCGGGATTTCCACGCCCTTCGGCTCGCCGGTGGAACCGGACGTGTAGATGGTGTAGGCGAGCGAATCGGCATCGACGCCGGATACTGCAGGTGCGGCGTCGGTGGGCGTGGCATCATCGACGTGAACGACGGCCCAATCACCGGACGGCGCGCTTTCGGCCATGTCGGCTCCGGAGAGGACGACCTTCGGTTGGGCGCTGGTGAGGATTTTCTCGAGGCGCGAGGCGGGGTATTCGGGATCGAGCGGCACGTAGTTTGCACCTGCCTTGAGCACGCCGAGGAGACCCGCGACGAGCGAAGGCGAACGGTCGAGGAAGACGCCGACGGAATCGCCGGGCTTCACGCCTTCGGTGACGAGCATGGCGGCGACGCC
>JBCCWV010000068.1:0-23320 GCA_039192745.1 Verrucomicrobiota bacterium | reverse complement strand
GCTCGAAATCCCACAACGAATCTTCAACCCACCTCGCGAGATCATTCTGCAGCGCGATGTTCGCATGGAATTCCCCGGCGGAGCAGGCGGTGTTGACGCAGAGAAAGGGTCCCCCGCTTTTGTGGTCTCCTCAAGCGGCCCGATCCTGACCGTCAGAAAACAGAAAAGCGGATCGATGTCGGCAAAGGTCACCATCGACGACACCGACTTGAAGCAACGGCTTGAGGGAATCTACGAGGACTGGAAGAAACGCAAAAACGACATCGTCCTCAACGAACGCGCACGCGTCTTCCGCGAGAGACGACAGGCGCGCATCGCGGCGAAAGCGGCCTCTGCGGGGCAAAGCGCATCCGCCGACGAGAGCGGAGGATTGCTCTCGGCCGAAGAGTTGCGGGCCATCGGACCAAAGCCGGTCGCGCTCGCGGATGGCAAGGTGAGTATCATGCTAGAAAGCATCAAGCGCGGCGACGTTACGGAAATCAAAATCGACGAAATCCAAAGATGGGGACCCGTGCGAGGAGACCGGTTTGAGGGAGAAGCATATTGGGTTTCTTCTGTTTTTTACGAGACACCCTCACTTTTCGGTCTCGTCAAAGCCGAAGCCATGGCCCTCATGCGCGGCGGCCGTGTCGTCAACTGGGTCTATCCTGGATCTGGCGAAGACGTGCCTTGAACTCACCTTGCTTCCTTCCAAGCGGTCGTCCGTCGCAGCCTACACACCGCCAGAACTAACAAACCAACAAAGCGCAAGGAAGTTCCCGGGGCTGCCCAACACCCGGACTTAAGTTCCTCGCGTATTTCCAAAAAGCTCGATGTGCAAACGCGGGCAGAATCGATATCCCTTTTTCTGGCAAAGCTCGACGACGAGATCCGTCCTCGCCTGCAAGACTTCCGACTCAGTCCCCTCCGGCATGAGGAGAACACGGTCTGATGAAATACTGCTTCCGATGGACGCGATTAATTCCTCGATCTCCTCGATGTCCCCCGCTTCACGCACGACGAACTTTAGCTGGAAAGAATAAAGCTCGACCCAGGCAGCGAGAACGTCCGGCTGCAAGCGTCGCGCTTCGTGCTGGTCGATCCACTTGTCATGGATTTCACCCGTCTCCGGCGTCGAGTTCGAAAGCTTGGGGCTGAGCGACGCCAAATCACACGCAATTCCATCCGGCAATACCGTCCCCGCCGTCTCAATCGTGATATGCTTCCCGGCCGAATGTAACGCGGCGGCCAATTCGTGGATTCCGTTCGCCACCATGGGTTCTCCACCCGTGAGCACGACATGCTTCGCGGGATGACGCACTACCTCCTCGAGGACTTCCTCCACCGTCGCGTTCTCGCCTTCGGGCTTCCATGATGCATACATCGTATCGCACCAGCGGCAGCGCAGATTGCACCCTGACGTTCTCACAAAAACCGACGGCACCCCGACGAGGGTCCCCTCCCCTTGGACAGAGTAAAATATCTCCGAAATGCGCATGGCTCAGGACGCGACCGGCTTCGGCGGGAGAGGTTCGTTCGAAAGGTATTCCGTCGGATCGGGAACGCCCGCGATCAGAAACGCCTCCCGTCGCTCCACACACGTTCCGCACCTGCCGCACTGCACATCGCCGCCCTTGTAGCACGACCATGTCCGCGAAAAATCCACCCCCAGTTCGTGGCCCCGCGCGGACATGTCTTCCTTTCTCAATCCAACAAACGGTCGCCGAATACTGATTCCCGCATAGGTCCCCGACGAGATAGCCTCGCCCATCGCATCAAGAAAATCCGCGCGACAATCGGGATAGATCGCGTGGTCACCCGCATGCGCTGCAATGACCAAGCCATCCGCATCCACGCTCTCCGCAAACCCGGCCGCCACCGCAAGCATGATGCCATTTCGAAATGGAACAACCGTTTGCTTCATTGTTTCCTCTTCGTAGTGCCCCTCCGGGATATCCCCGCCGGACCGCAGGAGATCCGAGGAAAAGAGCGCATCGATAAATCCTAACGAAACGACTTCATGACGGACGCCAAGATTTTGACAATGCCACTTCGCGAAGGGGATCTCCATGTGATTGTGTTTCGAGCCGTAATCGAAGCTCAGGCCTGCCACGACGACGTCCGTTTCCGCCGCGTCATACAGCGCAGTCACCGAATCCATTCCCCCACTGACTAACACAACCACCTTCATTATTCCGGCGGATGGGTCACCTCCACGGTGAGTTGAATTCCCCCGCGCGGGACGAACTCCCCCCGCACTTCAAGCTTCAACGGATCGCACACCGCCACCAGGTCATCCGCGATGCGGTTGACGATGGCCTCGTTGAAACCCTCGTGATTGCGGAAAGAATTGAGGTAGAACTTGAGCGACTTCGTCTCGACGCACTTTTCACCGGGAACGTAGGCGATGGAAAGCTTCGCGCCGTCAGGCTGGCCGGTAACCGGGCAGAGGGAAGAAAACTCGTTGAAATTCAACTGAATCCAAAACTCACGGTCCGGCTTCGGGCTGGGAAAAGTCTCCAGAATACTTCGCTCCGGCGACGCCGGCGGCCTCGTTTTCGAGTCCCCAAGCAGGGTCAGGTCTTCCGTCATTTCGCTCATGGTAGAGAATACGGTCGGCGCGATCCGAATCAACGCCCATCGCGAAACGAAAGTTGACGGAAACAGGGGTCCGAACGTACTCTTCACGCCCCTTGGCTAGAAAGAAGAAAAAGAAGTTCTCGCAGTCCCTCGCGAAAAGCGTCAAGACGGTGACGCCGGATTCCGCTGCGAAGGAAACTCCCGAGGAAACGGAGGAGCCACCGCCGCCGGTTGAAGAGCGCGTCCATCCGCTCTCCAAATTCCACGTCGGCCGCATCGCCGCTTTCATCGCGTTGCTATTGGTTCTCTTTGGCACGCTGGCTGAATTGCCCGAGGGGTCTCTGCGCGGAATCGACCTCCTTTCCGTCGATGGAAAACTCAAGGTCGATCTGGTGATCGTCTCCATCAGTCTGGTCTTCGCGGTGATGGGAATGATCGGGAAACCGGTCGTTCTCTATCTCTATTCCGGATTCGGCGGCATGGCTTCGATTCTTCTTGGCATCGCCAGCATCGGCAAAAAAGCGGAGGAAAACAGCCTGGGGTGGGAAACGTTGGCATCGGGCGGCTTCCTTGCAAGCCTCGCCTTCGCGGTGGTTCTCGCCCATGGCATCGTGCTGGTCGTCGACCGTTACCGCCGCGGCCCGTCTGCTCCGTCGTTTCCCACATCGACTTCGCTGTCGTTCTTCCTTCTCTTCGTCTTCACCGTCGTCGCGCATGGCTTCACGCTGCACAACCCTTTTTATCTCGACGACCAGGCGCACATCCTGAAGAACGCCCAGTTGCTCGGCCAAGACTACTACGGCAAGGGAGGATATCGGTTCACTACTTACGCGGTCTGGATCAGTCTCCACCAGACGTTCGGCTTCGACCCCGTGGCCTACCACGCCGCCAACTTAATCATCCACATCCTCGTGGTCTTCGCGTTCTATCTGGTGGCGCGGACCTTTGCAAAGGCGCCGGTCCTGCGGGAAAAACTGGAGAAAAGCCCCCATGCCGCCTCGGTGCCCTTCTGGGGAGCCGCCCTATTCGCCGTCCACCCGCTGGGAACCGAGCCCATCAATTACGCCTCCCAGCTCAGCATGCTCCTTCTCTCCCTCTTTGGGATGCTGGCGGCCCTCTGCACGCTCAAGTGGATCAATTCGCGGAATGTCTTGTGGATGTTGGGCACGATCGCCTTTACCTGGGCCGCCGCCTTTTCGAAGATTTCGGGTTTTGCCTACACCTTCGCCTTCGTCGCCATCATTCTTGTCATCATGTGGCCCGAACTTCCCATCATGCGGGGGAAAACGAAGAACAATCTGGTCTTTAATATCGGCCTGTTTATCGCCTTTGTCTTCGCGTCCTGGTACTACATCAGCAACTGGGGTCTGCTCTTCCATGCGAAGAAAATCTTCACGCAGGAAGAACACCTCTACCATGTGCTCACCCAGGGAAGAGTCTTCTGGGACTACTTCTGGCGTCTATTCATTCCCACGCATCTCAGCAGCGACCACTGGATGCCGGTCACCATCTCCACCTGGGATCTACAAGCATGGTTCGCCCTCGGCATGATCATCGTCCTCATCCTTTTCGCCCTCGCCCTCGCCTGGAAACAACGCGCTTACAGCCTTCTAATCCTCCTCGCCCTCAGCCCCATCATGATCCGCTTCCTCTTCCGGAACATGGAACCGATGGTGGAATACCGCCTTTATCCCGCTCTCCCTTGGTTTTCCCTGTTCGTCGTGTGGTTCATCGCGGTCACGCTCGCTCCCAAGATCAAAAAATGGGGCATCCCCGTCGCGTTCGCCTTGCTATGTACCGTGTTTGCCACGCTTTCCGCGAAGCGCTCTTACATTTGGAACTCCCCTTATTCCATCGTCGATAACCTGCTGGAACAATACCCCAACCACGCCCGCTGCCACTCCTACATTCAGGCGGTCGACTTCATGAAAGCAAAGCGGGCCCTCGCGGAGGTTCTCAACGAGAAAGATCCGGAAAAACGCAAAGCCCTCCACGAGGAGAAAAAAACGTATATCGAAGAACAATACAAAAAGGTCATGGCCCGCACGCTGACCGCGCGAAAAGCGATGCAAAGCATCTTCGCCTACAACAGGGAGAACAAGCACCGGAATTACATCATCTCCCGCGCGCTCAACTCATTCATGTTCTGCGAACAGTACAACGGCTACGCCCTGATTGAACTCGGCCGCCCGCAGGACGCCATCAACCGCGTCACCGAAGTCATCGAAACCATCCGAAAAGCCGTGAAGACCGACGACAGCATGTCCTTCGCCGTACTCTTCCGCGTCCGCGGGCAGGCCAACGCACGGCTGCGAAAATACGCGGAAGCCGCCGCCGACTATCGGCGTTGTCTGGAGCGCTTCCCGAGCGATATCGAGACACCGCGCCTGATCGCTCAACTTCCTCAGCAGTTCCGCGCCGCCGCCTTCCCGCCCAAAGAAAACGATGGATAGCCGACTACTGACCTCTGTCTTCCGACTTCTGTTCTAACACTTCGCCGTCTTCTTCTTTTTCCCGATCCGGCCCATCTTTTCCACCTTCCGGATGTATCCCGTGGCGTCCTGAACCTTGCAGTTCGTCTCACCGACATCGACATCGACCTTTCCAACCTTCTTTGCCGCTTTCAACGCCGGTTCTTTCAATGGCACGCAAAAACATCCGGCGGCAATCAGGAACGAGTTCATGCAGTCTTTTTCATCATTCGGCGACTTGTGAATCGTATTCGCCACACGTGTGATCAGTTTCTTGAAGGCGGGAAAATCGATCTCCTCATCCGGCGTCACGGAAACGTAAGCGGACAAAGTAGCCCACCCTGACATGCGCACCTTTTCCGACTTCGCCTCGATCCACTTCAACCCTAACTCAAAACCTCGCCCACTCTCCGCCGCCACCCAAGGCACCGTGCAAGTCGTCACCATCGGCCAGGACGCCGTTCGCGCCCACCTATTCAAATCCGCCTTCGTCATCTTCGGATCATCGGCGATCAATCCCGCAAAATACTGCGCATCCGGATTCCCCGTCGCGAATAATTCCAGTGCCAACTCGTGATCCCGTTTGATCCGCTTCACGATCGGTTTCATGTCCCCGATCTTCACGCCGAAAAGCGACTCCGGCGCTCCATGGCGCCTATATATCTTCCGAGTCTGCTCGTTTCCGAGCGACTTCAATTCCTTCATGATCTGTGCGCAGGTTCCCATGGCTGCTAAGCTTCAGTTTAGCTAATTCAAAAATCGAGGTCAAGACTCACAGAACCTCTTCATGAATATCGTTGCCAACCCGTTTAATGCTCCAATAGTATTCTCGCAAAGGCGGAATGAACTACTCACGGCATCTGAACCAGCGGATTATCCTCAGAATCGTCTGGAGCCTCTTTAAAGCAGTCGTTGGTTACTTTCTGGCAGGCTTTGTCAGTTACTGGATGTTCCGTTTTTTGAATTATCAGTTCTCACTAGACCTGAAGGAGCCCGTAATTCTCGCACTAACTGCAGCCTTTCTTGCCGTTTTAACCCTGTCAGGATGGCTGCAGTGGAAAAAGGAGCGGGCCTATAACTACGAGGATTTCGGTTTCTATCCTGGTTTTGAACCCACAACTACCGGAGGAGCCGTCGTGGAAATGTATGCGCACCGGGTTTCCGGAGTTGCCTTTATTCTGACAAAGCTATTTCTCCTTGGCCCAATCGGACTTCTGGATGCCATCAAGTATTCTCGTTCATTTGTCCCGGACTCACCAACCGTTGTCCGAGAAACCGGGATGTTGCTGGAGTCTATTCGAGCCAAGGAGAAATGGCACTCAGCCTCCGAATATGCTGGACAAGAGACTGCCCTCTCCATTCTCATTCGTCTTCGCCTCGTCGATTTCAGTGAAAAGAAAGGTCGGCTCAAAGCAAAATAGTCATGGAATTGTCCCTATCACCGGTTCGAATTGTCCTCCTACTGGGCTGTATCGCTGCTTTCTATTTTTATGGCGGATTTCGTCCGCCCGATCCACCGGAAGGATTCGCCTACTTGCCTCGAAACCTAATGAAGGCTTGGTTGGCAGTCATGGGAATCTTCCTCACCGGAGCTGTTATAGCCACGGTGATCGATCACTGGGTTGGCAACATCGACCGCAAAAACCTTCGGTGGCTCTATGTTTTTGTCGGAGTTCTCGCGATGATTTCCTCAGTATTGTGGCTCAACACCATGAAAGGGTGAACCCTCTTCACCGCTCGATCACAAATCCCCGCACGCCATCCAGCGACCCAGGCGACGTTGTCTCCACATCGACGGAGCGAACGAAGTTCGCCAGGTGGCTCTGCTCCGTGATGTCCTCGATGAAGCTATCGACTTCTTCCTCGTCCCCTTTGACGAGCATTTCCACGCGACCGTCGTTGAGGTTCTTGATCCAGCCGGTGACGTCGAAACCCTTCGCGATCTCCTTCGTTGAGTAGCGGAAGCCCACGCCTTGCACACGACCGGTGAAGTAAACGCGCCGGGCGATCATGATTCCGGAAGAAGAAGACCGGCGCGCTCGGCGAGAGCTTCGTGCCAATCGGCGTCGCCAGCGTCGAGCACTGTCACGCCGTGGTCGGCATTGATGTGAATCGTGATCCGGCGAAAGCCGCTTTCCACGCGGCGTAAACTGGCATCGCCATCAAACTCCACGCCGTGTCGTCGCGCCAGCGTGCGTTCCATTAGGGTCACGAATTCGCCCGCGTCGCCTGCAGACTCCCAACGCGTTTTCCAAATCACGTGGTCGCCGTCGTCGCCCGGATAGACCGCATAGCTATCGCCGCGCCAGCCCTTTGCAGCCTCGCTCGATTCCGTACCCGTGAAATCCTTGTCCTGCAAAACCGGCATCTCGCCGGGGTCTTCGATCTTTAATTCCTCCATGCGTTCAGCGAACTCCGTTTGATGGAAGAGCACGGCGATGGCCAACTCTCCGGCTGTTCCGACGTCGAGCGCTTCTAGGCCACGCATGAGTGACGCATCGAGCGCAATCTCCTCCGGTTCGAAACCGCCATCGACATAAAGCTCCGGATGCAGAATCTCCGACGTCGTGCGCGGTGGATTTGCGAACGCGGCGTCGAGCGATTTCCACGCATCCTTCTGGTAAACCTTCTGCGTGAACCTCATGCCTGCCGAGTAAGGAAAGATAAACATCTCGCGAACGAAGGCCGGCGACTGGTCGAAGCGTTGCCGGGAGAGGTTCGTCAGGCTTTGCCGCATATCGTCGTCGGTCGGGAAGTTGTCTTGAAGCATGTAACGCACCTTGACTTGAGCGGCGTCGCCAATGGAGAGCGACTGCAACGCAACTACCTCGTCGAGTGATTTCGCCTCTTCAAGCATCGCAGAAACATTGAAGTGCTGGTCCTGCAGGACTTGTGTCAATTCGAGACAAGCGGAAGCGCGGTCATAAATCCCCCGCCAACTCGCGTCAGCATTGAAAAAAAACTCGCCATCGACATAAGCAGAGGCTCCCAGCTGCGCAGTGAGGATGTTTGCGGCCTCCTTCTTAAAATCCATTTCCGGCTTCATGAATCCGAGGGCGGCAAAAGCGCGCGCTTTTTTCTCCCACTCCTCATCGCTCCAACTTGGATACAGTCCGACCTCCACCTTCTCGCGAACCGTCGGCCAATCCGCAGTCGCATGCGGCACCGCTTTTTTCCAATGAAGCTTCCGAATTCTCGCCACCAGCTCTTCCACCTTTCCACGAATCTCGCGATCCCCAGGGGAAACCTCCCCGCTTCCCTCCAATGGCGCCGCCTCGCTGGGGTCGCTCCCCGCACGGCTCAACTTCAGTTCCAGCGAATCGATGCGGTCGAAGAGCCGCTTATTCTCCTCGCGCGTGAGCTGGAGTTGCTCTTCGAGAAAACCAATCTGGTCTAACAACTTCGCCTCGCGGTCTACGTCCACCGGGGCAGCCCCCGATTCCACGCCAGCGACCTCACTGCCACCGAATGCCATCTCATCGATCTGCGCCTGAAGCCCGGCACGTTCTTTTTCCCACTCCTGTTCCCGAACCTCGAAATCAGAGCGGACTTCGTTGACTCTCTTCGTGGTGCTCAGCAATCCCGCGAGTCCCAAGCCCGCGCCAATGAGCACCGCCAGCGTCGCCCCCGGATTCATCGCGCGTGATTCACCGCCATTTGCCCTATCGGTTCCGCCAAGGGAGGAGCTTTCTTCGGCTACCGGAATTCGACGGCTGTGCTGTTCCGCCGCTGCTGTTGAACAGTTTGCTGCGGCGTTGGATGGGGGAGTCGGAACTCGTCGCCGGTTTAGGGTTGTTCGTCGGCACGCCGGTGTAGCCCATGCTGCTCGTCGTGCTCCACTCGGATTTCTCCGCCACCGCGCGCGGCGAGGAAGCGACTCCACTGGAATAATCGACAGCATAAGGCCGCGCCTTCCCCTTCGAATCGTATTTATAAACAATCTTCGTCACCAGCTTGTTGTTCGCATCGCGAATCTGCTCCTCCTGAAGCTGCCCGGAGGCATTGTAGGAAAAGTCGCTCACAAAGCGCAAGCGCCCGAAACCATCGAAGACCTGGCCCCGGCGATGGTTCCCCGCTCCGTCCAGATCGAGTATCGTCTTGGAAACGACGACACCCGACGGATTGCGGCGTTCCATGATAATCTGGTTTTTTCCCTTCAGGTCCCGCTTCGACACCGTATGACTCCCGTCATCGTGGACGACCGAACGGACCCAGACATTTCCCTCGATGCGGTCGGTCACAAACGGGTTTGCGACGGCGAAAAGCGGGGCGGATACTAACAAATAAACAAAAATTCGCATGGTGCTGGCAGGGGAACGGCGGGAGAGGGTTTGGATTGACGAGAAACCCGCGCGGAGTAGAGCGTAAGAGATGAGTGCAGAGTGGGCAAGTTCCAATCCACCGGTCTGGCGCGTCCGCGGACGCGATTTTGACCTGTCCCGCCGTGGCCTTCTCATGGGAATCGTCAACGTAACGCCGGATTCCTTCTCCGACGGCGGGCAGTTCGCCGGCCCGGGAGAGGCCGTCGGTCACGCGCTGAGGCTGGATGCCGAAGGCGCCGACATTCTCGACATCGGCGGCGAATCGACCCGGCCGGGCGCGGACGAAGTCGCTGGAACCGAAGAAGAACGCCGCGTCATCCCCGTCCTCGAAGAACTCGCCGCAAAACGGAGCCCGGAAACGTTGCTTTCCATCGACACGCTCAAGCCATCCGTCGCGGAGTCCGCGCTCAATGCCGGCGCCGACATCCTCAACGACGTCTCCGGCTTCCGCGACCCCTCGATGCTCGAACTGGCCGCGACCGCCCCTTCCCGACCAGCCATCGTCCTCATGCATATGCAAGGCACGCCGCGCACGATGCAAAGCGAACCGCGATACGAGAACGTCGTCGATGATGTCCGGGCATTCTTCGAAGAGCGGCTTGAGACATGCGTCGCCGCAGGCATCGCCGAAGAACGAATCTGCTTTGATCCCGGTATCGGCTTTGGCAAAACATTGGAGCACAACCTCGAACTCCTGCGCAACCTCAACCGCCTTCGTCCGGGCAATCGACCGCTCTTGGTTGGCGTCTCGCGAAAATCCTTCATTGGAAAGATTCTTTCCACCGACGGAATCCAGGACCGGGACTGGCCGACGGTCGCCCTCACGTCTCATTTGCGAGAATCCGGCGCTGAAATCTTCCGCGTGCACGACGTGAAGCCAAATTTCGAGGCCCTGCGAATGACCGAAGCTATTCTCTTCGGTGTCGCTTGAGTCCGAAAACCCTAAGAAAAACAGTGTGAAAAGCGTGTAAATGTGATAGGTTAACGCTCTTCGTTGCCTGTCTCCCAAGACATCCCTCCAGCCCTAACAACACAAAAAATGGCTACGAAATCCAAGGCTAAATCCAACGGTACCGCTCCCGGTCAAAGTGTCGATACCATTCGCGACATTCTCTTCGGCGAGCAAATGGCGGACTACGAAACCCGTTTCGCAGAACTTGAGAAGCAACTCGTCGACAAGTTCGAGGAACTGAAGAAAGACCTGACGGACCATGCCGAGCAATTGACGGGTGCCATCCGCCGCGAACGCGAGGACAGCGACGACCGCAATCCCTCGCGCGCCCGGCTTGCCGATCTCTTCGATACCGTCGCCGACCAGCTTCGCAGCAAATCCGGCTGAGTCATCGCGTCTCCCCGCAGGGACGGCCCATCGACCAGACCAAGACCGTGTCGCGCAGGAAGCAAGAGGCCGATAACGCCAAGGACCGTTCGCAGTGGCGAATCAAGCTGCCGCCGCCGCCGGAAGTTTCCGAAGAAGAAGAGCGGGGCTACCTCGGAAGGGCGCCGAAAGGTGACAAAGCCCTCGCCGCCGCGCTCGAACCAGTCATGCGCGAGAACATCGTGCGCGGATTGAAGGAAAACCCGGCCGTCATCATCGATATTGTCTATCCCGTTCTCGGTCGGGTCGTACGCAAGTCGATCTCCGAGGCCATTCGCTCCCTCATCAATTCCATCGAGGACTCCGCACGCAGCACCTTCAGCCTGCGGCGCCTCAAGTGGCGCTTCCAAGCCATGCGCGAGGGACGGCCTTACACGCAGATCCTCCTCGAGAATCGACTCGTTTACCGCGTCGAGGAAGTCATGCTCATCCACCGCCGCACCGGCCTGCTCGCCATGCACGAGTCGATGAAGCCGGAGCACGGCGAAGACAGGGAACTTGTCTCGGGGATGCTCACGGCCATTGAGGACTTCGCGCGCGACTCCTTCAAGCTCGATGACGGCGCGAACTTGAGCAGTTTCCATTTCGGCGACCTCCAACTCATCATCAAGGCCTCGCCCCATGCTCTCCTCGCCGCCGCCGTGCGGGGCGCTCCGCCACACAGCGTCCATGAGGTCCTCGACGATGCCCTCGTCACCATCCACGAACGCTGTCTCAACCAGTTGAGAAACTACGATGGCGACTCATCAGGGCTCGAATCCATCCGCCACGAATTGCGCGAGTGCCTCGTCATGCAAGAGAAGCTCCGCAAGAAAGACAAGGAGGAGTGAACGTGCCGACATCCATGCTATAGTCTCTTTCGTGTCCGCGACTTCCCTTCAGAAAAAAATCTGCCTCATCGGCTCCTTCGCCGTTGGCAAAACGAGCCTAATCGCACGCTTCGTAGAAGGAATTTTTTCCGAAAAATACCTCACCACCGTCGGCGTGAAGATCGACCGGAAAGTCGTCGAAGTCGAAGGCCAGTCGGTTCGCCTCATCATCTGGGACCTCGCGGGCGAAGACGAATTCATCCGCGTGCGTCAGTCCTACCTCCGCGGCGCGCACGGCGTCTTCTACGTTTTCGACGGCACACGCGGAGAGACGTTGGAGAACGTTCATTCGCTCATCGACCGCGTCGGAACCACCGTCGGAAACGTCCCCGGCATCGCCGTCGCCAACAAGGCAGACCTCGAGAGCGAATGGGAAGTCACCGACGAAGCCATCGCCGCGCTTGAAGAGAAAATGCCCGTCGTCCGCACGAGCGCGAAGACCGGCGACAACGTGAATGCGGCTTTCGAAACCCTCACCCGGCACGTTCTTCGCTCGGGCATTGAATCCGGGTAGCCCCGCGCCCCCGTAATGCCCTTGGTGTGAAAAGCCCCGAAGCAAACATTCTCACAACTGTCCTGCAGGCGCTCGACGTCCTCGTCCTCCAGCGCACCGGTCGTGACGAATTTGATGTGATCGGCGACCCACCGCCATGGACTCACGCCGTCTTCGGAAAGAACGACGATCCCCTCGGCGAACGTTCCGACTTCATCGCGAACTTTCTTCACGAGGCGGAAGAGTTCTGGGAAGACCCGTTTCCCGGCGGCGTTGAATCCGGGATTTGGTGCAAGACCGGACAAGACCGCCGCGAGTACTATCTCGAAGCGCGTGCGCTTTCCATCAATGGGGAAGCGGCCTTGATTGTGCGTTCGTTAGGAGAAGAATTCGAAGAGCGCGCCTCGCTCATCCAGCGTTCCCATGACCAGCAGCTCGCCCGGCGGGCATTGCTCAAGGATATGGAGAAGAAAGAAATCCTTCTCAACTGCATCGTCCACGATCTCAGCAACCCCCTCACCGCCCTTCTCATCAACCTCGAACGCCTCCAACGATTCATCGCTGAAGACGGACGCGAATCGCTCTCCACCGCCATCGAAGTCACCCACCGCCAGATCAACCTCGTCCAATCCATCTCCTCCCTCTTCGCCGCCGAAATGGCCGACCTCGGACATTTCGAAACAACGGAAGAGAACACTTCTTTCGCCGTCGATGAGGCGGAAACCATCGTACGCACCCACCTGAACTCCGCGCTCGATCACACCATTTCGCTTCGTCTCGACAACGATCTTCCCGACGGAACCGACCGCGTCTTCGCCGATTCTACCCACCTTCAACGCATCCTCGAAAATCTGGTCAGCAACGCCCTTCGCTACGCCCCGGAAGACTCCGCCGTCATCCTGCGAATTCGGGAACACGGCGATAATTGTGGGTTCGTCAGGATCGAAATCGACGACGAAGGCGACGGCGTCGCCGAATCCATCGCCGACCAGATCTTCAACCCCTTCGTCCGCGACCGCGAAAAGGGCGGCAAGGCCGGACTGGGGCTCTATTTCTGCAAAATGACCGTCACCCGCTGGGGCGGAGACATCGGCTACGAACCAATGCCGGAAAACGGGACAAGGTTTTGGTTCACGATGAAACGCGCGTGAACGTGGCGAGAGCATCATGCTCTCGTTTGGGATGGAAAGGGAGCGGAGGAGAAGAATTTCGAATGTCGAACAAGGAATTTCGAAAGTTGAAGGAAAGTGGATCTGTCGCGTAGCGACCGCTCATTTTAGCCGTGGGTTTCAAGCCACGGTGCTACGTCAATATGGTTTGCGTCGCGTTGCAACCGCTCACGAAACCTAAAAACTTTCGCGAATTTTCGCGCCTTTCGTGGTTTCCAAAACAAACGATGGCCGGATCACCCGCTCCACCGAACAACCTATTTCTTTTTGTTTTTTCTCTCCTCCTTCACCGGCTGATTTGCCGCCCATTCTTTCCACTGCGCGCGAACCGCATCGTATTCTGGGTTCACACACTTCTCGCCCCAACGTTTCATCGTGCAAAGAAGACCTAACTCGGATTCACCGGGCGCACCCTGGTCACCGGTTTCGGCGATCCATGTTTCAAGGATCTTGCGATGCGCTTCAAGTTGCGGCGCAAAGCGGGGATCCTCCGCAAGATTGTAGATTTCGTGCGGATCGTTTTGCAGGTCGTAAAGCTCTTCCTCCGGCTTTCCATCCGGGTCGAAGAAGACCAATTGCGTGTCGTTCATTTCACCCGCGGCCATCAATTCGCGAAGCTTCTTCGAAACCGGCCACGGATCCTTGTAAGTCGGCTGCATCCATGGCCGATCATTGGTGTAATTGCGGAGATACTTGAACCGCTGGGTCACAACGGCTCGAATGTGCTCGATGGTGTAGTCGCAGCGGTCGCGGGCAGAAATGACAAACTCACGGGCCTGATGATCTACGGCGAGGAAGTTTTGCCCCTCCATTTTGGCGGGGATTTCAAGACCCGCGGCGGCCACGGTCGCCGCCGAGACATCAATACCGCTCACGAGATCTTTCCGCACTTTGCCGCTCTCAATTCCCGGTCCGGCGACGATAAGCGGCATTTGAATCCCGCCTTCATAAAGGAGCTGCTTGTGACGGTGCAGCTTATAACCGTGGTCGGAAAACATGAAGATCAACGTGTTCTCATAGAGCCCGTCACGCTTGAGCGCATTGATGATGTCGCCCACCTGACGATCCGTCTCAAGAAGGCAATCGTAATGGTGCGCGATCTCTTCCCGCACTTCTTCGATGTCCGGGTAATACGGCGGCACCGGCACAATCGAACGATCCGTCACTTTCTTCGCACGACCACCGAGTTTACCGCCACCCAGCTGCACTTGTCCAAAGAACGGCTGCCCTTCCTTGCGACCCTCCCAACAAGCGCCTTCCACCAGCGCCGCAGGACCCCAGCCCTTCTTGTGAGTCGGGATGTAATCGTAAAATTCATCGAGATCGAACTCGAAATTGTAGTCGTCTTTCCCCCCTTCATTAAACGTGTAGTAACCGGCGTTGCGGAATAGAATCGGGAGCGGCGTCACACCTTCGGGCAGTGGATTCTTGTCATACTCCCCCATGTCGATTCCCCGGAAGTCCGGCCGGCAGCTGCGATGATTGTGCGCCCCGATGCTTGTCTGCATCATTCCCGTGACGATCGCCGACCGCGTCGTCGAACAAACGCCCGCTGGCGTGTAAAAACGGTCAAAACGAATCCCGCTCGCCGCCACAGCGTCGATATTCGGCGTCTCAATGACAGTGTCGCCATAACAACTGAACCAACCGCTCACGTCCTCGAGGTAGATCCAAAGTATGTTCGGACGATCAGCCGCGGACGACGACAACGGCAGGACCGCGACAAGAGCTACGAGAAAAAGAAGGGATTTTTTGAGATAGCGCATGCCCGTTGCTAACCCTAGGAACTCACGATGGCAAGGCAGATCATGAGGTTTCCAGAAGATCATTGATGCTTTTCGAATCGTAAAATTCGCGGCTCACTTCGACTGCAGCTTGATTCACGATTCGCATTCCTCGTGCGGCCCATTACGGTTTTCCATGCCTGAAACGCCGCCGCCCTCGCTGCTCATCGCCGCGCCCATCCAACGGAGCGGAACGACGTGGTTGCAGCGGTATCTGACCGCGGCGGGTGACTATTTCATCTGGGGGGAAAACCACCTCCTCATCGAAAACCTCCGCCTCATCCACGAACGATGGCCGGACGCAGGAATGTCCCACAGTGATATGGAGGAAGTCGCCAAAGACGGGGATAAGGTCACGTCCTACTATTTTCCGAACCTATCTCCGAACCGCGAACAAGTCCTCGCCGCCTTTCGGCGAGCCTTCAAGGGTATCTACCCGCCCCCGGAAACCTTAAAACGACGACGCTGGGGCTGGAAGGAAGTGCGTTATGGAATGCCGGAGATCCGTTTCATCCGCGACTTGTTTCCTGAGATCAAACTCCTCTTCATCGTCCGCAATCCCTACAACGCCATTCGTTCCGTTCGGCGCATGGGATGGATCGACGATGCCAAGTATTACACCGTCGACTACCTCGCCAAAATCTGGAGCGAGCGCACACAGGACATGATGGAGTTCGCGGAAACGGACAGCATCAGTTCGTTGTTTATCCGATACGAGGACGTGCGTTCGAAGTTGGATGACATCGATCACTTCGTCGGCATCCACAGCCGCGATCCGAATGCCTTGGATGTTCTCGACAACCGTTTGGGCTCAGCCCCGAAGACCGAAAAATACGACCTCACCAAAGAAGACATCGATACCATCAGTGCCTTCGGTGGAAAGTTGCTCAACCGCTTGGGCTACACGCCGCCAGACCTTGATACCGTCGCGAACCAGTAAAGTTAATTCTTCTCGATGCGGATGGTTCCGAAATTTCTTGTCGCTCCTATCGGCGACGCCGCTTCTATCTCGGGAAATCCGGGGGCAGGTTCACGAATGGCCCCTTGGTCACCACTGATTCCGTCGCCACGAGGTGTCCAGGAAGCCTCGCTGAAAACGCTCAAGTCGGTGGAGAATCTTGCGGTGTAAACGAGATCAATAGCAAGAGGGTCGATAGGAAATGTGAGTGTTATTTGTCCAAACAGATCGTCGATATTTGCTGCAATCGGCGAAATGAGCGGATTGCCCGTCGGGTCCAAACGAAAAGCATATTCTTCGAGGAGGGTGAACCCATTGGAATTGTGATCGAGGAGCGGCGTCGGTGGCACGCCGTGATCGTCGGCCCAGCCTTCGAATCCGGGAACGACGTTCAAAGTCACCAGCGTGCTGTCCGCGGAGCCGTTCACATCTCGGGCGGTGGCAATGAGCGTGTGGGGACCGTCGGCAAGGGTGGCGGGCGTGGTGTCGCCGGACGAGGTGGAGAGCCAGGTGATGCCGTTGGTGAGCTCACCGTCTTCCGTATCGCTGGCGGTCGGCGTGAGGTTCGACGCGGCATTGGCGCGGGTGATGTAGTTCCCGCTGCCCACGGTTTCGGCGGGTGGTGGCAGCGAAATTGTCGGTGCTGTGTTAGGAACTCCACCGGCATCGCGCACGGTGGCGATTTCACTTTCGCTCAAGGCCCGCGGATAGATGCGGACGTCGTCGATGAGCCCATCGAATGGACGCGATCCACCGCTGGCGGTTGTCGGTTGATTGCCGATGGCGGCATCGACCGTGCCGTTGGTGACGAGGACACCGGTCTTCGCCGTGCTCGCGACTTCGACGCCGTCCTTGTAAAGCTTCATCGTCGACCCGTCGTAGCGGGCAGCGATGTGGGTCCAAACATTGGTGCTAAGCGTGTTACTCGGGGAGATCAGAGTCGTCGTGCTCCCACCCGCGCGCAGACGAAGGCGGAGCTGCGAGCCGTTGAGGGTGCTGATCATCCAGTAATGGTCCTGATCGAATTGCCCGTCGGCCTTCGAAAGAAAACGCGCGTCCGACACACCGAAGTCATCGGCGCGGAACCAAAGCGTGATCGTCAGTCCCGTCCCGCTCGCGGCATCGAGCGGACCGAGGTCGACGGCATCGTCGCTGCCGTCGAATTCAAGGGCTTGGGCCACTTGTCCGGCGGCGTAGGTCGGCGCGTTGGCGGTGTCGCGCCAGATGCCGGTGCCGGTCGTGTTGTCGAAGGTCCAGCGATGGGAGTAATCGTTCACATCGACGAGCGTGTTCGAAGGCGGCAGGGAAAGGATCCATCGCACGAGCGTTTCGCGCGCTTCTTCGTGGACAATCGTGCGTCCGACGGGTGGCATCCGGTTTGCCGGATCATTGCCGGCGAGTCGATGGTAAAGCGTGGAGTATTTCGGATCGCGCGCGGCAATGACCCGGGCGAGGGAGCCTAGGCCAAGGTCGTTGGACGCGACCGCATTGACGAGTCCCGAACTCGCCAGTGGCGTGTCATACTCAAGAACGAAGTTCGTCCCCTCGGGCGCCGCGGTGGAATTGTGACAGTAGGCGCAGTTCGAATCAAAGTAAGATCGCACGCGTTCTTCAAGCGAGCCGATGTCGTCGTCGACCCGCGAAAGCGCATCGAGAGTCACCAACGTAGTATCGGCAGGCGGGGCATCGAACATGTCGAGGTGGCCCCAGGTGCGGAGTTGGTTGTCGGTGATGCCGGAGAGGAACGTTTGCATCCCGTTCAGCTGCCGCGTGCTCGAACCGAGGACATAGCCGACCGACGAGTTATGGCAGGCCACGCACTCGGCGCGGCTCGGGAAGAACCAATGCTGTGACTTTCCATCGAAACTAATAGGTCCATCCGCCCCCTCTTCCGGAACCAAGTCCGCCTCGCTTTGATCGGCACGCCAGCGATAAGTCACGAGATAACTCGACCCCCCTTCCTTCACGATTTCGAATCGGGTTTCGATGCGTTTCTTCTCATCACCGATTTCAAAATGCTTGATGAAGACCGTTCCCGGCGGGTAAGTCCATTGCCCGGTCGAGGCGTAGGTGATCTCAGAGCCGTAAGGTAACGCGATCCAGCGCAACTTATCCGCACCGTCCGACCATAGCCTCGCATTCGGCGTATAGGGAACCACGCCATCGACCGGCTTTAACGCTGCCACGTCTTCGAAGGCACCCGTCTCCGAAAGCGTCGCGGGAAGTGATCCGTTTTCGTCGATGGGAAACGTCGCCAGATACGGCGGAAGCGGTTTCCGCCAAGCTTGACCATATGGCGTCGTGTCGAAATAAAACGCGGAGGTTGGGATGAACTCTTCATTAAAGTTCGGCCCATCCCAAAGGACGGTCAGCGCCTGCACACCGGTCGACTCTTTGTAATCGACGACGAAGTGATGCATTCCCGCATCGAGACCGATCGAGACCCCGTTGGTTTCCACACCTCCGATGAAAAGCGACACCTCGTCGCCGGGCGCGGTGGCCAGATTGAAAAAATATAGCCCCGCGGTCGTGACATCGAGATATCCCTCAAAGCGCAGCCGGAAATCATCGTCACGTTCGCGCACGGAAAGCGTGGGCATGGCGACGGTTCCCTCCGACTTCGCCTGCACGGCGTCGGCGCCCTCAAAGTAGCTGTAGCGTAGGCCGCCATTGGTCAGGTTTGCTAGATCGGGCGCGTCCGCAGGGCGAAGGTTCGTCACATTGATCGTGACACTTTGCACCGCATCCGGCTCAATGCCGTTGCTCGCGCGAATCGTCACCGGAACGCTGCCAATGGCATCGACCGACCAGAAGAGTTCGCCGGTTTCTGGATGGATGGTCATACCCGCTGGTGCGACCTCAAGCGAATAGGTGGCGGCGGGCGTGGCATCGGTGTTCACCGTGTGTTGATAAACGGTCCCAATCGTCGCCGCCGAGGGAGCCGTATTCGTGAACGAGGGCGGGGTGCTGACTTCGATGGTAAAGACGGCGCTCGCTTCCGTGCTGGGATCAAATCCGTTGGCGAATGCCCGCGCTCGCAACGTCGCCGAGTTCGTCAGGGTCAGAGACGGTTGCGAAAATAGCGCCGATGTTTCATCTGGATCACTTCCGTCGGTCGTGTAGTAAATCGAGGCGCCTGGAGTGGTGCTCGAAAGCGACACGCTCACGCTGTCGGCATAAGTGCCACCGTTGGGGGAAATCACAGGCGTGTCCGCGCGATTGATGTTCGTGTAACTTAGTTTATAGACGCGCCCATTGCTCGTCTCATACGTCGAATCAAGAAAGTAAATCGACCCATCCGGCCCCACGCAGGGATAAGTCGGGCCCTGGTCGTTGACCGCGTCGGAGCCGAATTCCTCGACCGTCGTATTTGTCACCGACTGCACCGTCTTCAATCCTTTTTTCCACGAGGTCACGAAGAGCCGTTCGCGGTATGTAGCGGGAAACTGGTCGGCAAAATACCACGCGCCGCCGCTGATGATCCGCGTTCCAATGTAGGCCCAAACCCCCGCGCTCGTCCCGATGCCGCCGTAACCGTCGTGGCCGTAGTTTTCCCCGGCCGCCACGCGGTAAATGTAGTCCTTGTTCCCGCCGTTCACGTCGCCGACATCGAAGACAAAAACCTCGCCCGTCACCGGATGCACAGTGGCGGCGTAGGGGTTGCGAAATCCCAGAGCGTAGATCGAGCGGTAGTTTCCAGTGGCGGTGTTATAGAAAGGATTGTCGGTGGGAATCGTTCCATCCTTGTTCAGGCGAAAAATCTTTCCGGTGTAGGTCGACAGGCTTTGCACGTTGTCCCCTTGCGCATAGACGCCGCTGTTCTGCCAGCCGTCCCCCGTCGTCACGTAGAGTTTTCCATCACCGCCGAAGACCACCGCGCCGCCATTGTGACTTCCGCTCGATCCGTCGGCATCGTCGTTGAAAGGAAGTTCTAACAAAACCACTTCACTTGAGGCGTCTCCGACATTCGGATCACCCGCCGAAACGGTGAAACGGCTCAGCCGGTTGTGGCGTAGCGTGCCCGCAAATTGCTTCGTGTAAAAAACGTAGATGTAGGGTTCAGCGGGAAACTGCGGGTCAAAGGCAAAGCCCCGCACGCCGCCCGAACGATGCCGCACCGGCGGGACATCGAGTTGCAGAAACGGCGTCGCGAGCAGTTGGCCGGAAGCGGTGACAATGCGCAGTTTTCCCTCGATGCGTTCACCCACGAAAAGCCGCCCATCCGGCGCGAATGCCATCGTCGCAGGATCGCGCAATCCGCCGACGAATTCCGTGACGACGAAATCCGGCGGAAGTGCTTTGAGCACACCGGGGAACAGAAGGAAGCACGTTGCCCCGAGAAAGCAGCGAAAGGAGGGCATAAGGAGTCGACGACGCGCCTCGCAAAGTTATCATCCAATGAGAAATCTTCCACGCCCGGTGGAATAAAACGACGAATCAGCGTATCGTTATCAGAGATGCGACGCCTTCTTGCCATTTTTGTTTTGGTCGGCTTGCCTTTCCTCACGGTGCAGGCCGTGAGTATCACTTCGCAAACACCTTCATGTTGCGAAGAATGTAGCGCTTGTTCGACTGGAGGAGAGTCAGACTGTTTTGGCACGGACTGTGAATGTCATTCGGCAAAAACCGTCCCGCTCTTCGCCTTTAAGAAGTCGCCCGACTTCATACAGCGAGTGGCCTTTCGTCCGCATCACGTTGCCAATTTTTCTGCGGACACCAGAACAGAGCGTCCGCCCTTCCCGCCTCCACGGACCGCGTAGGCCTGAACATGCCGGGAGAGCATCTCCTGCTCTCGAAACCCATTGTTCAATTTCAGCCCATCTAGAATCATGAAAAAGTTACTAATTTCCACGATGGCTGTCTTAGGCACCGCGTCCCTCGCTTGGAGCGCACCACTTAACAGCAAATGCGATTGCCCCGGCTGCGTCGATTGCGTGAAGTGCGAATGCGTGACATGCAAAGACTGCGAAGGTTGCAAATAAAAGACAGCTGAAAAAAACATCTGGGCGCGCGTCGGATCTTCCGGCGCGCGCTTTTTTTGTGGATGAATGAACGCGGAGGGCCGCTGAATTGCAAGGCGCGGAAAGTAGCCCCGGCATGGTGAGAAAGCGACGAACCGGAAGAGATAGACGAGATATGCCCTTGGATGAAAAAGGTGATAAGTCGCCGAAATCTAATCAGCCGTGTCAGGAAACGGATTAACGACTTCTACGGGTGCGAGTTGAAAATTTTTGACGTTTCGCGTCACGACTTTCAGTCCGTAACGGACAGCCGTTGCCGCGATCAACCCATCGAAGGCAGCAAGACGGATTCCTTGACGGTCAAGCTGACCCTGCATTTGGCCCCAAACATGAGCGACCGAACGATTGAAGCCAAGGATGTTACCTTTCATACTCGTGTTTATTTGAGAGAGCCATTCCTTGAAATCCTCTTTGCGTTTTCCTTCGTCCAATCGCTCGATACCACGCCGTATCTCGGCGATAGTGATCGTGCTAAGATGTAACTCCCTTTCGTGATCTGAAAGCCACTGAAGGACGCTCTCGTTAGGTCGAGGCTTCACGCTTTCGCAAAACACATTGGTATCGACAAGATATCCCATTGGCTCACTCCGAAAAGTCCAATGCATCCGGTGCGGCGTCTTCGGCTCTCGGTGGAATTTCCAACTCGCCGGGTGGATTCATCAACAGCCTTGTCAGCCCTCGGTTTCGGTTTCCCGCGAGCGGACGAAGAACAATTTCCCCTTCCACCACCGAGACTTCGAAGTCGTCTCCGCGTTCGAGCCGAAGTTCATCCCTCACCGGTTTCGGAATCACAATTTGTCCCTTCTGTGCCATCACGGTGGTCATAGTAGGAAAATCCTACCATTTCCGGAATTTGCAAGACGGCCTTCAAAGCGCGGCCTATGGCCAGTTCCCCTTGACCTCGTTTCGAGAATCCGAAAACTCTATAAATCCGGAAAATTCGTCCCTTCGACAATCGTTGCTTGCAATAACTGCTCGTTTGAACACTATTAGCCGGAGTCTGATTTAACTACCTAGAACGCTAACCATATAACTACCTAAGACCATGCCAGCAGCCGCCGAAGCCAAAGCCAAGGAAACGACCACTCCCGCCAAAACCGTCGTCCCGGAACCCGAAGACAAAGCCGCGGCCAAGCTCAACGAGGCGCGGATGAAAAACCTCGACCTCGCCATCCAGCAAATCCAGAAAGATTACGGCGAGGCCGCTATCATGCGCATGGGCGACGACCACCGGGTCGATGTCGACACCATTCCCACCGGCAATCTCCTCATCGACCGCGCTCTCGGAGTCGGCGGGTTCCCCCGCGGACGAATCGTCGAAGTCTACGGGCCGGAATCCTCCGGTAAAACGACGCTCACTTTGACTGTCGCCGCGCAGGCGCAGAAGGCCGGTGGCCTTGTCGCCTTCGTCGATGTCGAACACGCGCTCGATCCCCAGTATGCGCAGCGGCTCGGCGTGAATACGGATGACATGTTAGTCTCCCAGCCAAGCTCCGGGGAAGAAGCTCTGCGCATTGTCGAAACACTCGTCCGGTCCAACGCCCTCGACGTCATCGTTCTCGATTCCGTCGCCGCGTTGGTGACCAAGCAGGAACTCGAAGGAGAGATCGGCGACGCCACCGTCGGCGCCCAGGCCCGCCTCATGAGCGCGGCCATGCGAAAGCTCACGGCCCTTATTTCCAAGGCCCGCACCGTCTGCATCTTCACCAACCAGATCCGGGAAAAAGTCGGCGTCATGTTCGGCAGCCCGGAAACCACTCCCGGCGGTCGCGCCCTGAAGTTCTACAGTTCCGTCCGCTGCGACATCCGCCGCATCGGCTCGATCAAGCAAACCGACGGCTCCGTCGTCGGCAACCGCACAAAGATCAAGATCGTCAAAAACAAAGTCGCCCCGCCCTTCACCGAAGCCGAGTTCGATATCATGTATAACGAAGGCATCTCCGCCTCTGGCTCGCTCCTCGACCTCGCACTCGAACACAACATCGTGCAGAAACGCGGATCATGGTTCAGCTACAACGGCGAGCAACTCGCCCAAGGCCGTGACGGCGCCAAGGATGCGTTGAAAGCCGATGAGAAGCTCTACGCCGAAATCGAAACCGCTGTCAAAGCGAAGCTCGAAGAAGTGAAGGAGAGCAAGAAGAAGAAAAAATAAATAGTGTTTCGTTAGGAGAAACTACGAAATAACGCGAAAAGCGCGAAAGTCTTTTTTGAAAAGGACGCCTTAGCAGGCGTCCTTTTCTTTTTGCCGCAGGCAAGGTTGATCGTGACCTCCGGGCACGATGCCAACCCCTCCGCG
>JBCCWV010000067.1:0-23448 GCA_039192745.1 Verrucomicrobiota bacterium | reverse complement strand
TGAATGGAGATGGTCTCGTCGATGTCGTTTTTGCCAATGATCTCGAGGAGATCGTAATTCACTATCAGGAAGATGGTGGCGAATGGTCGAAGGCGATCACCACGGAGGTGGAAGGCTTGGCCGCCGCGCCGGGCGCGATGGTGATCGCGGATTTGCGAAGCGACGGGAAGCAGGATCTTGTCGTCGTGGGAACGAATGACATACTCGTTTTTGCGGACGGGAACATGGGCTCGCCGCCCGAACGATTTCCGCTGGCCTTTTCCGGGCTAAGCACTTTGAAGGTGATCGATGCCGATCGTGATGGGCGATTGGATGTTTGTTATGGACAGTCGCTAGGTTCGGAGACGTATCTCGTCGTGCGTGCGCAATCGGAGGACGGGCAGTTTTTCGGGGAGCGGTTCATCCGCATCGAGGGGCTCACGAGTATTCTCAAGGAATTCGGGAAGCCGGGCGGAAGTCGTCCTGATTTTGTCTCCGTTTCTTCGAACAACGGAACCTTGCAACGGATTACCTTGGCCAAAGGAAAGGGGGCGAATGCGAGCCCTCAGGAACTTGGCCCCGACACCCGGCAAGCAGTCGCCTACGGTGTTCCCGGCTACGAGTCGGGAGCCTCGCTCTTCGCGGAAGGAGACTTCGATGGCGACGGGAAATGGGACATCGTCACGACGAACGGAGACAAGGCGGAGGTCTGGGTATTCTTCCAAGGCGCGAATGGTGCCTTCCTGTCCCCGGAGACTTATCCGGCCTACTCGGGAATTACTTCCGTTGCTGCCGGTGATGTGGATGGCGATGGGACGAGCGAATTGCTCGTGCTCAGTGAAGAGGAAAACGCTTTGGGTATCGTTCGCTACAAAGACGGTCGGTTTAATTTTCCCGAACAAATTCCTGTCGTTGCTGACCCCAAGATCGTTTCCGCCGGCGACGCCAATGGTGACGGGCGCGATGAACTCGCGGTAGCCATGGAAGGTGCCTCCTCGCGGACATTGAAAATTTCCCTCATGGAGTATTCCGCGGCGAAGAGAGACTGGTCGGAAAAACCAGTTACGGGAGATAAGGAGGTGCGATCGCGATTGGAGGATATGGTTTTCTTCGACGCCAATCAGGATGGTCGGATGGATCTGCTCGCGTTATCATCCGATCAAGAGGCGGTGTTTTTCATGCAAACTGCAGAGGGGAAATACCCCGATCCCGTCGAAGTGGGAGAGATTCCGCCCGAGTCGGTGGCTTTTCGGGATTTTGATGGCGACGGGACCGACGAAGTGCTTTTGACGCAAGAGACGTTCACTCGCTCCGTTCGCTATGACGATACTGGAAAGGCCGCGGTGCTCGATCAAGTGAACTCACCGGAGTCCGGCGCGGATTTATTGACGAGTGTCTTTCTGGACTTCGATGGGGATGAGGAGGAAGAGCTTGTTCTTGTCGATCAATCGAGCGGAAAACTATTTGTCATGCAGCGGGACGAGAACCGGGTTTTTCGTAATGAGAAAACGGTATCAACGGTTGAAGATGAGTTTCGCCGAGCCGTCGCACGAGACATTGATGGCGACGGTGAGAAAGAATTGCTGCTTTTCTGTGAGGGCCGTTTTTGGCTCCTCAACCTTACGCCAGCGCCGATTGGTGCCCGAGTGGATCAACTTCATGAGACGGACATCGAGGACATGGATTATCGCGGACTATTGACCGCGGACTTCAACGACGACGGACACCTCGATGTCGTGGGCATTGATAATGTGGAAGACGGATTGATGGAGATTCTAATCTCCGAACCACGAGGTCGAAGCGCGAAAGGGCCCGCGCTGACGAGTGCGCTTCATTTTAAACTCTTCGAAAAAGACCAGCATTATCGCGGTCGCCAGGGAGGTAACCAACAGCCTCACGCTGGACTGACGGCCGATTTAAACAACGATGGAAAGCCGGATATCGGCCTTCTACTTCACGACCGGCTTCTTATTTACCTGCAGCGTTAGAGGCTTTTGGTCGGCGAAGGTTTTGTTCTTGTTGGGCAAGCGGCTTAAACTCCGGGGCGGCGTTATTTGGGAGCCATTTGGAGAGCCTTTTCTTCACTGATTTGTGAGCAGGATCTTTGGCGAGATTGGTCAGTTCATGCGGATCCTCGCGATGGTCATAGAGTTCTTCCGCGCCGTCAGCATAGCGGATGTAGCGCCAGTTCTTGGTGCGCAGCGAATGGTTGCCGAAATAGCTCGAAGTCAATGCTGGGCGTGACCGGGCTTTTTCAGGAGAACGGAGTTGTGGAACGAGGCTAAGGCCTTCGAGTTTTGGATTTTGGGGGAGACCGGAAAGTTGCACCAGTGTCGGATAGATATCGAGCAGGCTGACGGCTTCCGTGCAATCGCCGGGTTCGATGTCAGGGCCAGTGATGATGAGTGGGACACGTGTCGATTCCTCCCAAAGCGTGCGTTTGGCGAGGTGTTGCTTTTCGCCAAGATGGAAGCCGTGGTCACTCCAAAGTACGACGATGGTGTTGCTCTTGTTCGGTCCGTTTTCGAGTCCGCGAATAACTTCTCCCACGCAGTGATCGACAAAGCTGACGCTGGCGAGGTAGGATTGGACGAGGCTCTTCCACTTATCCTCTTTCACGATCTCGGCGTGCGTGGGAGCGACGCCCATCTTGTATTGAAAGTTTGGCGGCACGTCGTCCATGTCTTCATCGGGAACCAGTGGAAGTTCGACTTCTGATTCGGGATACATCTCGAACCACTTCGGCGGGACATAGAGCGGAACGTGGGGGCGAAAAAATCCGACGGAGAGAAAGAAAGGCTTTTCGTGCTCGCTGGACAACTCCTCGGCAGCGGCGAGGGCGAGTTGGTAGTCGAACATTTCGTCATCCGTTTCGGGAAATGGCCCCCAATCCCACGCCCGACCGTCCCAGTTGAGCCATTTCTTCGGGCGCGGACCGCCTTTTCGCCCGTCGAGTTGGACGTCGTTGGCGGCGGCGAGCCTGCCTCTGAAGCCGTGGTGCAGGATCTTACCTCCAGTGATGGTTTTGTAGCCGTTCGCCTTAAAATATTCCTGGATCGTTGGAGCATCCTTCAATGCAGGCAGGATTTCGTAGGCAGGGCCAAGTTCATAGCTGCCATGGGTTGTCGCATGAATCCCCGACATGACACTAACGCGGGAAGGCGAACAGACGGGGACGGAGCAGTGGGCGTTCGTAAAGAGGCGGCCACTCGCGGCGAGTTTGTCGATATGAGGAGTTTTCGCCTGAGGGTGCCCGCCCAGACAACCGATCCAGTCGTTCAGATCGTCGATAGCGATCATGAGGATATTCGGGCGCGGCGATTCCTGGGCCTCACACAGAGGCACGGAGGCACAGAGGAGTAGGAAGAGGATGGGAATTCTCATGGGGCCACCTTCACGAATTGATTAGAAAACGAGTACATATATTCCTGCGCCGACGATGACGATGGCGCTGAGCCAGAGGAAGAAGTCATAGGTGCGGGAGGGTTTGAGGCCTTCGGGAAGTTGGCGGTAGCGGAAGTGGAAAGAGGCAACGGCGACGATGATCAGGATGATCGTCGCCAGAATGCCGCCGATGAGGACCATGATGGCGGGAAGTTGCACGAAGAAGAAGACGGCGGTCCATCCGAAGGGGAGGACCCATGCGAGAATGGCGATCATTTTCAGCCGGGATTTCCGGTCATTGAAGTCGAGGAGGCCGATTTGGCTGAGACCGTCGGCAAAAATGCGCGTCCACGCGGCGAGCGCGGCAAAGAGGGTAGAGAAAAGGACGACGATGGCGCCGGCGAGGAAGGCATTTCGCGCCCACGGGCCGAGCGTGTCGGTGTACACGCGGCTGAGGGTATCGACGAGTTCGTTCTTGGCCGGAACAAGACCTTGCGAATGCAAGACGGCAGCCCCGAGAATGTAGAAGGCCGCCGTGACGATGGTGTAGGCGATCATCGAAAGGACGGCATCCCATTGCATGACGCGGATCCAACCGCGTGCCCTGCGAAGCCATTCCTCGCTGTCATCCCGCGGACCGGTGCGGGCGGCGTATCCTTTTTCGAGGAGCCAGTAATTGTAGGCCATGATTTCATCACCGCCGATCCCGGTAAGGCCAAAGGCACCGATGGCGGCAATTAAGATCGCTCCTTCAGTCGGAAGTCCGAATTTCAGACCGCTGCCGATATCGCTCAGAGAGAAGGCGAACTCGGTCGATTGAAGAGAGAAGACGCAGGCAAAAGTCAGAATGGTGAAGAGCCCAATCATGACGAGCGAGAGCTTTTCGATGATGAGGTAGTAGCCGCGGAAAACGAGGAGTGCGACAACGCAGGCGACGATCAAACACCAGACGGTGAGCGATTCGCTCGGCATGGAAAATCCCTTCGTATCTCCGTCCGGCCACAGGTCAGGCAAGGGCAGGGGGGCAACGATGCTGAGGACGATGCCGACGGTCCCGACGATGCCTCCCATCTGCAGGAACTTGACGATCATAATTCCGAGAAGGAGCCAGACCGACCAGCCTGCGGAACCGAATCGCGGACCGGGCAGGCGGTTGAAGGAGAGCATCGTCGATTCACCGGAATGGATCGCGTGTTTCCCAAATTCGAGCTGCAAGGTGACCTTGACGAGGCAGCTGATGATGATGATCCAGAAGGCGATGAACCCCGCTTTTGCCCCAAGGATGGTCGTGGCAATGAGTTCACCCGAACCGACAATCGAGGCGGAAATGACGAAACCCGGTCCGAGATACTTGAGCATGCCCAGAAAGTTCGTGGGCGGTTCGACGATCTTGTCGCGGGATTGCGCGTAGGGGTTGTCCCCGAGAGTGGAGGCGTTCAATGGAGGCTTTGGGTTTGAGCGAATCTGTCGTTGAGCATCTAATTCACGGAGCCGAGAACGCGAGGCATTTCTCGACGTAGGCACGCGACTTATTAATCGCGCCGGTGATCTCCGGGACGGTGGGCAAAATGGGAATGCCGCGGGGCACCGGGTGCATGAAAATTTCCACGAGGCCCGAGTAATTGATGTCGCGAAGCGCGGCGGTGATGGGTTTGTAGTCGAGGCCGCCGCCGAAGCCGGGCATTTGCTGCATCTCGATTTCCTTCGGGGCTTTCTCGCGGATGCCGGGAGAGTTTTCCTGAAAATAGACGAACGGAATGTGTTCGTCGCCGACGTCGCGAAGGAGTTCCGGTATCTGGTCCACCCATTGATGAAGATGGTGGAGGGCGAATGCAATGCCGAGATTGGGGGAAGTGTTTAACTCCGCGAAGTAACGCAGTGAATCCGGGTGGTAGAGCATTTGCCGGTCGTGATTTTCAATGGCGATCGTCACGCCGCATTCCTCGGCCACTGCGAGGTGAGGTTTCATTTTCTCGAGAAACGTCTGAACCTGTTTTCTGGCCTCAGTGCCTTTTGGTTCCATAGGGCCGTGCCGACCCGAACCGGTGACAACGATCTTTCCGTCGAACTTTTGCAGCCATCTCATCTCGTCCTGCAGGCCAAAGGGGCCAAATGGATACCGCGTCGAGACACTCAACTTCGCGTCGTGCTTTTTTAGGAGGCCGGCGAAGGCTTTATCGCCCATCTCATCGACTTGTTCGCGTTGGTTGGCGTGCTTTTTGCACCAGATATCGAGGGACTCGCTGCCGGTCTTTTTGATTTCAGGAAGAATGACATCCAGCGGCATTTCGCCATACATCGCGGAACTAAGGACATAACGGAGGCGGAATGGATCGTTTTCAGTGGCGAATGCGGGGAAGGTGGCAAGTCCACCCGAGGCGCCACCGATGAGGCCGAGGGCTCTGCGTCGTGTGATGTGAGAAGTGTGTTCGATCATCTTTCGGGGGTTTGATATTTTTGTCGGTCAGATAGTGGATCTCTATCAGGTTTCTCCGATCGAGTCTTCGAGCATCTTGATCCACGGCCCGACGTAATGGCCGTTGTCGTGAAAAGTGCGACCCGAGACGAGGTTGCCGTCGATCACGCAGGGTTCGTCGACGAAGATTCCTCCGACGACTTCGAGGTCGAATTTGCATTTGGGAACCGTAGCCATGCGGCGTCCTTTCAAGCAGTCGGCGTAGGCAGGTACTTCAACGCCATGGCAAACTGAGGCGACGGGTTTGTTGGTTTCGAAAAAGTGACGCGTGATGCGAACGAGGTCCTCATCATATCGGATATATTCGGGAGCGCGCCCGCCGGAAAAGAGAATTCCAGCGTAGTTTTCTTCCTTCACATCGGCAAAAGCGAGGTCGGCTTCAATGGAGTAACCCTCCCATTCCTTGGTAATGGTCCATCCCGGTTTGATCTCGTGCAGAACCATCTGGTAGCGGCGTTTCTCCGGAGCGATGACGACCGGACGAATGCCCGCCTCGATGAGCCGGTAGTAAGGATAAAGTGTATCGACGGTTTCCGTGGCGTCACCGACGACGATGAGGGCTTCGGCTTTGTATTCGGGCATTTAATCAAGGAGTATGTTGTTAGGGCGAGCGAGGTTGCTCGCGCTCCGGCTTCTATTGCAGAGGGTTCTCAAACCAAACGACGTTGTTGCTGGCGTGACCGGCGATTAAAACATCGAGGTCTTCGTCTCCGTCCATGTCGATGGCGCGGGTGTCGTAGGACCCCTGGTTGGTGGCGATGATGTGCTTGGAAAAGTTGGCTTCTCCATCGTTCTCATACCAAGCGGCGACGCCGTTAGCTTCTTTTCCGCAGGTCACGGCGTCCAAGTCACCATCGCCGTCCAAGTCCGCGAGGTCGAGTGAGTGGGGATAGGCGATTTCTTTGTCGACTTCGATTTGCTGGAACTCCGGGCCCTTATACCAAAGAGCGCCGTCGCCGTGGCCGCGCGTAGCGAAGAAGTCCATCTGACCGTCACCGTCGAGATCCGCGGGCATGATGTTGGAGGCACCGGGTTCGGAGTCGGAGAGGAGATGCTTTTTCCAGACCTTGGTCGGGTCTTCCGGCTGCTCCCACCAAGCGAACCATTCGCCTCCCGGAAATCGTTCGCCGCCTTTTGACCCGCAACTGATGTCGGGGCGCCCGTCTCCGTTCATGTCGCCGAATCCTGTGTAATGGGAGCCGCCGGGCGCGTCTTTGTCCGCGAAGATATGACGGGTCCATGATGTGGCTTTGTGAGGATGAGCGGGAATCTCCAACCAAGCGATGGAGTGTGGAAACTTGGTCGCCTTTTCATTGCGCCCGGAATTGGCAATCAAGTCGAGTTTGCCGTCCTGGTTCACGTCACCAGTGATGAGACAATGCGTGCCGAGGATCTCGTCATCGACAGTGCGATAGGTCCATGGCTTTCCGGAAAGAGGCTCGTCGGGGCACTCGAGCCAAAAGACCGTGTTGTTGGAGCCGATGAAATCGGGATCGCCGTCACCATCGACATCCATGAGACAGCTGTGGATGCAGGCCGGGCGGGGCTTATTTCGCGACTTGCCGGTGAGGAATCGATGAACGGTATGCTCCTTCCAGTCCGGGGCTTCGAGGAGAACGACGCGATTGTCGTAGGAAGAGAGAACGTCCACATCCCCGTCGCTGTCCCAATCATGCGCCACCGCCGAGTTGATCATGCCGATGGCCGGCGGTTTGATCACGTGCTTTTTCCAAGGAGTTTCCGCGAACGTCATTGACGCGAAAAGGAGCGTGGAAAGAGCGAGTGAGGGTTTGATCATTCTGGGAAGTTTACTCGGTCGACCGGATGGCAGGGAAGCACCAATTCCATCGAATCGCGGCGAGTCGGAAGGAGACTGTTGAAGCAATGCCTGCAATAAGCGTTATTTTTTTTGGAAGTTCCCTAATGATGTAGCCATAGCTAGAAGTGCCCTCAGGGTGGAGCGAGAACGAGCAGGACTCTCTGGCGTGAGGTTATGATTGTTGTTGCTAAATGCATGTTTTCTTTCGATGCAGGCTTTTGTAATTGCTGTTCATCGTCAATTCTGGGACTTTCGCGACACGCGTGATCCTTCTAAAAGACGTCAAAAGGCACGTTCTCCAAACAGTTTTCTCATCTCAGCCTTCGTGAGCCTAAGAAACTTCGGGAAACGAGCGGACGGCGACTCATTCAGGAGGGTGGCCGCTTTGAAGTGTCAGCTTCGGATGAATACTCGATCACCTTACAGACCTTCGCCCTCGACAAGCTGTCCGACGTGCATGGGCGACTGGTCGGCAGCCTAGACGAATGATGCAACTCGAGAAACTGCGCACAATCTTCGAGCACTCGCCGGCCTTGCGTTTCCTGCGGGCGGACAACGCGCCGTTCATCGTGTATTTTCTCCACCAGCAGTTCCGCGCCGCCCGCCGTATTTCCATTCCGCATGATTCGCTCCGCGCCGACCTCATCGGCTATCAGGATTACCTGAGGGAAAACGCGCCGGGGAAACTCACGCGGTCCGCCGACGAATACCTCACCGAGTGGTGCCGCGAGGAAGTCAGGATTCTCACTCGTCGCGTCCGCGGGGGGGAGACGATCACCTACGAACTGACCGCTCCGTCGGAAACCGTCTTGCGCTTCCTCGAGGAAAACCTCGAACGTGAGGCCGAAAGCTTTGTCGGCACCGAAAGCCGCATGAAACGCATCGTCGATACGATGCGGGAAATCGTCCTGCAATCGAGCGACGATCCGGAGGTTCACATCACCGAACTGGAACGCGAGCGCGACGCCCTCGAAGAGCGTATTAGGGAGATCCGCGAGACAGGCGGCGTGCGGAAATACCACGACACCCAGATTCGCGAGCGATTCTTTGATGTCGTCGATCAATTGCGCCGAGTCCTTGGCGACTTCCGCGCGGTCGAGGATTCCTTCCGGCAAATCACCCGCGAAGTGCAGCAGCGTGACTCCCAAAGCGAGGCCGGTCCGAAGGGTGAGCTTCTCGGATTCGCCCTCGACGCCGAGGAGGAACTGCGCGAAAGCGATCAGGGAGTCAGCTTCGCCGGGTTTCAAAGCGAAATCCTCGTCCCTGAGCGCCAGGAGCGCCTCCGCCAACTCATTGCGGATGTGCGCGGACTCGAACTCATTGCCGACCAACGGAGCGGACTCGATGCCCTCCGCCAGATGATGCCGAGCCTCACCGCCGAGGCCGATCAGGTCATGCAAACAATGCGCCGGCTCTCCGCCTCGATCCGCCGGTTTCTCGATGCCCGCGAGGCGGGAGACCGCCGCCAGGTCAGCCGCCTCATTGGCGACATTCGCACCTTGGCGCGGCAGTGCGCCAGCGATCCGCCGGAGGGATTCTCTGTGGAACTCGATGATCGGGTGGAGATCAATCCCATGGCGGCCCGCGAATTCTGGTCCGCCGCGCCAGTCGTCGAAGCCTCGGTCCTTCGCGAGGCGGAGGACGATGACGAAGCCCGGCAGAACGCCTTCTCCGACTTTGCGAGAATGCGCCGTCTCGACTGGGAGAAAATGCGCGACACCATCCGGCGGCTCACCCGCCGCGAGGAATCGGTTTCATTGCCCCGTCTCCTCGAAGATCACCCGCCGGAATCCGGGGCGGTCGAAGTCCTCGGCTACCTCCAGATCGCCAAGGACTACGGCCATCTCATCATCGAGGAAGCCACCGACGAAATCGTCGCCAGCAACCGGAAACTGACCCTGCCGCGGGTGGTTTTCCGGGGCGGGAGTCGTTGAATTATTTCGAGACTTTGAAATACTGCCAATCTCTCGATGACCGCCGCTCCCTTTCACGAATCCAACATCGCCGCGGTGCGCTTGTTGCAGGGGCCGGTTTATCTGGATGACGGAAAGACTTGGGATCTCGTGCTCACGCATGAGTCCCGGCTGGGTGGTTATTTTTCGGCGCTGGGATTGCGGTTGGTGGTGGCGGAGGCGGACGGGTTTGCTTTCCTGCGGGCCTTTGACGAGGAAGAAATGCCGGAAGGCTACGAGGCCTTGCCTAACCTGATGCGGAAATCGAAGCTGGGTTTCGATGCGACGTTGCTCGCGGTGCTATTGCGGGAGGAATTGCGAAAGTTTGATGAGAACGACCTCGATTCGGAGGCCTGTGTCTTGCCCGAGGAGGATCTCTTTGCTGCGTTTGCGGACTTCTTCGGCGAGCAGTCGGATGAGAAAAAGCTCCGTGCGAAATTCGCTTCGGCGAGACGCAGCATGATGGAGCTGAAGTTTGTCAAAGCGCTGGAAACGGAACCGCCTCAAGTGGTGATCCGCCCCATCGTGAAGGCGCGGTTGACGCTGGAGAAGATGAGGGAAGTGAAGGTCCGGTTGAAGGCGCACCTGGACGGCGAAAAGGAGGAAGCTGCTGGGGCGGATGGATGATTTTTTCCAAGAACGATTTGCTCCTCCCGGTTACCGGCTTCATCGGCTGGAGATACTGAACTGGGGTACCTTTGACTCGGAGGCGACCGGTCGGATTCACTCCGTCGAACCGAAGGGAAAGACCTCGTTGTTGATCGGTCAGAACGGGTCGGGAAAATCCACCCTGGCGGATGCTTTGCTGACCCTCCTGGTCAGGCCGCAAATCCGCAGCTACAACGTCGCCGCCGGGTCGCACGGACGGAAGCGGGAGCGCAAGGAATCGACATACATCAAGGGCGCGTATGCCCACGGCAGCACGGCGGACGACAATCGCGCCCAGACGAAATTCCTCCGCCCCGACGGCCGGCACTTCTCGGGAATTCTCGCCTATTTCGAAAACGAGGCGCTAGAGAAGGGCTTTACGCTGGCCCAGGTGTTGTGGCTCGATTCTGGCCAGCAAACGAAGCGGTTTTGTTGCCATGCGTCGATGAATATTCGGGCTTTGGAGGCCTTTGGTGAACTCAGGTCGGAGGGGCTGAAGAAGCAGTTGGAAACGCGCGGATTCCACGTTACGGACAGCTTTCCCACCTACGAGAAATGGTTTCGCACTGAGTTGGGCATGCAGTCGAAGGCGATGGATGTGTTCAATCAAACAGTGTCGGTGAAGGACATCGAGAGCCTCAACCAGTTCATCCGACGGCACATGCTGGAGGCGAAGCCATGGCGGGAAACGCTAGACAGCATTCTCAATCATTTCGTTCAATTGTCGGAAGCGTATAGTCGGTTGGTTGACGCGAAGAAACAGCTCGAAGCCCTGACGCCGGTGGCGGAATTGGGAGAGCAGTTTGGAGAGTTGACGAGGACTTTGGGAGAAAAGGAACAGCTCCGCGATGCGAGCGATGCGTTCTTTCGCCAGCGGACTTCCGAGCTTTGCCAAGTGGCGCGCGAGGAATGGTCGACCGAGCTGCGCAGACTCGACGATGCCATCGGCCGACTCGATCAGCGTCATAAGGCGATCCGGGAACGCATTCGCAAGCTGAAGAACGATCTCGAATCGGCTTCCAGCGAGCGGCTGAGGCAGTTGCCCGGCGAGATCAAACTCGCAGAAACGGAATTGGAGCGTCTGCGCGAGAATCTCTCCCGTTTTCTGGCGGCGCTTGAGAAGGCTGGGATCGAGGCATCCGCAGTTGAGAGGCGAGAGCGGTTCGAAGCCTTGCGCGGCGAACTGCAGGCCGCCTTGCCGGAGCGCGAGCGCGAACGGGAAGACCTGACTGAAAGGCAGTTCCGACTGGATCGCGAGCGCCGGGATGAGGACGTCAAGAACCGCGAACTGGAGGCGGAAATCGCCGACCTCCAGGCTCGCCCGACGAATCTTCCGCGGAGCCATGAGGCCATGCGGCGGCGCATGTGTTCCGAACTCGGGATCGATCCGAAACAGTTGCCGTTCGCCGCGGAATTGATCGCGGTTCGGCCCGAGGATCGCGAGTGGGAGGGTGCCGCCGAGACCGTCTTGCGCGGTTTCGGCCTGAGCCTGCTCGTTGCGGATCGTCACTACCGGGATGTAAGCCGATTCGTCAACACGAACCGGATGACCGATGCGGAAGGGCGGGGGCAACGTTTGGTTTACTTGCGCATTTCGCCGAAAGAGGAGGAGATGGATCTACAGCGGAATCGCGATTCCGGCTCGCGCTCGCTTTTCCACCGGCTCCGGATCAAGCCTGGTCACCGCCTCACCGAATGGGTGTTGAACGAGTTGCGCCGCCGGGCCGATTTTCTCTGTTGCGATACCCTGACAGAATTTCAACAAGCCAATGCCCGCGCACTGACCCGTGAACGGCAGGTCAAGTTCGGCCCGGACCGGCACGAAAAGGACGACCGCTCGAAGGTGGCGGATTCCCGCAATTTCGTCCTTGGCTGGGACAACAAGGAGAAACTCGAATTGCTGAAGGCCGACTACGCGGCGGGAGTCAGGCGTGTCCGCGAACTCGAGGCGCAGGTGACGGCGGCGAGAAGGCGCATCGACCAACTCGCTTCCCGGATCGATGGCGCGCGGACGGCGCTGGAAATTGACGACTTTGCGCGCATGGACACCGGGGCCAAAGAGGGGGAAATTGCTGACCTGCTGGCGGAGAAAGAGCAGTTGGAGAAAAGCGATGATCGTGTGCTCGCCCTGCGCGACAACTTGCGGCAGGCGGAAACCGAAGAAGCGGAAGTCGAGGTCGAGAAGTCTTCGATGGTCGAAAGCCGGGGGGGAGTGAAGGGGTACATCACGGAAGCAAAAAGGATGGAGAAGGAAGCCCTGGCGAAACTCGAGGAATACCGCCGCAGTGACCAGTGGGTGCACTTTGAATCGCATTTTGATGTCATCGCCGCCGAGATTTCGGGCCGCGAGTTGACCGTCCGGAACGTGCAGGCGGAATACAACGCGTTTCGCGCCGCGCAGCAATCGGCTGTCGATCAAGTGGTGCGGCAACGGAGGCCGGTGGAGGATCGCATCACCAAGGCGATGTCGCGTTTCCTCCGCGAGTTTCCCGGCGTGGCCACAAGCGAGGGACTGGAGGCGACCACGGGCAGTCTGGACGAGTTCATTGCCCTTCATAACCGGATCGAGGCCGACGATTTGCCGCGGTACGAGGCACGGTTCCGTGAAAGGCTTCGTGAAAAGGTGCTCGACGAGATCAGCCTCTTCCAGACGATGCTCGGCAATGAGGCCGACGAGATCAAAGACAAGATTGCGGTGCTCAACCGGGCACTGGAAGCGATCGACTACGACGAAAAGGCCGGCACGACGATGCGGTTGGAACCGCTTCCGACCCGCGATCGGGAAATCGCCGATTTCCGCCAGCAGTTGCGCGACTGCACGGCCGGCTTGCTGGAAAACACCGACGAGGCCCTCGAGGCATGCTATCACCGTGTCGAGAAACTGATCGACGCCTTGCGGAGTGAAAACACTCGCTGGCGCGACAAGGTGATCGACGTGCGTGAGTGGTTTGACTTCGCCGCGCGGGAAACAGTGCGCGAGACTGGGGAAGAGAAGAATTATCACTCCGACAGCCAGGGCCAGTCCGGCGGGGAAAAGGCGAAGCTGGCCTTCACGATTCTCGTCGCGGCGGTCGTCTATCAATTTGACATCGACCCGCGCGACCGGCGAAGCGGTCGGTTTCACTTTGTTGTCGTGGACGAAATGTTTTCCAAAGTCGATGACGATTATGCCGCTTACGCGATGCGTTTGTTCGAGCAGTTCGGCCTGCAATTGCTGATTGTCGCCCCGTTTGACGCCAAGGCCCGCGTGACCGAGCCATTCGTGGACTTTTACCTCCATGTGGTGAAGCACGAGAACCGTTCGCAGGTCTACACGATGACGGCGGAGGAATTCCAGGAACGATTCGGGGAGGCTGCGGCATGATTTCTCCCGCGGAAATCCGCGACAAAGTTGCTCGCAAGTATCGCGACGTGTTGCGGTCTCATGTGCGCCGGGAGGTCGAGGCCCTGTTCCCCATGGTCATTCGCGGTAATCGCAAGGTGGGGTCCAATCTTGCCGACGCGGCTCTGGCCATTGAGGCACTCCGCAAGGAATCACTGGCGGAACGGGGATTCGGTTATGAAATCGAGTGGGAAGAACGGAACTCGCGGCAGTTTGGCAAAAACCCGTTTCCCAAGAGAATCGTGATCCCGAGCCGCGATGACTTTCTGCGGCTCATCGGGAAGCGCGCCGAGTTCGAGCGCTTTACTTCAAGGATCGATGATCTCCAGCGTCGTTTCCCTGAACTCGGATCGTGGCTGGAGACAAACGTCATGCGGGTGATCAGGTCAGAGCCCAATTGGGAGGGGCTCATTGAGGTTGTGGAATATTTTCGTTATCACCCGGTCCCCGGCGTCTTCGCGAGGGAGTTGCCCTTGCGGGTTGACTCGAAGTTTATCGAACGTCACCAAAGCGAATTACGCCCCCTTTTGGAAACAATCCTGCCGGAAAGCGCGATCGATCCTGCCGAGAAAGATTTCGACCGACGCTTCGGTCTCCGCCCGTTCGAGGCAATGATTCGAATGAGGTTTCTCGATCCCGAGCTGCAGCGCGTCGCCGGAGTCGCGCAGGAGGAATTCGGTCTACCCGTCGATCAACTGAGCAGGATCACCTGGCCAGTCCAACGTGTAATTATCGTGGAAAATGCGCGATGCCTCTTGACCCTACCATTGTTACCTTCCAGCCGCGTTCTCGGACTGTTCGGCCACGGTTATCGCGTTTCTAATTTCTCCCGCATCTCATGGATGAAGAACTGCGAGATAAACTACTCGGGGGATATCGATGCTCAGGGTTTCGAGATACTGTCCCTGTTGCGTGAGTATTTTCCGCAGACGAAAAGCGTCGGCATGAATCGTGAGATATTTGAAGACTACCGAAATTTGTGTTCGGCGGGAACAGTTTCGCGAAACCAGCGGCCATCGAATTTGAGCGAAGAGGAAGCGGCGATGAGCAGTTTCTGCCGGAGAGAAAATCTTCGATTGGAGCAAGAGCGGATTCCGCCGCTCTCGATCAGTTTCCAAGACTTGGCGATGGAAAATTAAAAACGAGTAAAAGCGAAAGGGGATCATGGCATCGTCCACGGACTTCACTGATAAAGTGACCGACTTAGATCTGTCCCTCATACTACTAAAGACCGCTCCGAGGACAACAACCTCCTGTCCGCCAAAATGAAAAAGGCTCAACCGCTCGAAGCTCGCTCGCAACGATGGTTCGACCGCGAGGGCGTCGAGCCTTGGTCCGAAGTTTACCGGAGCATGATGGAGATTCCTGCGAATTAACGGGCAGAGTAGCGGCGTGAAAAAGAACGTTTTGACCTTATGTATCCCGTATCGGAATACAATATCCTCACTGATGAATCGTCGTTTCGCCCTACCTCTCTGCCTTTGGCTTCTGGCTCTCGTCCACCTCTCCGCCGCGCCCAACATCATCGTCGTATTCATCGACGACATGGGCTACACCGACCTGTCCTGCTTCGGTGGAGACCAAGCTGTAACAGATCATATTGACCGTTTGGCGGATGAGGGAATCAAGTTCACCCAGTTCTACGTCAACTCGCCCATATGCTCGCCTTCACGCGTTGCGCTCAGCACCGGGCAGTATCCTCAGCGTTGGAAGATCAGTTCCTTCCTCAACCATCGGAAGGCCAACCAACAACGCGGTATGGCCCAGTGGCTCGACCCAGCCGCGCCCATGCTAGCCAGGGAACTCTCCAAGGCAGGCTACGCTACCGGACACTTTGGCAAGTGGCACATGGGAGGGCAGCGAGATGTCGGGGAAGCACCGCTCATCACCCGTTATGGCTTCGATGAATCGCTGACCAACTTCGAAGGCCTCGGCCCCCGCATCCTCCCGCTTTGCGATGCCTTCAACGGCAGAAATCCCCGGCGCCACGATCTCGGTTCCGCCAATCTCGGTCAAGGCCCCATCCACTGGAAGGATCGCTCCATCATCACGCAGCTCTTTACGGAAGCAGCCATCGACTTCATCGATCAAGCCGCCGCCAAAGACCAGCCCTTTTTCGTCAACGTCTGGCCGGACGATGTTCACTCCCCGTTTTTCCCGCCGGAAGTCCTGCGCGACCAAACCGACGGATCCAAGCATGAACTCTACTATGCCGTTCTCGAAGCCATGGACGAACAACTCGCCCCACTCTTTGAACGTGTCCGCCGTGATCCGAAACTCCGCGACAATACCCTCATCCTTCTTTGCTCCGACAACGGCCATGAGCCCGGCGCGGGCAAGTCCGCCCCCTTGCGCGGCTCCAAAACCTGGCTCTACGAAGGCGGCATCCGCTCATCCCTGATCGTTTGGGGACCCGGGCTGCTGAATCCTTCAGCTGCCGGGAAGATCAATGAAGAATCCGTCTTTTCCGCCATCGACATCAACCGCTCATTGTATGCGATCACAGGTGTGCAACCAGCCGAGGAACTCGATGGCGAGGACGTCTCCGACACCTTGCTCGGCAAGTCGTCCGCCAGCCGCGGGGCACCGTTATTCTGGCGTCGCCCACCGGATCGCCCGGGCGAGAACGGCGAGGATAATCCCGATCTCGCCATGCGTAAAGGGCAGTGGAAACTCCTCATGAACCATGGCGGCATCGACACCCAGCTCTACGATCTCCAGGCCGATCCCAGCGAAAGGCGCAACGTAGCGCGAGAAAAACCAGAGATCGTCGAGGCAAGGCTTCCCCAACTGGCAGCTTGGAACACCGCTCTGCCGCAGGACGCTTCCGATCCGCAATTCCAACCCAACCGGATGAATGCAGACACCCACTTCATCAATCCCATCGGCGAAGGAGCGGACCCGTGGGTCGTCAAAGACCCCAACCATGACCGCTATCTTTGGTGCTTCTCCGAAGGAAATCGCGGCATCGCCATCCACACCAGCGACTCGCTGACCTCCCTCGGAGAAAAGCATGTCGTTTGGCAGGCCCCGAGAAGCGGTCCTTACTCCCGCCAGGTATGGGCACCGGAACTGCATTGGTTGGAAGGACGTTGGCATGTGTATATGGCCGCTTCCGACGGAAAGAACGAAAATCATCTTACTTACGTCTTGCGATCCAAGACGGAGGACCCGCTCGGAGAGTATGAAATCCATGGTCCGCTGACAACAGGCGAAGGTGCGGACGGACGCTCTCCCAATCTTTGGGCCATCGACATGACTCCTTTGGAGCACGATGGCCAATTGTATGCCGTTTGGTCCGGCTGGGATGATGTCGGAACCGATCGTCAGTTTCTCTACATCGCCCCTATGAAGTCACCCTTGGAATTGGCAGGCATCCGCATCCTTCTCTGCGCCAATGACGAGTTTCCCTGGGAATTCACCGAAGACAACGGACAAGGGCGGGGCCTCCACGAAGGCCCACAAGTTCTGAAGCGTGGAGAGCGCACTTTTCTGACTTACTCCACTGGCGCTTCTTGGCTGCCGACCTACAAACTGGGCTTGCTCGAATTGGTGGGAGAGGATCCGCTCAATCCGGACGCATGGGCCAAGCATCCGAAGCCAGTTTTCGAATCCACCTATACTACCTTTGGTGTGGGGCATAGTTGCTTTGCTCCCTCTCCAGACGGGACGGAGTGGTGGCATATCTTTCACTCCAAAGTAAGAAGGGCGCCCGGATGTCAGCGATCCATCTTCGTGCAACCCATGGATTTTGAAGAAAATGGCTTCCCCATCTTCGGCAAACCTGTCGCACGAAATCACCCTCTGCCCTTGCCCTCGGGAACGCTCCCCAAAAGCACCGCTACACTGCCTCACCGCGAATCTTTCCAGACATCCTCCGCACCTGTAGGCTGGAGTTATTTCGGGCATCACCAATACATTCGCTTCTCAGACGAAGGCCTCCATCTGGGTGAAGTGCCCCAGAGCCCCATCAACCAATACCGCAGCGGAGAAAAAATTCTCTTCAACCGCGGAATCCCCAAAGACTTCACCGCAACGGTCACCATTGATTTTCTCGGCAATAAAACCGCGAGAGATGCGGGCATTCTTTTTCGCACATCGGCTCCCACCATCGGCTTCGACGCGCAAGAAGGATACTTTGCCGGGTTGATCCCACGGACAAATGTTCTGGTGACGGGAAAAACCGATGGAACTGCATGGACAGAGTTAGGCCGGGCGAAAATCGCCATCAATGCGAGTGAACCGCAAACGCTGCGTGTAACTTGCAAAGGCCCTAACTTCGTTTTTCAGCATAATGGCAAAACCGTTCTCGAAATTACCAACCCAATTTATGGTTCTGGAACCATAGGGCTACGCGTTGTGGATACACACGCGGTATTTACCAATCTGACCATTATCGACTAGAGGCGCTTGTCCGTTCGGTGGAGGGTGAATGGAATTTTCTGCGTGAATTAAGACTTTCACGGAAGAAGTGCGCCTTCGGCGGGGGTTTCGGGCGAGCGAGGCCGCTCGCGCTCCGGCAGTGCCTCCGGTCTTGACCGTTGGTGGGATGTGTTTTCAACTTCCGGGATGAAAACCCTCTTTTTTGCTCTTTTTGCTGCGACACCTCTTTTGGCCGCGGACCGGCCTAACATGATCTTCATTCTTTCCGATGATCAGGGATATGGGGATGTGTCGGCATTGAATCCGGAATCGAAGATTCCCACGCCGAACATCGACCGCATTGCGCGCGAAGGGATGATCTTTGAGGATGGGCATTCGTCTTCAGGGGTTTGCACGCCGACACGGTATTCGGTGCTGACGGGGCGGTATCATTGGCGGACGCATTTGCAGCGTGGGGTGCTGGGAGGGTATTCAGCGCCGTTGATTTCCGAAGGGCGTATGACGGTGGCGTCGATGTTAAAGAAGGAGGGTTACAAGACGGCGTGCATCGGGAAGTGGCATCTTGGCTGGGATTGGCCGTTGAAGGACGGAGGGACTGCAGATGATGGAGGGGAATTTGGGACCCTGTATGACAAGGCGGGGCAGGTGGACTACGAGGCGGACATCACGAACGGGCCGAATGACGTTGGCTTTGACTACTATTTTGGGATCAGCGCCTCGCTCGACATGCCGCCGTATGTTTTTGTGAGGAATCGGCGATCGACGGAGATACCGACTACGGAGAAGACCTACATGCGGAAGGGGCCAGCCGGAGAGAAGTTTGAAGCGGTCGATGTCTTGCCGCGGATTACGGAAGAGACGGTGAAGTTTATCGACAAGAATGCGAAGTCGGAGAAGCCGTTCTTTATTTACTTTCCCCTCAACGCGCCGCACACGCCGATTGTGCCGTCGAAGGAGTGGGATGGGAAAAGCGGAATCAACCAGTATGTCGATTTCACCATGCAGGTGGACTGGACGGTGGGGGAGGTGTTGAAAGCACTTGATCGAAATGGCATTGCCGAGAATACGCTGATTGTTTTCACTACCGACAATGGCTGTTCGCCGCAGGCAAAGTTTAACGAGTTGAAAGCGGCGGGGCACGATCACAATTACATTTATCGTGGCCACAAGGCCGATCTTTACGAGGGCGGTCACCGTGTGCCTTTTGTCCTTCGCTGGCCGGAGAAGGTGGAGGCGGGAACGCGCACGAAGCAAATGGTCGGGCAGTGGGACTTCCTCGCGACGGCGGCGGAGATTGTGGGTGCGACAATCCCCAAGGACGCGGCGGAAGACAGTGTTTCGTTTCTTCCGGTGTTACTTGGGAAAGATGAAGGGCCGATCCGGACGTCGATTGTTTCGCAGTCGATAGGCGGCCAGTTCGCAGTTCGAGACGGCGATTGGAAATTGTGCCTTTGTCCCGGATCGGGCGGCTGGAGTGATCCGCGGCCGGGGCATGTCGATTTGACAAAATTTCCGCCGATTCAGCTTTATCATCTCGGTTACGATCCAGGTGAGGAGAAGAATCTCGCGCCCGTGAGTCCGAAGCGCGTGGAGAAGATGAAGAGGGTGCTTCGGGAAATCATCGATCAAGGCCGGTCTACGCCGGGTCCGAAACTCAAGAATGATGCGGAAATCGTCATGGTGAAGCCGGTCACTCCGATGAAAAAGAAGCCTCCGAAGAAATAGCCGGCGCGAAGGCGTTAGTTTTTTCCGGGAATTACCGTGATGGGGTGGAAGACGTTGAAAAACCCGGAAAAAACAGACGAAAACGCTGCTGCGCAGGATGACCTTTACGAGTTGTTCGTGCAGCGATTTGCGCGTCATGAGTCGGATATTCGGCGGTTTTTGCGGTCGTTATTGCCGAGCTGGGGGGATGTCGATGAGGTGGTGCAGCAGACGGCCATCGTGATTTGGCGAAAGTTCGATCAGTATGATCCGGAGACGAATTTCATGAAGTGGGCCTGTGTGATCGCGCGCTTCGAGGCTCTGTCTCATCGCCGGAAGATGGCCAAGGACCGCTTGGTCTTCAGTGAGGATTTGTTGGAATTGATGGCGGACGAGGGAGCCGAAGAACTGAACGAGCGCGACAAGGAACATGTGGCTCTGGAAGCCTGCCTCGAGGCGATGTCGGAAAAGCAGCGAAATTTTTTGATCGTGGCCTACACGCCCGGCGTGAAGGTTAAAGAATTGGCCGAACAGGCCGGGTCCACTGCGGCGGCGTTCTACATGCGACTCAAGCGGCTTCGGCATCAATTGATGAAGTGCATTGAATCAAAGAGTCTGAACACGGAGGTGGCATCATGAAGAAAGAGATGGGAGAGTTTTCAGAGAAGGATCTGGAGTTGGTTGAAGCTTATGTGAACGAAACCATCGAGCGGGACCAATTCGTGGAGCTTGAGAAGCGGATGGCGGAGAGTGCTGATCTGCGTGCGCTGGTGCGAAAGTATCTTGCGTTGGACACGTCGCTGCACAGTGAGCTTGGCGAGTTTGAGAGCGCATGGAGGGACGCCGGATTGTCGGAGGAAAAGAAAGTGGTGGCATTCGAATCGGCCCGGAAGCTGCCAGTTTTCGTGCCGATGGCGGCAGCCGCGGGCATTGCGTTTGTGTGTGGGATTCTGGTGATGAATGGTTTCCGCGGGGAAGGTGAAGGAAGTAGTTCGGCGGAAGTCGCTCAAGGGGCTGAACCGTCTGCGGAGGGTTTTGCGGTGGTGACAGAGCTTCTGGAGGCAGAGTGGGGCGGAGGTGAAAGCCGTTCGGAAGGGGATTCGCTCGGGTCGGAGGTGTTTAGCCTTCAGTCAGGGACGGCAGGCATTCGCTTTTTCTCGGGGGCAACGATGACGGTCGAAGGGCCGGCAGAGATTCATTTGAAGTCGGCATGGGAAGCTGTCTGTCGCGAGGGAGCGATTCGCATGCAGGTTCCGCCCGCAGCTCGCGGCTTTAAGTTGCTTTCACCCGGGAGTGAAATCATTGACCTGGGAACCGAGTTTGGTTTGGAAGTGCGTGACGGGAGTTCGCGTGTGGAGGTTTTCGATGGTGAAATTGCGGTGAAGCATGGTGAGGAAAAAGAGCGTTTGGTGAAACAGGGTGGAGCATGGAGTTTGCCGCATGAGGGGAAGGCGGAACCTATTGAGACGGGAATGGTCCGTGCCCCGGATCCGGCGAATTTGGATTCACACACAGAGGCGCGTCGGAACGCAAGCTTTGCGAAGTGGGAGGCGCACCGTGACGCGTTGGCAATGGATAAACGTCTGATTGCCTATTACACCTTCGACGATCGCGTGGGCAGTGGGTTGATTCCCAATTTGGTTGAGCCGGAGAGTTACGATGGTTTCGGCGCAGTTATCTTGGCGGAATCCGTGGATGGTCGGTGGCCGGGTATGAAGTCAGCGTTGGAGTTTCCCCGCGCCGGCGCGCGCGCGAGGGTCAATCTCACCGGCGAGTTCTCGGCTTACACTTTCATGTGTTGGGTGCGCATTGACAGCCTTGATCGTTCTTACAATGCCCTCTTCATGGGGGATGGCTATGAAACCGGTGAACCGCACTGGCAAATTCGGAACGACGGGAAGCTAATGCTTTCCGTGATGGTCGACGACCAGAGGCCGAATCCCAAGGCCGCTAATGATGACGGCTTCCACCGCGTGTATTTCTCGCCTCCATTTTGGGATCCGTCGATGAGTGGGCGCTGGATTAATCTTGCCTCGGTCTTCGACCCGGTAGGTCGTGAGGTGTCACACTATGTAAACGGAGAGCGCATTTCCACGCAGGAAATCGAGCCGGACTTTTTCATTGATGAGCTTCGAATTGGTAACGCGGAGATTGGAAACTGGGGGCAGCCCTTCCGTGAAGATCCTACTTTTGCCTTGCGAAACTTGAACGGTCGCATGGACGAAATTGCCGTTTTCGACGCGGCCTTGTCCGCCGACGAGGTTCAACAACTCTATAGAAGAAGCCGCGCCAATTTCCGCTGATTGGAGCAGCTTCTTTCGCTTGCCGATGAATCAAGATTTCACAAAAAAACTCACTGGTATTGGTCCCTCGCGCGTTGGCGAAGGCCGTGATAATTCCTACATACTCAAAGAAGTAATATGAACCCCTGCATCCATCGTTTTCTTGCGATGGCTGGCATTTTTTCGATGCCTGTCATCCTGCGTGCTACTCCAGTTGACTTTGAAAAGGATATTTTTCCGATCCTTGAGGACTACTGCATCGACTGTCACGGAGACTCGCGGCCTAAGGCCGGGTTCCGTGTCGATGGCCGTGCTTATCTTCTAAAAGGCGGCGATGGTGGGTTTCCTGCGGTCGTTCCCGGAGACCCGGAAAAGAGTTTTATTATGGAAGTGATTACCGGCGTGAACCCGGACATGCAAATGCCGCCGAAAGGGGACACGCTGATGGAGGACGAAATCGAGTTGGTGCGGCAATGGATTACGGAAGGCGCGGTGTGGCCGGGACAGATGGATGAGGTGATCGAAGAGGAAGTTGACCACTGGTCCTTTCTTCCCGTCGAGCGTCCGGTGGCTCCTTCAGGCGCCAAGAATCCGATCGATGGATTCCTCTTGGAAAAGCTGCGTGAAGAGGGGCTTGAGCCCAATGAACGCGCCGATAGCCTTTCCTTGATTCGCCGGGTTTCTATCGTTTTGACAGGATTGCCTCCCACGCCGGAGCGGGTGGCGAAGTTTAAAGAGGATCACGCGGTCGATCCGGGAGAAGCTTATACGGAACTTGTCGAAGAGTTGCTGGCTTCACCGCATTTTGGCGAGCGATGGGCGCAGCACTGGCTCGACGTGATCCGCTGGGCAGAGACGAATGGGTCAGAGGCAAATCTCTACCGGAAGAATGCGTGGATTTACCGCGACTATGTCATTCGCGCATTCAACGAGGACATTCCCTATGATCAGTTTATCAAGGATCAGCTTGCCGGCGATCAATTCGGCGTCGGTGAAGCGACGGGGTTTCTGGTTGCAGGCCCGCATGTCCCTGCTGCGACAGTTGGACGTGAACCAACGGCCATTCGGCAGGCGAGAGCCGACCGCATGGACGAAATCATGAACACCATCGGCGCCTCCATGATGGGCGTCACCATCTCCTGCGCCCGCTGCCACAACCACAAATTCGACCCCATCTCCATCCAAGACTACTACTCCCTCACCGCCGTCTTCCAAGGTGTCGAATTCGGCGGCCGCTACCCCGAACTCTCCCCCACCCACCCCCGCAAACAAGCCGCCCAGAAACTCTACCCCGACATGTTCAAACTCCGCCGCCAACTCCGCGACGCCAACCTCGCCTGGCAGGAACACTGGGGCGGCTTTCAAGACTTCCACTTCAAACCCTCCACCACCAAAGCCCTCCGCCTCGACTTCATCAACCCCAACATCGTCCTCGACGA
>JBCCWV010000066.1:0-23575 GCA_039192745.1 Verrucomicrobiota bacterium | reverse complement strand
TCTATATGATCAACCACGCAGGCGAAGTCTTTGTTGCCGCGGCAAATCCTGACAAGTTCACCTTACTGCACCGCACCGAGATGGGGGAAGGGCGCAATCAAGTGAATCGCGCGAGCGTAGCGATCGCGGGCGGAAACTTATTCATTCGGACGGATGATACGCTGTTCTGTGTGGGGGAGTGATTGGACGAAGTTGCTGTATCTTGATTAGTTCCGATACTGGTGAGGTTATGGATTCATGCCTTCTAAGTATAGACAACTTGTTTGGATTTTATTCAAGCTGTCGATCTTCCTGCCTCGTCCGAGCGTTTTTTGTCGCCAATAATTTTGGGTTTACTGGGACCTTTCCAGTGATCAATTAAGAGTCCGGCGAGAGCGATTCTGTATTCCTCGAATTCTCGCAGACTGAGTCTATTGCGCTTAGCCAGAGAAGGTAGAGTCTGATTGAAGTATAGCTCCACTTCGCTTGAAAATCTTTCCCAGATCGCGTATTCCGATTCTCCGTAGTTCCATCTCGATGTTAATTTGCTCGTTAATTCTCTATGCCGAACCATGATTTCCTCTAACCCAGGAGGGTATTCCCAAGTGTAACCGTATCCGAGGGAGATATCCCTTGCTTGCTCCTCAAAGTCTTCTTTTTTAAAAATCGTAATGCGCGAAGTTTGACAACTTGCAAGCAGAAAGACGAGCAGAAAAATGGTAGATCTGAAACGTAACATGACTAGTCTTGGTCCGCTAACTCGTTGGCTAACGAGCTGATAGCATTTTTGTATGCCTCATTAGCTTCGCCTTGTAATTCGGCAATCTGATCAAGGGATAATTTGTTATAGTTCAGGAATTTGTTTGCGATCGACGCGATCTCGTCGACGTGAGTTTGCGTGGAGGGGTTTTTAAATATTGCCTTCGCTCTGGCACAGAGAGAGTCGATATTATCAGCCTGTAATAACTCCTTCTTCAGGCGCACATAGTTAGCTTCAGACTTTATGAATTCTTCACTTTTAGTAATTCCCGATTGGCTTAATTCGATTAAAGTTGCCCCCTCGAAGCTCCATTCTATGAGCAGGGAGAGATATTTCTGAATGCCATTGCTGAAAACCGTAAAGAAATCAAGCTTGCTCTGCCAGAGTTTGCGGCTGTGTTCGCGCTTTTCCGCTGCATTGATCGCCCTTGCTTGAATAGATTCTGTTATCGAAGCGATTGCGAGTCCGCCTATGACTGTAATTGTAAAGGGACTGTTTAAGGTCTTTATGAGTCGGCGAAAGAAGCCGGGTTTTCCTTCAGGAGAGTTGACCCTTTTAATCAGCTTTAGCAATTCGTCTTGCAGTTCGTTATTCATGAAAACCTCCAGCTTCTATGCTTGTGCAACTACGTTTTCGGAGAATAGAGTGACAGGACACTCAATGGCAAGATCAAAATCGGAAACCTTGAGTTTGATAGAATTGGAGTCAATTCCAGACGAATGGTGTATCATGCTGGTACGTTGTCGCTATATTACGATCCTACGCATGTCCCATGGGGTCACCTCGGCCTGCGACCTGTAAGTGCTTGGAACAAAGTCACTTCATCGGCATGATCCAGTCCGCCGCCGGCGGGGAGGCCTTGGGCGAGTTGGGTGACGCGGATGGAGGGGAATTGGGTGCGCAAAAGTTCGGCGAGATAGTTGGCGGTGGCTTCGCCTTCGACGTCGGAGCCGAGGGCGAGGATGATCTCTTCGACATTTTCCTGCTTCAATCGCGCGACAAGGGCGTCGATGCGGAGGTCCTCCGGTCCGACATTCTCCAAGGGGGCGAGTCTGCCGCCGAGGCAGTGGTAATTGCCTTTGAAAGCACCCGTTTTATCAATGGCGAGGACGTCGGTGGGTTGTTCGACAATGCAGAGGCTGGCGGCTTCGCGGGCGGGATCGGTGCAGAGCATGCATTCGCCATCGCGTGGTTGGTAAAAGCCGCAGACATCGCACCGGGCAACGCCGGATTTCACGCGTCCGAGCCACTTTTCGAGGTCACCGGCGACGGCGTCGTTCCCATTGAGCAACCAGACGACGATGCGCTCGGCGCTGCGCGGACCGACGCCCGGAAGGCGCTTGAAGGCGCCGATGAGGTCTTGAATTTCCTGGGGAAAGTCCGCTCGCTTCATACTTGGGAGATCAGTTTACGGCGGGATAGATGCGTTCGCCAAACAAAGCGGAGCCGACCCGCACAATGGTTGATCCCTCTTCGATGGCGACCTCAAAGTCGTGGCTCATTCCGATGGAAAGTTCGGGAAGGGGAATGCCTTCGCGGTCTTCAAGGTTTCGACGCAATTCCTCCATCGAGCGAAAGTAGGCGCGCGCTTTTTCCGGATCATCAACCGCCGGCGGGATCGCCATGAGGCCGGACAACTCGACGTTCTCTAGTTCGCGAATGCCCGGAAGTGAAGCGGAGAGGTCGTCGGGTGAGAAGCCATGCTTGGAAGTTTCGTCGCCGATGTTGACCTGCAGTTGGATTTTCGGACGAGTTTCGAGTTCTCCGGCGATGCGGTCGATCCGTTGCGCGAGTTCGAGGGAATCGACGCTTTGAATGACGTCGCAGTGGGCGAGAACCTTGCGCACCTTGTTCTTTTGCAAGTGACCGATGAAGTGCCACTCCATGTCCGAAGGCAGGACGGGCCGCTTTTGCTCCACTTCCTGCACCTTGTTCTCGCCGTAGATGAGATGACCGCAGTGGTACAATTCGAGGATGGTTTCGGCAGGCCAAGTCTTCGAAACGGCGAGCAGGGTGACGCTGTCGGGGTCGCGACCAGCTCTTTCACAGGCACTTGCGATGCACTTGCAGATTTTTTTATATCTTTCAGGGATGCTCATAAAAATGAGTAATCTTATCGGTTGACCCAAATCGATTAGCGAATATTAGAAACGCCCTTCGAAAACGGAGTCTCCCCGCGGGTATTACTTTATTTTATGCAGATTGAAACCCTGAAAGTGTATTGCGACCTGATTGAAACCGCCAGTTTCTCTCAGTCTGCAAAAATTAACGGGGTGACACAGAGTGCGGTGAGCCAGCAGATTCGAGCGCTTGAGTCTAAATTTGACGTTACGCTGATCGAGCGCGGGAAGAAAAATTTTTCCATGACACCGGAAGGCAAGGTTTTCCTCGAGGCTGCCCGAAACATTCTCGAGATCTACAATGGAATCGGAGACAGTTTTCAGGAGTTGCAGGATCGTGTCGCGGGCGGACTGCGGGTGGCGACGGTTTTTAGTCTTGGGCTTCACGAGCTTCCGCCGATCGTGAAGAAGTTCCGCAAGCAATACCCGGATGTGGAATTGAAGGTGGAGTATCTTCGATCGAATCAGGTTTATACCGAAGTGGTGGAGGGTCGCGCCGACATAGGCGTGGTCGCCTATCCGTCGAAACGAAAGGGAGTGGTCGTCGAGGAATTTGCGCAAGACCAGCTTGTCTGCGTTTGTCCGCCGGAGCATGAGTTGGCGTCTCAGAAGACTATTCGCCTGAAGGATCTCGCGGATCAGAAATTCATCGCCTTCGAACCCGATCTGCCAACCCGCAAGGCGGTAGACCGGGCCCTTCGGGCATCGAATGTTTCGGTCGAACGAGAGATGGAATTCGACAACATCGAGACGGTGAAACGGGCCGTGGAAGTCGAAAATGCCTTATCGATTGTGCCGAAACGCTCGGTTCTGGATGAATTGAAGAGCAATTCGCTTGTGGCGCTCGAAATCCAGTCCAAGGACATGTGGCGACCGCTTGGAATCGTGCAAAAACGGACGCGGGCGACCTCCCCGGCGATGCGGGAATTCACGGATTTGCTGCGGGAAGGGCTCCTTTCCGCGGAGTGATTTGTGTTGGCAAAGGGGCCTCCTGTGGGCGATGACGTAGGACTAGCGAACTCGCGCCAAGCCATGACCATTGTAGCCATCGCCAATCAGAAGGGCGGGGTGGGGAAAACCACCACGGCCGTCAATCTGTCGGCAGCGTTGGCGGAGGAGAACCACCAGAAGGTTTTATTGGTCGATATGGATCCGCAGGCGAACGCGACGAGTGGACTGGGCATTGATCCGCCATCGGAGAATCCCAGCATTTACGAGGCACTCGTCGGCGACGTCGCTGCCGAGTCGAAGATCCTTCACACGAGGTTTGGATCGCTCGACATCATACCCGCGGACATGGATATGGCCGGCGCGGAAATCGAACTCGCGCAGGAGGAGAATCATCTCTCGCGGCTTGGCGAAGTTTTGCAGCCGATTCGGCTCACTGGCCGATATGATTTTGTCATTCTCGATTGTCCGCCGTCGTTGGGAGTCTTGATGACGTCGGCGTTGGCGGCGGCGGATCAATTGCTCATTCCGCTTCAATGTGAGTTCTTCGGCCTCGAAGGGTTGGCGAAGATCATGAACGTGCTCTCACAGATCCGCGACTCCGGCGCGAATCCCAATGTCTTCGTCGAGGGCATCATCATGACGATGTTCGACCAGCGGACGAACCTTTCCCGACAAGTCGTCGATCAAGTGCGCGAGCATTTCCCGGAACAAGTCTATAACACGATCATTCCACGGAGTATTCGTCTCGGAGAGGCGCCGAGCTTCGGGCAGACGATTCTCGAGTACGCGAGTTCAAGCAATGGCGCCTCGTCCTACCGGGCGCTCGCGAAAGAATTTCTGTCCCGGCAGCGCGTGGAAGCGATGGGGATGCGGTATCAGTGAATTTCGAAAACCGTTGATTACCAATGGAGTGTATGCGCAAAGAGCGATTGAATTTTTTGCCATCTGTGGCAAATTGCCATCATCATGGTTAAGACACAGGTTCAGATTCCGGATGAGCTTTATCAGAAAGCAAAGGCGATTGCGGGAGCCAAAGAGTGGTCGCTTGCGGAGGTAATGCGTCGCGGTCTTGAATACATGGCAGAAACACATCCAGTGGATAAATCCACGGATGATTGGTCGCTTCCGGTGATTCGTGGAGATGGACCGACATTCGGCAATGACCGTCTGAATGAAGTCCGCGAAGAGGAATTGGAAGAACGGCTGATCGAAGGGGTCACCGAATGATCGCATTCGACACGAATCTACTCTTCCATGCCATTCACGAAGGGAGCGAGGTTCACACAGAGGCGAGGAACTTTGTTCAGGAGCATGCCAGAAATACTGAGTGTGTTATGGCGGAACTTGTGCTTGCTGAACTTTATCTTTTGATACGAAATCCGGTCTTGGTGGGTAGCGAGATGTCTCCTTCAAAAGCGGTGTCCGTCGTCCAGCGTTTCCGTGAGAACAAGAGTTGGAAACTGGTGGAGAACGCGTCCGTCATGTCTGCGGTGTGGGAGCTTGCGGGAGAACGGGGATTTGCTCGACGTCGGCTTTTTGACGTCCGCTTGGCCCTGACATTGCAAGCGCATGGAGTAAGGAGATTCGCCACGGCCAACGTCAAGGATTTCGAGGGGATGGGATTCGATGATGTGTGGAACCCTCTGGACAACAAAGCCTAACTCATCACCATCCCGCCATCGACGGTCAGTGTCTGGCCCGTGATGTAGCGGGCTTTGGCGCTGGCGAGGAAGGCGGCGGCGTTGGCGATGTCATCCACCTCGCCCAGCGATCCGAGCGGAATATTGGCCAAGACGGCGGCCTTTTGATCGTCGTTCAGTTCATCGGTCATGTCGGTGACGATGAAGCCCGGAGCAATGGCATTGACGGTGATCTGCCTTTTCGCGAATTCACGTGCGAGTGACTTTGTGAATCCGATGAGACCGGCTTTGCTGGCGGCGTAGTTGGCTTGGCCGGGATTACCTATGAGACCGATGACGGAACTGACGTTGATAATGCGTCCGTGTTTCGACTTGAGGATGGAGCGCTGGACGGCTTTGACCAAGTTGAAGGCGCCCTTGAGGTTTGTGTCGAGAACGGTGTCCCAGTCGTCGTCACTCATGCGGAGAAGAAGACCGTCACGGGTGACACCCGCGTTGTTCACGAGAATATCGACTTGGCCGAAGTCGGCGACAATTTGCTTGCCGGTCGCCTCGGTAGCCGAGGCATCGGCGACATCGACGGCGTAAGCTTTCGCAGCCTCCGGGTGAGTAGCATTGATTTCATCCGCTGCCTTTTGGGCGTTCGACTCGGTGCGACTAATGACCGCGACCTTCGCTCCGCCGTCGGCGAGACGCTTGGCAATGGACAGTCCAATTCCACGACCGCCACCGGTCACCACGCTCACAAGGTTCTCAAATTCAGCCATTTAAAGAGTTCGGTTTGGAGGATTCAGGGGACAGCAAGATGCCCATTTTCTTCGCCCTCGGCTAGGCTTTTCGACCGCAGCATTGCTTGTACTTTTTCCCGCTGCCGCACGGGCAGGGCTCGTTTCGGCCCACTTTGGGTTGTTCGCGTCGGATGGGGACGGCGATTTCGGGAGCCTGTCGGGGTTGGACGCCCTGTGGGCCGCTGCCTTGACCAGCACCGGTGTTCGTGGTTTGCGGTGCCGCGCCGGGATTGTCGAAACCGATGCCCGCAGCTGTGTTCTGCGAGCCTTGGCGTTGAAGGTTGGCAAAGAAGTTTTCCAGCGATTGGAGATTCGTGCTGCTGCGGAAGAGGTTGGACAGAGTTTCGTTGTCGATGGAGTCCATCAGCTCCTGGAAAACCACGAAGGCCTCATTCTTATACTCGATCAGCGGATCCTTCTGACCGTGACGGCGAAGACTGATTCCTTCGCGAATGCCATCCATCGCATACAGGTGTTCTTGCCAGAGTTTGTCGACGGCGGTGAGAATGACATAACGTTCGAGTTCCGTGAGTCGTTCGGGATCCTCGTGCGCACATTTGAGGTCGTATGTCTCCTTGATTCGACCAACGATGAATTCGGAGGTTCGGTCAGAAACATCCTCGTAGTTCCCGTCGAATCCAGAAGCGCCTTCGCTCAAATCGTCGCGAGTCATTGCGAGCGGGAAGGTGGAATTGACCCAATTCACAAGTCCATCGATATCAGCGGGTTCTTCCATCTGCATGGGAGCGAAAAATTCACCAACCCGACCCGGGACAGCCTTCTCGATGGCCTCGCCGATGAGTTCCCTTGGGCTGGCCGTTTCGATGACTTCGTTTCTGTATCCATAAACGACCTCGCGTTGCTGATTCATCACGTCGTCGTAGTCGAGGACGTGTTTTCGGATCATGTAGTCCCGTTGTTCGACGCGCTTCTGTGCTGTTTCAACGGAACGATTGAGCCAGCTATGTTGGAGTTCTTGTCCCTCTTCCAAGCCGAAACGCTCCATCATCTTTGTCATGCGTTCGGCGGCACCGAAGTTTCGCATGAGATCATCCTCGAAGCTGATGAAGAAAATGGATTCGCCGGGATCTCCTTGCCGGGCGCAACGACCGCGGAGCTGGCGGTCCACTCGACGGGAAGTGTGACGCTCAGTCGCGACCACTAACAAACCACCAACATCAGCGATCCCTTCACCAAGCTTGATGTCAGTTCCGCGCCCTGCCATGTTCGTGGAGACGGTGACGGTTCCCTTTTGACCGGCGCGCTGAATGATCTCGGCTTCTTGGCGGTGATACTTGGCGTTGAGAACGTTATGAGTAATTTTTTCCCGCTTAAGCATGCGGGAAACAGTCTCGGAAGCCTCGACGGAAGCGGTTCCGACGAGGATGGGCTGACCCTTGGCATGATGCTCCTTGATGATTTCAATGGCGGCGTTGTACTTCTCGCGGCGCGTCTTGTAGATGTGATCGTTCTGATCAATCCGTGCGATGGGGCGGTTCGTGGGAATGATGAGGACATCCAGATTGTAGATGTCGTGAAATTCCGCCGCTTCCGTTTCCGCCGTGCCGGTCATACCGGCGAGTTTTTCGTAAAGCCGGAAGTAGTTTTGAATGGTGATGGTAGCGAGAGTCTGCGTCTCCTGATCGATGCGCACGCCTTCCTTTGCTTCGACTGCCTGGTGCAGTCCGTCGCTCCAGCGGCGACCGACCATCTTCCGGCCGGTGCCTTCATCGACGATGATGACCTTGTTGTCTTCAACGACATACTGGACGTCTCTTTCGTAAAGGCAGTAGGCGCGAAGAAGCTGGTTGATGGCGTGGATTTTTTCCCCCTGCGAATCGAGTTTGCTCTGAAGTTCCTCCTTCTTCTTGGCCTTCTGAACGTCGCTAAGTCCCTCTTCGCCATCGATTCCGGCAAACTCAGTTGCAAGGTCGGGGAGGACGAAGGCGTCAGGATCATCGGGATTCAGGAATGACCGTCCTTGTTCGGAGAGGTCGGCATCCTGGGCTTTCTCATCGATGGTGAAGAAGAGTTCTTCCTTCAATTCGAAGAGGGCTTTCTTCTGCTGATCCTGCAGCATGGAAAGCTCGGCCTGTTCCATGGCCTTCCGATTTGCCGGTTCTTCCATCAGGCGGAGGAGGCCACGGTTGCGTGGCTGGCCAAGCTTCACTTTGTACATGTCGCGTCCGCCGGATTCATAGTCCTCGTCTTCGATCGCCTTTTTGGCGGAAGCGATGGCCTCATTACAAAGGACGTTTTGCTTTTTGACGATCTGAGAGACGATGCCTTTGAAGCGATCAAACTGATGGGAGGTAGACCTTGCAACGGGTCCGGAAATGATCAGAGGAGTCCGGGCTTCATCGATCAGGACGGAGTCGACTTCGTCGATGATCGCAAAGTAGTGGTCACGCTGGACCTGCGTGGCCTTGCTCGTTGCCATGCCGTTGTCGCGAAGGTAGTCGAAGCCGAATTCGCTGTTCGTCCCGTAGGTGATATCGCAGTTGTAGGCCTCGCGCCGGCCATCTGGAGGGAGTTGATTCTGAATGACTCCCACGGTCAGACCGAGGAATTTGAAGAGTTCTCCCATCCACTCCGAGTCGCGTCGGGCGAGGTAGTCGTTGACGGTGATGACATGGACTCCGCGGACGGTGAGGGCGTTCAGATAAACGGGCAAAGTGGCGACTAACGTTTTTCCCTCACCGGTGGCCATCTCCGCAATCATGTTCCGGTGCAAGGCAACTCCACCAATAAGCTGCACGTCGAAGTGAACCATGTTCCATTCGATCGGCTGGTCGCAAACGCTGATCGTTGATCCGCACAATCGGCGGGCCCCGTTTTTCACAATGGCGTAGGCTTCCGGAAGAATCTCTTCGAGATACTTCGACTGTGCGTCGTAAACGTCGTCGATTCCCTCGTTCTTTTTCTTCCGCGCCGTTTCAAGAATACCCTGTTCCTCCCGGACGCGCTCCGGTCCTTCTGGTTGTGTTAGTTTAGCCTTCTCAGCCTCGACCCAGTCGGCGATCTCCTTGTCGAGATCCTTTTCAAAGGCGGCCAATTCCGTCTGCCATTTTTTGGTTCTCTCGCGGAGGGCATCCTCGGATTCGTTCTGCAAACCGGTCTCGATCTCGTTGATCCGCTTCACGAGGGGCAGAATTCGCCGGAGCTCGCGCTGGTTCTTTGAGCCGAGTATTTTCTTGAGGATCCAAGTGACCATGAAAGTTTGTAAAGTTCTGAAAGTCTGTTGGTTACACGGCGGGCAGGCCGTATTTCGAGGGCGCACGACCGCGGAGCGCATCACATTCGACGAAAAACCTCATTCGTCGAGGGGCAATCAGAACCAAGACAACCTCCAAAAAGATACGGGATCCGCGGAAGAGGTCAACCTTCACCAACTTGGAACCCGAAGGCTGCGTCGGCGAATCGGGTTTGGTTGTGGATGAAGGTGAGTTTGACGTCGCCGATGGGGCCGGAGCGTTGCTTGGCGATGTGGAAGACGGCTTCGCCCTCCATCTCCTCGCGTTTGGCTTCGTCATCTTCATAGACTTCGGGGCGGGCGATCAAGCCAACGAGGTCGGCGTCTTGCTCGATGGATCCGGATTCTCGAAGGTCGCTGAGCCGGGGCTGACCGCCGCCGCGTTGTTCCGGCTGGCGGTTGAGCTGGGCGAGGATGATGATGGGGAGTTCGAGTTCCTTTGCGAGTCCCTTCACTTCCCGGGAAATCATGGCGACTTCCTGCTCACGGTTGGAATTCTTTGTGAGGAGTTCGCGCTCGCACTTCACCAACTGGAGGTAGTCGACGATGATGAGCTTGATGCCTTCGCGCTTGAGGCGGCGGGCCTTGGATTTGATTTCGAGAATGCCAATGCCAGGCGTGTCATCGATGAAGATTTTTGAGCCGACGAGTTCGTTGGCGGCGTCAACGATGCGCGGGTGGGCATCGACGTCAGGGCGGCCGTCGCGGATCTTGGCGACGTCGACTTTTGCGCGAGAGAAGATCATGCGCTGCACGAGTTCGTCGTTGCTCATCTCAAGAGAGAAGACGGCGACGGGCATCTTCTGGTCGATGGCCACGTGTTCGACGATGTTCATCGCCAGCGAGGTTTTACCCATGCCGGGTCGACCCGCGATGATGATCATCTGGCCGGAGTGCATGCCGTTGGTCATCTTGTCGATATCCCTGAAACCGAACGGGACACCCATGACCTGACCGTTGCCTTCAAAGATCTCGTCGATGCGTCCCAATGCCCGGAGAACTGTTGTTTCCAAGGGTTCCTGGCGTTTTGTGTCGATCTCGTCGTCGCCGACATCGAGGATTTTCGACTCGACTTTGTCGAGGACCGAACGCGGTTCGTCTTCGCCTTCGTAGGCTTCTTTGATGCCGGCAGTGCAGGTGAGGATGATCTTCCGAAGCAGTGCCTTTTCGAGAACGATGTCCCTGTAGAATTCGAAGTGAGACGCGTCGGGGACGAAGGTGAGAAGCTCGGAAACCGCGACGGGCCCGCCGACTTTTTCCATGAGCTTCTTTCGGATCAATGCCTCTTGGAGCGTGACCGGATCGACGGGTTGGCCCTCGTCCGGGAGGCGGATGATCGTTTCGTAAAGGAGCTTGTGCGCGGGGACGTAGAAGGCTTCCGACTTCAACGTCTCCACCGCGTCCATGATCAGGTTTTCGGGCGACTGGAGGAGAGCGCTTAAAACGCCTTTTTCGGCGTCGGGACTGCTGGGGAGGGGACGATTGAGTTCGTGCGCGGCCGAGGAATTCGGCTTCTCGGCTTTGTTGCCAGGACTTTGGAAAGACGGTTGAGCGCCCTCGGCAGGAGGGGGAGTGTTTGAAGAAATGGGAGTTGAGGAGACCACTCCGTCCGATCAACTACGACGGGTGCCTCGGCAACGGAAAAGTTAATTTTTCAGAAAATTCAGGCTCAGTGAAAAGTTTTGTGAAGTTTTGTGGACGGCTGTGGAAATGGTGATCCAAGAGTGGCGCCTGCGTTAAACAGATATCGCGGATGGAACGTCGGTGCCCTCACCGACCGTCCACCCTGCCGGCGAAGCCGCATTGCCTTTTTCTCAAGGTTGGACACACCCATACAGCCCCGAGAAAACAGTGCGGCTTCGCCGATTATGATGATGGTCGGTGAGGGCACCGACGCTCCTTTCCGCGCCATTTCGAAAACCCCACTCAAGTGATTTAGGTGAAAAGTCGAGTATTCATGCTTCTGGAGTCAGATACTTGAGCAGAGAATCGCCGATTCGCGGGCGAGTTTTGGAGGAGCGACTAAGAGACTCCGAAAAGCCCCAAAGAAACGACAGAAGCGATGTTCTTGAAGTCGTTGTCTGTCGTGAGCACTTCGACATTTTCACGCCTTGCGATTGCGGCTATTAGGCAATCCGTGTTCCCCAGAACGAACCCCGATTCCAGGCATCGGTTACAGATTTGGGCGGCTTCGACGTAGTCCTCGGCTTTGATCAACAGGTCGGGAAAGGCATCCAGAGCTAGTTTCAGCCTTTGAAACTGCTCGTCGTAACGGACGCCCGACAGAATCTCTTGTCGCACCGGGCCGATGATCACCGCTCGTCCGTCTGAAATCAGGTCTTCGAGTGCTTGAGTTTCCGGCGTTTCCTGGCGATTCCGTCGTCTCAACGCCAGGGACCAGACCGAAGTGTCGACTAGGACTCGCATGGTTTGCGACGCGCTTCCTTGTAGTCGTAACGATCGTCGAACTCTACTTCGCCGAAAAGCGTCAGAATTTCCTGCTGTTTCCGTCGGTTGACGTATTCCACCAAGGCCGCTTCGACAGCCGCTCTTTTTGACGGGTGCTTGCCTGCTGCGACGGCCGAATCAAGCAAATCGGGATCCAAATCCAAGTTCGTGGCCACTTGGAAGTTTCGCACAAGTGATTGTGCGAGTCAATGTGCGGGACGGTGTGGCTGCCCGTCAGTCTTAATCCTCGTCCGCTTCGTCTCTCTCAGCCGCCGCCTCTCCGTCCACCTTCGCGCTGACGTTGAGGCGGATCACGGTGTCCAGGTCGCTGTGGAGTTTCACGGGGATCTCGAAGTCGCCGGTGTTCTTGATTGGCTTGTCGAGCTGGATCTTGTGACGATCGATTGTGGCGAACTTTTTGTCGGCGGCGCTGATAGCCTCGTGGATGTCCTGCGTGGTGATGGAGCCGAAAGCTTTGCCGCCTTGGCCAATAGCGAGTTCGACCTTGATGCGATGCTTTTTGAGACGGTTGGAAATCAGGGTCGCTTCCTCGAGTTCCTTGGCCTCGCGCTCGGCGCGGATGGCTTGGAGATTTTGGATTTGGCGGAGATTGCCTTTCGTCGCCTCGTAGGCCTTGGCGTGAGGAATGAGATAGTTCAGGGCGAATCCGCGCTTCACTTTCACGACGTCGGCTTCTGCGCCGAGTCCTTCGATTTTTTCTTTGAGAATAACTTCTACCGTGGCCATGGGACTAGATTTTTGGAAAAGGGCGCAAGATATCGGTTACAAAGGCCCTAAAGTCAAACCGAGGCTTGCGGGGGCTCGCCGGGTTTCTAGGGGGAGGCGAGGCCGAGATCGACCTCCGAGGCCAGACGGCGAAGGAAGCATCCGGTTGGCCGTCTCTAGGCGTGCCACAAAAACGGCTCGGAATTCTCTCCCGGCGAGGCGAGAGTGTAGCGTCAATGATCGTCGAGATGTCCGCCTGCAAACGCGAACCATGGGTTCCATGTGGAACCGCTGGTCTTCATATTAAGCGGTCCTTAATTGAATTCTCCGCACGATCTCGTGAATGGAAGAACGAAGAGCCAAGTTTTCACCAAGGAATCTCTCCAGACTCATTTCGTTTCTCAAAATCTTAACCCTTCAAAACTAACGTCCGTGAATTCCGAAAAACTGCTCGATGCCCGCGATGTGGAACACAAGCTCCAGCGCATTGCGATGCAGATCGTGGAGAAACATCCTGAGGGGAAGATGGGCTTTGTCGGCATTCACAAGCGCGGTGTTCCGATGGCGCGTCGCGTGGCGAAGATGGTCGAGGCCGAGGGGCCGAAGGTCGAATTGGGATCGATCGATATTTCCTTCTACCGCGATGACCTACATCACCTCGAATCGAATCCCGAGGTTCACGAGTCCCACATCGACTTTTCCGTCGACGGGGCTCACGTCGTGATTTTCGACGATGTGCTCTTCACAGGACGGACGATCCGCGCTGCGATCGATTCGCTTGTTGCCTTCGGGCGGCCGGCGCGAATTGAATTGGCGACTCTCGTTGACCGGGGATTTCGGGAATTGCCGATTCAGGCGGATTACGTCGGCGAGGACGTCGAGGCTGCGCGGGAGGCCTATGTCCGGGTGAGACTCAAAGATCACGACGAAGAGGACTCCGTGACTCTCTTTCCGGCAGGAAAACCCTAGCCGCCTCGCGCCGGAATTCCGAAACCCGAAAAGGGTGATGATCGGAGCCGTCGCAAAATCGTGGCGGATAGATCGTTATCTTCCGGAAGCTCTGAATTTTGGGGTTGAGCCTTTGAATTTGTTTCGGAATTCGAGATTTGGCATTAGGACTTCTCCAAGATGGCTCCCCGCAAAGACTTGCTCGACATCGCCTCGCTGAGTCGCGAGGAAATCGAGTTCATTCTTTCGACGGCCGAACCGTTCAAGGACCTCTTCAAGAAGTCGGTCAAAAAAGTGCCAACCCTTCAGGGTAAGTCAGTTCTCACTCTTTTTTACGAGCCTTCGACACGGACGAAATCCTCCTTTGAGGTCGCCGCAAAACGCCTCAGCGCGGACGTGACCAACTTCGAGGTCAGCACTTCCTCGGTCGTCAAAGGGGAGTCGATTCTCGACACCATCGACACGCTCCAGGCGATGAAGGTCGATTACATCGTCGTCCGCCACAAGATGGCCGGCGTGCCGAACATGATCGCGGCGCACACGGGGGCTTCCGTCCTGAACGCGGGCGACGGCTTTCATGCGCATCCGACTCAAGCATTGCTGGACGCTTCGACGTTGCGCGAGATTTGGCCCGCGGACGAGTTGTCCGGGAAACGCGTTGTCATCGTCGGCGACTTGCTTCACTCGCGGGTCGCTCGATCGACGGCTCGAATCCTTGTGAAGCTCGGCGTAGAGGTGGGTGTCCTTGGACCTGGGACACTGGTGCCTGATTCAAGGCCCCCGGAGTTCCAAAAGCTCCGCAGTTTTGAGGAGGCGATGGAGTGGAATCCCGATGTCTTTTACCTGCTTCGCGTACAGAAAGAACGTCAGGGCGCCCATTTTTTCCCAAGCGACAATGAATATCATGCTGTGTTTGGGCTGACCACAGATCGGTTCGAGCGGGTCCGAGAAAAGGGGATCTACGTCATGCACCCCGGTCCGGTGAACCGCGGGATCGAACTCTCCGATCCGGTCATGACCTACGAGCGAAGCCTGATCAACCGCCAGGTCGAAAACGGAATCGCCACGCGGATGGCGGTGCTTTATTGGCTGAAGCCGGGATCCCCGGCGTGATTTTCACCATGAAGAGCGTGAAGGTCATGAACGATTTTTGGAATCAAAGACCAAGCTCTTTAAGCCGTTCTTCAATACTTGGACGTTGAAATTGATCAAGAACCCTTGGTGGATGGCGGAAAGTCGCAGGTAGGTGATGAGTTGAGCTTTGTGGATGGGCAGCAGAGTCTCGACAGCTTTGAGTTCGAGAATGATTTCGTCTTCGATCAAAAGATCGACCCGATACCCGCAATCAATTTTCGAATCTTTGTAGGTCACTGGAAGGGGAAGTTCCATTTGGAAAGAAATCCCGGCACGTTTCAACTCGTGCGCCAGACACTGCTGGTAGGTGGATTCCAGTAATCCAGGGCCCAGTTCCTTGTGCACTTCGATGGCGCATCCGATGACTCGGTTGGAAAGTTCAGTGAATTGATTCCTCATGTGATCTGAGGGCTCACCATGAACTGCACTTATAAAGAGTTCTTCGCGCCGTTAGGGTGAAATCTCCGGTATGATTTTTACCATGAAGAGTATGAAGTTTTTTTACCTCTTATGTTGTTCGTCAAGGGTTCTTGCCTCTTTGTTACGATTTATCCTTAAGAAGTCAGGATACTGGTGGGACCTTAGGATTCAAAAACCCCTTCATGAACTTCATGCTCTTCATGGTGAATCCCCACGTCGAATTTCCGAAAGAAGCCCCGATCCCCCGTAAATAAGCCCCGTGTAAACCTGGACGAGTTTCGCGCCAGCGTTGAGTTTTTCGGCCGCGGAAGCGCCGTCGGAGACCCCGCCGACACCGATGACGGGGATTCTATTACCAAGTGCTCCGGCCAAAATCGACACTACTTCTGTTGCGCGAGTCCGCACGGGAAGTCCGCTTAGTCCCCCCTTTTCGCCAGCGAACTTGTCGCCCGCTACAGTGCTCCGCTCAATCGTCGTGTTCGTCGCGATGACGCCATCGAGACCGATTTCGAGGAACATCTCGGCGAGGGTCTTGATGTCATCGTCGGCCAAGTCTGGCGCGATTTTTACGGCCAGCGGCACGTGTTTTCCGTGTCTTCCGGCGAGTTCCACCTGCTCTTCCTTCAGTCTCCCTAACAAAGCCTTCGCCGAGTCGACTGCCTGCAGGTCCCGGAGTCCCGCGGTGTTTGGCGAGGAGATGTTCACCGTAATGTAGTCGGCGTGCGGGTAGGCTTTGCGCAGGCAGAGGAGGTAGTCGTCGATCGCGTTTTCGACCGGCGTGTCGAAGTTCTTGCCAATGTTGATGCCGAGCACGCCTTCGTATCGTCGACCTTGAATGTTTTCGACGAGGCGATCGATCCCCGGATTGTTGAAGCCCATGCGGTTGATGAGGGCATCGTGTTTGGGAAGGCGAAAGAGTCGCGGTTTGGGGTTTCCGGGTTGGGGGCGGGGAGTGACCGTTCCCACTTCGATGTGACCAAAGCCCAGCGCGCCAAGGCCGTCCACGCAGTCGCCGGCCTTGTCCATTCCGGCAGCGAGCCCGACGGGATTTGGAAACTGCACGCCCATCACTTCGACGGGAGCCCAGTCGAGTTTTGATTCAATCGGACCCAGCAAATCGGCGGCGGCTGCGCGGCGCAAAAGGTCGAGCGTCACATGGTGGGCTCGCTCCGGAGAAAGGCGGAAAAGGAGGCTTTTGGCAAGGGGGTAACTCGCGTCGAAAAGCCGCCTTGCGAGCGGGATTTCCGGGGCATTTTGAGCGGAATATTTCAAAACTAATTTTGGGTGACAGGTCGGAGGCGGTCGCGCAAAGTCCGCCTTTGAACGCCGAACGGATTTCCATTCACGATCTTGGGGCACCTGTCTATCAGGGATCGGTGCAAAACCTCTACGCGGTTCCCGGTTCGGACGATCAACTGGTCTGCGAAACGACCAAGGGTGGCTCGGTTTTTGATGTGGGATCGATTTTTGAGATTGAGCAAAATGACGTGGCTCGGTCGATTTTCCGGCATGTCACTTATACTGCCTTGGGCAATCCGGAAACGTGGACTGAGGTGCGGGCAGCGATCGCGAACGACGAGACGATCGACCCCGCCCTGTCGGACGCTTTGCGTGGAGAAGTCCTCGCGGGAATGGAGAAGGCCGGCGCCCCGACACACCATATGGGCATGTTGGATGCCAAAACCGGGGAGGTCGTTTCCGGGCGGCTTCCGGAGAATCCCAGTCAGTTCAACGTCGTTCGGCGGTTCACGGTGCATCGGCCGGAGCGCGGGCATTTCCTCAACCGCGTGGTTCAAGACTACCGGAAGTTCGTCGGTTTGTCCGGGCACGTCGTGCCTTTGGAGTGCCTGGTCCGTTTCGGGATCACCAGCGGATCGTCGATTTACCGCAAATATCAGGATATGAGCGAAGCGGCGAAAAAGGCCTTTGAAGCGGAACTGGGGGCCTTCGAAGGGCTGAAATCCTGGGAAATGCTCTCGACGCCGATCCTCGACTTCACGAGCAAGTTCGAGGCGCAGGACCGGCCGGTTTCCCGCCAAGAGGCCTTCCTCATGAGTGGGCTCACCTCCGAGCAATTCGACACCCTAGGCCATCTGGCTCTTCTCGGAGCGTGGGCGGTTCGGAATATGGTCGGTCGACTTGGATTGACCCTCTGGGATTTAAAGTGGGAGTTCGCCTTCGACGGGGATTCGCTGCTTTTTGTGGACACCATCGATACCGATTCCATCCGCGCGACGATGACCATTGAGCACGACGGCGATAACGTAGCCATCCATTTCAACAAGCAGTCGATGCGGGACTACTACCATGTCATGCATCAGAACTGGCTCGACGCCCTCGCGGAAGCGAAGGCGGATTCGGTCCGCACCGGCGAGAGTTTCAATGCGATTCTCACGACTCGGCAGGCCGAAGGGGACGCGCCGACGAACCCGACAGTGGATGGCGACTTTCTCGATATTCAGAAGGAGAAAATGGCGGCAGTTCGCGACGGAATCACCAGCAGTGAGGATGTTTCCGAGCGATTGAGGGCTTGCGCGAAACGGGAAATTAAGTTTTACGAAGATCGTGAAAAATTTAGTAAAATATTGAACATCAACCGTTTGCCTGGAAATGTCTGAGACTTTAATTCTCGAAGTCATGGCCAAGCATGAGGATCTCCATGATTGCTCCGGCCTGCTCTATGTTCCGCCGGAAAAACCGGCGCAGTACCGGGCGACGCGGGTTTACGATCTGGAATTCGAAGGCGAGCAAGCGGGCGCGGAGGAGTTCGCCAAGGCAGTTCTCATTGACGCCATCGGCGATCGCTGGGAGTTCGGGGGCGGAACGATTCTCGACGGCTTCGCGTTTGTCCTCGAATACTGGATGAAGCCCGGAGTCCTCGATCTGGAGCAACGGGCAATTCTCGATTACGCCGCTTCACATCCGGGGCTCGCAATTGACCTGAAGGGGCTCCGCATCCGGCACCGGATTTACGTCTTCGCCGATGGCGGGGCGAATGACGCCGCCTTTGTCCGGGACCTTTGTAACCCAGCCATTCACGCTTGGGAGGTGCGGCAAGCCTCATGAGTGCAGTGGCAGAAGCGGCTAAAACCTACAGGGAAGTCGATATCCGGGACTTGGGTGCCGACGAACTCGTCGCCTTGAGCGAGCAAATGAAGCTCTCGCTCTCGCTGGACGACATGGCGGAAATTCAGAGCTACTTCGTCTCGGAGGCGCGCCGAAATCCCACCGACGTCGAACTGGAGGTCTTCGCTCAGACGTGGAGCGAGCACTGCAAGCACCGGATTTTTGCCGCGACCATTGAGCATGAATCGGGCGGATCGACCGAGACCATCCGGAGCATCTACAAAACCTACATCCGCGATACGACGAAGAAGATCATGGAGGCGAAGCCGGGATTCGTGCTTTCCGCCTTTGTTGATAATGCGGGCTTCATCAAGCTCGACGAGAATCTCGCCGTTTGTCTCAAGGTGGAAACCCACAATCATCCATCGGCGATCGAGCCTTACGCGGGCGCGAACACGGGCCTTGGAGGCGTGATTCGCGACATCCTCGGCGCTGGGAAAGGGGCGCGACCGATCGCATCGTGCGACGTTTTTTGCTTCGGCGCCCCCGACACGAAGCCAGAAGAGATCAAGGCTGACGATGTGATTCACCCTCTCGGCATCATGCGAGGCGTGGTTCGTGGTGTTCGTGATTACGGGAATCGAATGGGAATTCCAACCGTCTTCGGGGCAATCCAGTTCGACTCGACCTACATCTACAACCCGCTCGTTTTCTGCGGCACGGCCGGCGTGATTCCGAATGAGGACATCGACAAAGAGATGGCGGACGACTTGGTCGTCATCGCTGCCGGGGCAGGGACTGGTCGTGATGGCCTCCATGGAGCGACGTTTTCTTCGGCGGCCCTCGATACGGACAGTCACGAGGAAGATCAGACGGCGGTGCAAATCGGCAATCCTATCGAAGAGAAGAAAGTAGCAGACTTTTTACTCGACGCGCGGGAGAAAGGCTTGATCGAATTTGTGACCGATTGCGGGGCCGGAGGCTTCTCAAGTGCTGCGGGAGAGATGCTCAGCGAGTGTGGCGGAAACCTCTATTTGGAGAACGCCCCTTTGAAGGAAGAGGGACTCCAGAGCTGGGAAATTTTCCTCTCCGAGAGCCAGGAGCGAATGGTCCTCGCCGTGAAAGAGGGCTCGGTTCCACAACTGGAAGAACTGGCCGCGACCTACGGCACCAACTTGGCGCGGCTTGGTGAAGCGGATGGCTCCGGCGTTCTCAAGGTCTGGCACGACGGAAATCTCGTTTGCGAGATCGGGAACGAACGCCTCCATGACGCACCGATCAAGCAGCTCAAATCGACGTTCGAACCGGTGACCGCACCTCCCGCGACCGGCCTCGACGAGTCTGATCTCGGCGCGGATTTGCGAGCGGTCCTCGGGGACTTCGCCATCGTTTCCCGCGAGCCGATTATCCGGGAATACGACCATGAGGTGCAGGGGAACACCTTCCAAAAGCCGCTCGCCGGGGCTACGGGCGACGCCCCGCAGGACGCGGCGGTGATGCGGATCGACGGAAGCGAAAAACTGCTTTCGCTCGCCCTATCTTTGCTCCCCGAATGGGGCAAAACGGACCCGTTCCGCATGGGTGAAGCCTGCGTCGACGAGACAGTCCGGCAGCTTGTCGCCTCGGGCGCCGATCCTGACCAGATCGCGCTCCTCGACAATTTCTGCATGGGGAACCCGGAGGATCCCAGCGAACTCGGCGGGCTCGTCGAGTGTGCGAAAGGGATTGCCAAAGCGGCGCTCGCCTTCGGCGCGCCTTTTGTTTCCGGGAAGGATTCGTTCTACAATTACTTTGAGACCGATGAGGGGCCGGTGTCGATTCCCGTGACCTGCCTTATCAGCGGAATGGGGATCGTCGACTCGGTGGAGCACGTCACACCTTCGTCGCTGCGGCGCGATGACAGCGTTCTCTTTTTGCTCGGCGATACTGATGCTGGCTCGCTGGGCGGGAGTGTTTTCAGCCGGGTGAAGAATCTTCCAGCTTCGCCGGTGCCACAGTGGTTGCAGCTTCCAACTGCATCGAATGGCGGTGACGTGGAACCCTCCGACGACGCAGCTGGAAGCAGCAACCACGGTGCCTCGCCGCTTGAACTCTACCGCGCTTATCACGCTGCCGTGAAGGATGGTCTCGTTCTCTCGGCGCACGATGTTTCCGAGGGTGGTCTCGCGGTGACGGCCGCGGAAATGGCTTTTTCGATGAAGGCAGGGATCGAACTTGAACTGCGGGAGCAGGTTGAATCCGCAGCAAGTTTCCTATTTTCCGAATCACCCTCCCGGCTGCTGGTCGAAGTTACGTCGGGCAACGCGGCCGCCTTTGCCTCGAAGTTCTCCGACCTTCCGCTCGTCCGAATTGGCAAATCCGCCGCCGACCATCGGTGCCTGAAGATCTCCCGCAACGGCGAAACACTCCTCGACGAAGACCTTGCTGAACTGAAATCAATATGGAAAAACGGCCTCAAGCGTTACTACTGAAATACCCCGGGACGAACTGCGACGCTGAAACGGCGCGGGCCCTTGAGGTTGTAGGCTTCGACGCCACGGTCGTTCCGATTGCTGCGGCGCGGAAAGAGCATTTTTCGGATGCGCAGCTCGTGGTTTTTCCGGGTGGTTTCAGTTACGGCGATTACATCATGGCGGGTCGGCTCGCGCAGTTGGAAACAGAGAGTCGTCTCGGTGACGCCGTGAAGGAATTCCACGCGGGCGGCGGGTACTTGTTAGGAATTTGTAACGGCTTTCAGATTCTGACCAAGCTCGGCATCCTTCCCGGAGGCAGTCTGGTCGCCAACACGAACGGTCGTTTTGTCTGCCGTTGGGTCGGGTTGAACAAGACGGCGGACAGCCCGTTTCTCACGAATCTCCCCGACGAGTTCGAACTCCCCGTCGCCCACGCCGAGGGTCGTTTCGTCGGTGATGAAGGCGCGGCCGAGGCGCATCTCAAGGACGGTCATGCCGCTGTGACCTACGATCCCAATTTCAACGGGTCGCAGTCCCAAATCGCTGGCCTTCAGGACTCTACAAAGCGGGCCTTCGGGCTTATGCCGCACCCGGAGCGCTTCATTTTCCGCCATCACCATTATGATCCCGACTGGAACGGCGACTCCGATTGGGGTTGGGGACACCACTTCTTTCAATCGATTCGCGATGCCGTCTGAGACAAAAATCACCTACAAGGATGCGGGCGTGGATATTCACGCGGCTGCTGACGTCGTCGACGAAATCGGCGCCCTCCGCGCACGGACGGAGAAGAATCGGAAGCTGCATTCCGCCTTCGGTCTCTTCGCCGCCGCCTATGACTTGAGCGCCCTCAGCGAACCAATCATCGTCACTGGTTGCGACGGTGTTGGCACGAAGATCGAACTTCTGCTCAAGCACGGCATGCTCGCCGAAGCGGGGAAAGACCTCGTCGCGATGAACGTGAATGACGTTCTCACGACGGGCATGGATCCGATCCTGTTCCTCGACTACGTTGCCATCCCCAAGATCGACCAGAATCAGATCAAGCAAGTCATCGAAGGCATCGTCGCGTATTGCGAGAGCTGTGACTGTATTCTCGCCGGCGGAGAGACCGCGGAAATGCCCGGCTTGGTGCCAGAAGGTGGTATCGAGATGTCGGGATTCTGCATCGGTGCCGGCGAAAAGCGAGATCTGATCGATCCTTCAAAAGTGGCGGCAGGAGACGTCCTCGTTGGCTACCCCTCGGATGGTTTTCACGCTAACGGATGGAGTCTGGTGCGCCGCATCCTCTCCGAGCGCGCCAATGATTTTTCCGAAAGCGAGATTATTTCCCTCCTCGCTCCGACGCGGCTTTACCACGACGTTATCACCGGGCAAAAATCCGCAGGAGTGGCCGCGAAGGCGCACGCCCACATCACCGGAGGCGGCATTCCTGAGAATTTGAAGCGGGTGACCGGGGCGCTGGGGGCGAAGCTTCAGCTTCCAACGTGGGAAAATCCGCCCGCGCAAAAGGTCCTCGAGTCGGTCGAATTCGACGAGGCCACTTGGACTTTCAACATGGGTTACGGCTGGGTGACAGCGGTGGCCCCCGAGCAGGCCGATGCGGCGTTGACCGTAGTTGACGGCGCGCGTGTCCTCGGCGAAGTGAGCGACGAAACCGACGAGATCCGTATTGAAGCTTCCTAATACGATTCTTTCCCGATGAGCGACCTCATCCGACACGAATGCGGAATCGCCGTAGTGCGGCTGAAAAAGCCGTTGGAGTACTACCACGACAAATACGGGACCGCGCTCTACGGATTCAACAAGCTGTTCCTCCTCATGGAAAAGCAGCACAACCGCGGGCACGACGGCATGGGGATCGGTGCGGTGAAACTCGGAATGTCGCCGGGTCAGCCCTACATGTTCCGCTTCAGAAGTGCGGAGCGGGATTCGTTGACGACGGTGTTCAACAAGCAGGTGAAGGCGCTATCGAAACTGGCGCGCCAGCTTGAGATTGATCCAGAAGCTCCATCCACTCTGCGCGATCACTTCGAGTTCGGAGGTCAAGTTCTCATGGGCCACTTGCGCTATGGAACCAGCGGTCGGTTTGGCGAAGGTTCCTGCCATCCCTATGTGCGTCGTAGCAGTTGGGAGACGCGAAGCCTGATGGTCATGGGGAACTTTAACATGGCCAACTCCCATGAGTTGAATCAGAAACTCATCAACCGGGGGCAACATCCTGTTTTCGGCACCGATACCCAGACTGTTTTGGAGGAGATCGGTTATCACCTTGATGAAGCTCACGGCGAAATCCTCCGAGCCAAGCGCGGTCGCGAGCAAAGCCCCGATGACGCGGAAATCGCCGCCGAATTGGACATCGTCGAAGTTTTGGAAAAGGCGGCGAGCATCTGGGACGGCGGCTACACGATTGCCGGTGCGATGGGGAGCGGAGACGTCTTCGTCATGCGGGATGCGCGGGGGATAAGACCGGGCTATTACTTTGAAAACGAGGAAGTTGTGGGATTTGCCTCTGAGAGGGTTCCGCTCCTGACTGTCTTCGATTTGGAGATCGATCAGGTGCAGGAGATCCAGCCGGGAGAGGTGGTCATCGTCAACGCGAAGGGGGAACTTCGTCGTGATCGATTTGCGGGAAAAGAGAAGTTCTCTCCTTGCTCGTTCGAGCGCATTTATTTCTCGCGGGGCAACGACCCGGCGATATACGAGGAGAGAAAACGTTTGGGGGCTTTGTTAGTGCCGCGCATCATGGAGGTCATCGAGGGTGATCTCGACAACACCATCTTTAGCTTCATTCCAAACACCGCGGAGATTGCTTATCACGGAATGATGGAAGAGCTGCGCAAAAGGCGGCGCGACGAAGTGAAGAAGGAGATCGTCGATGCGATGGCG
>JBCCWV010000065.1:0-23829 GCA_039192745.1 Verrucomicrobiota bacterium | reverse complement strand
GCCCTGCCGTTTCCGTCCGTTCAAGCAGAAGGTTGACCATTGAGCCGTCGCTGATCAAAATCAGCGAATGAAAATCCCCTTGTTTCTATTTTTCTCGGTCGTGATCGCAACGGCTGTGCAGGCAGAGAATTTCGGCATCCGATTACTCTTCAAGGGTGCGCCGGCCAAGTCATGGGACGGTTCCATCGGAATTGCGGAAGAAAACATCGCAGCACGAAGCGGGTGGAAATTCGAGCAGACTGATCAGTTTACCGCCGCGAACGCATGGACCATATCGACACGGCCGGTCACCCAGCGCGGAGGTCGGCGGAGCAACAATCCTCTTCGCGACAAACTCACCGGAAAGAAAGCACCTACGGTCCCGATGTCGGACAACGGCATCGTTCTGGCCATCAAGGACGCGGATCCTAGCCAACTCATCGAAGTCAAAACCGAGCAAGGTGATTTCAAATTTGCACCGGGAAATATCGAGCCCGGCGTCCCGATGCGCCGTCTGGATCAGTCCGTTCTTATCGAGCGAGTGGCCTACACGATTCCCTTCACAAAATCCCGCCGCGACGACGACTGGCCCGCGCTCGCTGCCAGCTCATCCGGGGAAATTCACGCCGTGCACGTGGCGTTCACTCCCGGATTGCCGCGCCCGAGTCGGCTTGGAAATCTCGATGCAGCACCGGATGACTATTCCCATCTCGCAAAAGCTCCCGGCGGCGATCAAATCATGTATCGGCGTCGAACAAATGGAACGTGGAGCGCTCCGATCGCGATCACGGAAAATGGTCGCGACGTGATGCGCTGCGCAGTCGCCGAAGCTGGTCCGGGGAACGCCTTGGTCGCTTGGGCAGAAAAGCCGGATGACGGCGAGTTCTTTGCGGTCTGGGTGAAACCTGTCGCCGATGGCGTACCCGGCGAGTCCATTGCCCTGTCAAAACAACCAAACGGAAACGCACACTCGCCCGTCGCGACGACCGACTCCGAGGGCCGTGTTTGGGTAGCCTGGATGCAAGACCGCGGCGGTAAGTTTGGCATCTTCGCACGACACCAAACTTCCGATAACGATTGGTCGAATGTCATACAAGTCAGCAATCAGTCCGGGAACTGCTGGGCACCTGCGATTGCGGCCTCTGAAGATGGGCGCGTGGCCATCGTTTGGGACACGTATGAGCACGGTGATTACGATATTTGGATGCGGGAATTCGGTGGAGAAACCGAAAGCAGCGCACGTCCTGTCGCCAATTCGACGGTTTACGAGTCACGACCCGGTGCAGTCTATGACAACGCGAATCGGCTATGGATTGCCTTTGAAGAAGGTGGCAACGCGTGGGGCAAGGACTGGGGCGCGTATGATCGCAACGACGGCATCGGTCTCTATAAGGGACGCCTGATCGCGCTGCGAATTCTCGACAACGGCGAATGGAAGGAACCAGTCGCGGACTGGGCAAGTGCACTGCCCGGATTGCAACGCGGCGGTTCCTGGAGCGGGCTCGCGTGGAGTTCTGCCACGCCCAAGGCATCGATGGCGAAGGCGACAACGACCAAGACCGTGCGCGAAAAAGGAGAGGAAGCGGAAACAACCGGAGCACGTCCATTGAACGCGCTGGGTCGACTCGCCAAAGATGGAAACGGTAACATCTGGCTTTTTACCCGGACCAAGGAAGGACGCTTCCACACGCCGATCGGTTCGGTTTGGAACTCGTTCGCCTGTCGCTTCGACGGCGAAAAATGGCACGGTCCCGTTCTCCTTCCACACTCAGATAACCTCCTCCACAACCAACCCGCTGCTGTTCCCACACCCGATGGCCTCGCCGTCCTGCATTCCACCGACTTTCGCCAGTCGAGACACCGGAATCTCATGACCCAAGCGCGGCGTGGCGAGAGAAACGATCCTTACATCAACAATCTCTTCCTCAGCGAGTTTCCCGCCGGAAAGAAACCGGAAGAGTTCGCCCTCGAACCCATTTCCGACTCCGCAAATCCTGACAAAACCTTAACGCAAAGGGACACCAGCGAACGCGAGGACATCGCGGCCATTCGCAAGTTCCGCATCGATTACAATGGCACCGAACTGCGCCCCCTACGTGGCGAATTTCACCGCCACACCGAGATCAGTTTCGATGGCGGCGGCGATGGGACGCTCGACGAAATGTGGCGCTACGCGGTCGACGTCGCCGATTTCGACTGGATGGGCAACGGCGACCACGACAACGGCGGGCATCGCGAATATGCGTGGTGGCTCACCCAGAAAACGACCGACGCCTTCCGAATACCGGGCGTCTTTGAGCCGCCTTTCACCTACGAACGCAGCGTGAGTTATCCCGAAGGCCACCGGAATGTCGTCTTTGTGCAAAGAGGTGTGCGCACCTTGCAACGTCTTCCGAAGTCTGATCGCCGCGTCTTTGCGCCCGCGCCCGACACAGAGATGCTCTACGAATATCTCCATCACTTTGATGGTATTTGCGCCTCTCACACGAGCGCCACCGGGATGGGAACCGATTGGCGGAACCACGACCCGGTCGTCGAACCCATGGTCGAGATCTACCAAGGCGCGCGTCAAAACTACGAACGTCCCGGTGCGCCACGTTCTCCGACCAAAGAAGACGCCATCGGCGGGTTTGAGCCGCTCGGGTTCATCAATCTCGCGTTGAAGAAAGGCTATAAATTTTCTTTCCAGGCGAGCAGCGACCATGGAAGCACGCACATCAGCTACGCGATCGTTTATGCGATCGAAAATTCGAGGAAGGGAATCGTCGAGGCGATGAAAGCCCGCCACACCTATGGGGCGACGGACAACATCATCGCCGACCTGCGCTGCGAAGCAGGTGGAAAGAACCACATGATGGGCGACGTGTTCAAGACGAGCATTCCGCCGGAGTTGAAACTGCATCTGGAAGGCACAGACAAATTCGCGAAGGTCACTCTCGTCAAGGATGATGAGGAATTGAAGGTTTGGGAACCCGGCACACAAACCGTCGATCTCTCGTGGACTGACCCGGCACCAGAGAAAGGCGTCGAGAGCTATTATTATTTCCGCGGCGAGCAAGCCGATGGCGAACTTGTCTGGGTGTCACCAATGTGGATTACCTACCAGTAAAACAGGCTTCCAGCCTGTTTTCGAAGGCGGGACAGCCCTCGAATCTTCCATTGACGTTGAATGACAGTTAAAACCCGGAACGCGCTGCGATCACAGGCTGGAAGCCTGTTTTATTATTTCGCCATCCTCGTCACTCCGGTTTTTGCCCACAATCCCGACACGAGCTATCTGCGTCTTCACGTAACCGATGACGCCATCGAAATCCGCCTCTCCTACGACATTATCACGCTTCTGGAGATCGTTCCGCACCTCGACGCCAACGGTGATAAGTCCGTCTCGAGAGCCGAACTCGCGGCGGCCGATCCCGCCATCCGCGGGTTTCTCAAATCTCGCGTCTCGCTCGAAATCGACGAGCAGTCCGCCACCTTCGATCAATCCCTGCCTTTCATTTGGCCCGAGGAAAAACCGCATGCCATCACGCAGATCGAATACCATGAGGTCGTCCTGCATTTCCCCTTTCAAATCAAACGCGCCCCGCCTGACTTGATCTACATCGACTTTAACTTCTTCGCTGAATTCGGCGAGCGCCACAAGGTGCTGTCAAAACTGAATTATAGGACCTTCAACGAGGAGATTCTCTTCACCCTCGAGGAGCCCGACTACGAACTCGATCTCGTTTACATTCTCTCGCAGGAAGCATCCCAAGCAAAAACGGTGGACGCCGTGACCACAAGATCTCCTGAAAAACGGGAAACCCGTCGTTGGTCACTCCTCGTCTTAATCCTTCTGCCGGTCTGGGCATTACTTTCTGCCAAAGCCCGAAAGACCGGTCGGGAACTTACTGCCTGACTCCACGGAAGAACCGCGCAGTGAAACTATTTCCGCCATTGGGAATTTCAAAGATAAGCGGAAATTCGGACACACCTTCACGAGTGTTTGTCGGGGTCGGACTCTTGAGCGCTTCTGAAACTTCCACCGCGTAGTCCACTCCCGGTTCGGTGTCGAAAAGGGCAACCCGGTCGTGGGTTGCGGTGCGCTCAAGGAATTCGAGACGGAGTCGAGGCTCGCGCACGGCCAGAGCACGCGCCACTTCGATGGGGTCATTGTCATCGCGGGGAACCTCACTGAAGGGGTCAATGACCCAAAGCACGAAGTAATCGCCGGGCGCCGTCCCTTCCGGAATGGGAACGAGGGTGGAATAATCCAGGAAGGCGCCGCCTCCGGCCAGATCCACCGGGTCGAAGGCATGCAGGAGAACGTCGTTTACCGGCGTAAAATTCATGTTGTCCGAAAGGTAAAGACTCACCTTCAACTGACCGGCGGCAAACGTTCCAGTGTTCTCCACGCGCGCGGTCGGAGCAATGCGTTCGCCCGGCGCAACGCGGTCGGGGCTGACGCCCGCGGACGCGAATGCCACCGCCGGGAGGTCACCGGTTCTCGTCGTTTCGAGCCTCATGGTCGGGCTGTTGAACAGGAATTCGTTGTTCGTTTCATCCGATTCTCCCACGCCACTCCCCGAGTCCGCCGTCACGACCCAGTGGTAGGTGCCAACCGGCGGCATCGACGCTTCGGGAGGCATGTCGAATGTGGTCACGATGTCAGCGCGACCGCCGGGATTGATGGCCGGGCAGACTCCCACCCCGAGGACGATGTCATTGGTTCCGCCCGCGAAGGGATCCGGACTCAGCGCCACCCGGTAGACGTTGGCGGGCGCGGCGGCGTTGCCGACGTTACTGATCTGGACAGTCAGCGACACCGTCTCGTCGAATTCCGCTTCAGTCACAACCGGCGTGATGTTGGTTGGAATCAAATCGGGCATCCCCGCCGGTGTCGTGGGCTCGAGGGTGAAGCTGGAACTTGATTGCCCCGGAAAATTGAATTCCTCCACCTCCGTAACCTCGTCGTTGATGTCGTAGGCGCAGCGGATGCTGTATTCGCCGGGAGGCAGGGACGGCACCGAGGCGGTGGCGTTGATGACGGATGTCTGACCGGGCGCGATTCCAGTCGTGGACCGCGCCACCCCGAGAGTGTTTCCCGTCTCACTCAGGGGAGCGCCGGGTGCCGTCATGTAGAACCGGACATCGAACGGTCCGGTCGGTAGCTGGCCCTCATTCTCGAGCGTCACGTTCAGGGAGAGCGAATCGTTGGCCTCCCCGGAAGTGGGTGTGAAGGAAACACCATTGGGTACGTTTCCAATATCCGGAAGCCCCAGCGAGGTGACCGTAAAGAGCGCGCCGTTCAGTCGGCCCACGTTGTTGAACTCAAGGCGCTCGGGAATGACTTCGATTTCGTCGGCAACGAAGAAATAAGAATAGTCACCACTGGGAATCCCGGCGGGAATCTGAAGGCTGACGGAAAAATCGTGGTGTTCCAGCCCCGAGCCAAGAATGCCAAGCGAAGGCAGCGGGCTCGTTCCAAGCAGATAACGGGAGGACCCGCTGCGAAAGTAGTGGTGAATGTAGGTCGTGCCGATGCTCGGCCATGCACTCGCATTCGTCACGCGGCCGGTGAAGGTCTGAAATTCACCCGGCGCCAAGTCCGGGCCGATCGACATGAAATCGTCCACACCCCGCAGGTCCGGCCGTTCATTGATGTATTCGACGCGCAATTCCGGCCCCGAGTTGAAATTGCCACCAGGGTCGTTTTCATCCGATTCGGGCGGCTCGGGGACCGTCCCATTCGGGTTCAGGACCACCGCCAGGTTGTAGTTCAGAAACTCGAGGTTTGCCGGAAAGGTGAATGTCGAGTCGAAGGAGTATTCCCCGAACGGCGTCTGGGAGCCCGCCGGAATCGCGGGAGTAACGCGGGACCCGAGGAACACCGTGCTTTCATTGTTCAAAAGGTAGCGTTGCGGGAATTGCCCGGCACCGAGGCGGTAGAGATAAAAGTCGGCCGTCGAAGCGCCGATGTCGACGACATCACCGACGTTCCCGAAGGAAGTGCGGATCATTAGCGACTCACCGGAATCATACTCGACCGGATTCGGCGCATTCAGCAAGACGATGGCAGGCGGACGTCCGATCAGGTCAGCGGTGGGGAGAAGGGTAACGCTCGGCGCAAGGACGAAGACATTGTTCGAACGGTTCGAATCCGCCTCGTCCATGTCGGGATCGATCGTGAGTTCGATCCGGTAGTCGCCAAGCGGCATCGTGGCGTTGGGTTTCAAGTCCACCTGCACGACCAGTGGTAGGGCGCTGGTTCCCCCCGGGGTGTTAATGATGGGGCGTCCCGCACTAAAGGGCCCCGAACTCGGAACCGGTCGCGTCTGCACTGGATACCGCGTGGCTGATGGCAAAAGCGAGACGAACTCATACTGAAAACGGATCCCCGCGTCTCCACCACTTCCGCCAATATTCTCAAGCGTGACCTGCGAGCTGAAATCCAAATGCCGACGCAGATTGGTCGCCGTCACCGCACCCGATCCGGGCTGGATGCGAAAATCCGGAATAGCCTCCGCGGACTGCGCGAGCACAAGACCGACGAGAGCCAGCTTGAAAAGGAACTTCGTCTGCCAGACGAATCCGGTAAGGAGATTTTGATGACCGGGAAACAAACGTTGAGGGAGATTCATGTTAGTGGAGTGGTGAAGATAGTGGGATCCAGACGGGCTCCCGCGATCAATCATCTTACCAGGATTTAGACGACTCCCGTCTCGCGAGACACTCCCTCTAGAGCCACGATTCGATGAGATGCGAAAAATCCCGATTTTTTATTGTAACTACCTGTATTGACACCGTCAAGATACTGCCACTCAGTGAATCGTGAAGTGCGCGGATTTCCTAGAAGCCATCTCATTGGGATGCTGAGCCCCACCTCCTCTTGATCCTCGCCACGAAAGCGAGACCGGAGCGCACAACGCGACCACCCATCATGCTAATTCAGCTTTGGCAGCAACCAGGTTCACAAGAGTTCCAACTCCTTCGATGGACACTTCAACGCGATCACCCGGCTGCAACGGCCCGACTCCTTCCGGCGTTCCGGTGAGGACGAGATCGCCGGGGACTAGAGTGAGAAAAGTGCTGATGTAACTGAGAATGGTCGGGACATCGAAAATCATGTCTCGAGTATTGCCGTCTTGCTTGAGTTCGCCATTGACCCGTGTTTGTAAAGCGAGCGCCGAAGGATCCAGTTCAGTTTCGAGCCATGGCCCCACGGGACAAAACCCGTCCGCGGACTTCGCGCGGGTCCATTGCATATCCGAACGCTGCTTGTCGCGCGCAGTGACATCACAGGCTGCGGTGTAGCCAAGGACGTGATCGGCGGCATCGGCGGGCGAGACGTTCTTCATTGTGCGACCAATGACAACAGCCAACTCGCCCTCGTAGTGGAGATTTTTCGTCCAGTTCGGAAACGGAATGGGGTCACCGGGATGAGCGAGCGCCTGCACGCTCTTGAGAAAGAGACCGGGTTCAGTCGGGAGATCCTCGGCGGTATCGTCAAACTCCCGAATGTGATCCACGTAGTTTCTTCCAACGCAAACAATGGTCTTCGGATCGCAAGGCGCGAGCAATTTCACGTCGGCGAGGTCGCGGGTGACGCCTGTGCGGACTCCGTTTATATCGACAAGCTCATGAATCGTTCCGTCGCGGAGTTCGCCCCAATGGCAGAGGCTTTCGGTGGAGTATCGGAGTAGTTGCACAAGATCCAGCCAGAGACTGCCCAATGCCAGGTCCGCTAGCAACGGGAAAAGATGGGAAAAATTTGACGCATTGAAGCGAACGGGGATAGGTTTCGAGGTGATGAAGGCCCGCCACACCTATGGGGCGACGGACAAGTTCGCAAAGGTCACTCTCGTCAAGGATGACGTGGAATTGAAAGTCTGGGAGCCTGGCACGCAAACCGTCGATCTCACCTGGACCGACCCGGCACCAGAGAAAGGCGTCGAGAGCTATTATTATTTCCGCGGCGAACAGGCCGATGGCGAACTTGTCTGGGTGTCACCAATGTGGATTACCTACCAGTAAAACAGGCTTCCAGCCTGTTTTCGAAGGCGGGACAGCCCTCGAATATTCCAATGAGTTTTGAATGACAGTGAAAACCCGGAACGTGCTGCGATCACAGGCTGGAAGCCTGTTTTACTATTTCGCCCACAATCCCGACACGAGTTACTACCGAAGCCTTTCTTCCGTGGCGTAGGAACAGTTCTCTTCCTCGCAATAGCCACGCTCTACTGGATTCGCTTTAAGCGATGAAACACTCTTCCTCGACGGCATCGTCTCCCACTGTAACGATCCAAGTAGAAGCCGAAAAGTCGCTTCATGCTAAGTCGAGCGGCCGGTGACGGAAATGATTGACGCCCGCAAGGAGGCAGGCGTAGCCTGACGGCATGAAGAATTCTTCCGTCTTTCGATTCCTCCTCGCATTGCTTCTCAGCGCCGTGGCTTTACATACGGCTTGGAGCGCCGAATTGCGAATTTGGACCGATGTGAAAGGCCGCACACTCGAAGCGCGGTTCGTGCGTGTCGTGGATGAGGAAGTCGAGTTGCAGCTGAAGGATGGAAAAACAGCGGAGGTTAAAATCTCGACCCTTAGCTCCGCCGACCAGGAATACCTGGAGGAATACGCGAATGTCGAGACGGACGTCAATGACCCCACCCCGGCGGGCGAGCCGGAAAAGGATGCACGCATCGACACTAAGCTTTTTAAGAAATGGGAAAGCGATCTTGTGCTCAATGACTCTGAACTCGTTTTCGAGGTGTTAGAGACACCGAATTTTCTCATCCTCACCACCGGTTCGGTACGCGGTAAAGACACTGCCGAAAATGCGGAGCGCCTCTGGCATGGCATGTCCTTCCAACACCCGACATTTCGTTCGAAGTTCGAGGAAAAGAAACTAGCCATCGTGGTGACCGACGAACCTGAGGTCTGGAGTGAACTCGGTCAATACTACCGCAACCGCCTGCGCGAAATGGAGGAGTTTGAAGCGGAAGACCAAATTTCCAAAACCTGGCCGGTCTCCACTTCGGCGGGATTCGTCTTCGAGGGTCCGCTCGCGGAAAGGTATAACATTTTTCCCAACGCGACGGCGATTCATGCGACGGATCGATCCCTGGAGCGAGGAGTGTGGTCCCCTTTCCGCACGCATATTCTTTCCGAAGCCCTCCTCCGCGTACAGATTGGCGGCATCGTCTCATTCGGTTCAGAAGGACTGCTCGCCCTTAGCAAAGGCCATGCCTATTACAAGGAAGTGAGCTTGTGCGGCACATCAGTCACACAACTAATTAGCGCCGATAGTTTCGACAGCGACGAGGTCTTTCAACGTGGGGGATTCGATGATGGGCGCAACTGGTCAAAAATCGCAAAAACACTTCTCCGCAAAGGCGCAAAGCCCGACATGGGTAATCTCTACGCGGCTCGCCGCGACAATATTTCCGCAGAGCAGATCGTTTTCATCTACGGTCTCAGCGCGTTCATGCAGAGCACGAAAGGAAGGTTGGCTGGTTACGCGAAGCTGGTCGAGCGCATGGACACTTCCGCAACCGTTCCCGAACCTCTGGAAGTCGCCCGCATCTTCGGTCATGAATCGACGGAAGAGTTCCACCAGGAGTGGCACGAGTGGATGAAGACCAGCGATTTCCGGTGATCGGTCAATCCTGTCGTAGAAAAACGCGGTTCTCTCGGTAGTTCACCACGCCATTCAATTCTCGGAGAAAGTCCGCCCCAAAGATCGCACCGAAGGGGCGCGCATAGTCTTCGGGCGCATCCTCGTAAAGATCGGCCGAGAGCAACTTTCGGTTCGTGGCAACGGCCCGTCCCATCGTCAGCTTATTCACTTTGGTCACCGCAGCGGGCGCCTTGCCTCCTACACCATAAATCCATTGATCCATTTCGCCGACTTCGCACTCGGTGTTCTTCGCAGTCTCCAAATCAAGCACACTCGTTCCCGCGCCCGAATCGATCATGAATGTCGTTTCATGGCCGTTGAGCGTGCCATCGACAAAGATGTGATTTCCCTTTCGCTCATAAATGAAGGACTGGTATCCGCGCAACTCAAGTAGATCTTGCGTGGTCAAAGTATGACACTTGCGCAAGAAAATGTCTCGCTCGGGCGTCCACGAAAAAACAAAATTTGCGTCCTCTTCGACTAACCGATTGATGGGAAGTTGCACTTCTTGCCCATCTTGCAGCGCCAGTGTCACCGCCGTCGCCGTCTTTTCCGCGACGTTGCCCTTGAATGTCTTACGGTCATTTGTTCGAAAGATTCGGAACTCAAGGTGAGCATCCCCATCTTTTTCCCCTTCCGCAGCGTCCGCGAGATCGGGACGGAAAAAGATGCGCCCTTCCTGGTAAGAAATGACGGCGTCTAACTGATGCAAAAACTCCGCGCCGAAAATTCCATCGTGATCGCGAACCGGGTTCTTTCGCTCCCGGAATAAGTCTGCGGAAAGCACCGTCAGATCATTGAGTATTGACTCTCCCAAGGTAATCCGCGCGACCCGCGTAATCGCTGCGGGCGCCTCCCCGCCAATTCCTCGAATGACTTGATCCATAGGCCCTACCTCACATTCGGCATCGGTCGCCGACTTCACATCCAGGACGGTGCCACCCGCCCCCGTATCTATCATGAAACGCGCCTTCGCCTCATTCAACATGCCATCCACAAAAATATGGTTGCCGCTGATGATGAATTTAAAGGACTCATAGCCGCGCAGTTCGAGTAGCTCGCGAATGGTCAACCCTCGGCAACTCCGGACAAATAAATCCTTCTCCATGTTCCAATCGCGTACAAACGCTTGGTCTTCTTCGCTGAGCTTTGTGATTTCAAACTTCGCCGTTCTACCGCTCTTGAGCTTCATCGTCACCATCGATTCCGTCTTGTCCAGCAAGGCGGCGGTGATAGTTTTCCCATTTGATCCCGTAAACTCACGATAATTCAAGTCAGCCTCCGCCCACACCGTGAGGTGAACCAGACAAAAAATCGAACTCAGAAAGAATAGTCTCATGGCATTGAAGCTATCACATTCCCAACGAAATCGACAAGAAAACAAAGACGCCAAGCTCCGGCGCCCTCATGCAATAATCCCCTTTGCCACGTGGCCATGCACGTCGGTGAGGCGGAAGTCCCGGCCCTGAAAACGGTGGGTGAATTGCTCGTGATCAATCCCGAAAAGATGCAGCAGCGTCGCATGGAGGTCGTGGACATGCATTTTCTCGTCATTGTCGATGAACTTGTAGCCCAACTCATCGGTTTGGCCCCAGCTCATGCCACCCTTCACACCGCCGCCTGCCATCCAGATGCTGAAGGCATTGATGTGATGATCGCGACCAGTCCCCTGCCCCATCGGAGTGCGCCCGAATTCACCGCCCCAGATCACAAGAGTGTCATCAAGCATTCCACGTTGTTTCAGGTCCAGAATCAATGCCGCCGACGCACGATCAACGGCTTCCGACGACACCTCCATGAATTTCGAGATCTCGTTATGATGATCCCAACCACGATGATAAAGCTGAATAAAGCGAACTCCTCGTTCCGCCATGCGCCGCGCCAAGAGACAGTTGGAAGCAAAGCTGCCGTCGCCGGGAGACTTCACCCCGTAAAGATCGAGAACATGCTGCGGCTCGTTTTGGAGATCTGTTAGTTGTGGCACCGAAGACTGCATGCGAAACGCCATTTCATACTGGGCAATGCGAGCGTCGATCTCGGGATCATGCCGACGTTCCGAAAGCATGCCATTCAGGGCTTGCACCTCCTCGATGACTTGTCGTTGTGTGCTCTGACAGACGCCACCGGGATTCCCCACATAATGCACGGCGTCCCCCTGACTCTGAAATTGGATGCCTTGATACTTGCTTGGCAGAAATCCACTCGACCACTGACGGGCGGAGACGGGCTGACCACCGCGCCCCGCATGCGAATGCATCACAACGAAACCTGGAAGTTCCTCACTCTCCGCTCCGAGACCATAGAGCAACCAGGAACCCATGCTCGGACGCCCTTTGATCGTCGATCCCGTATTCATAAACGCGTGAGCCGGATCGTGATTGATCTGCTCCGTATGCATCGAGCGGATGACGCAGATGTCGTCAGCGATCGAGCCGATATGGGGAAAATAGCCCGATACAATCTGGCCACTTTGTCCGTGTTGTTGGAATTCCTTGACCGGACCGCGTGCTTTCAACTCCGCCCCCTGAAGCTGGGCGAGTTGCTGTCCGCGCGTGAAGGATTCGGGAAATGCTTCACCGTCGATCTCCGCAAGTTTGGGTTTGTGGTCGAAAGTCTCCAGATGCGAAGGACCGCCGGCCATGCAGAGGTGAATGACACGCTTGGCTCGTTGGGGCAAAGAAAGGCCGTCGGTCAGCTTGCCACTCGTGCGCTGCGTCCCCAGAGCATCGCCGCTGACCAACCCAGCGAGGGCAAGTCCACCCAGATTCGCGCCCGAGCGTTCCAGAAACGTTCGCCGCGTGAGATGACGCCGACGCTCCTCATGGTCGATCGCGTTCTTCGGAAGTTGCGGAATGTAAAGATTCATCAGTATCGGGTAATGGATTCGTGGAGGTTCAGGACCACTCGCGCGATCTGAGTGAGCGCGGCCAGGCGCGGACTTTGCTCGCTGGCTTCGATCTTCGACTGGCCCGTGGCGAAAAGCGCCTCGACTTCGGCGGCGTTGTCCGTGTAGTAGCCTCGTTGGGATTCATAAAGCGCGAAAAGCCGATTCCACTCCCGTTGGGTCGGCGGTCGTCCCAACGCTCGTCGGAACATCGCGTCAAGTGCCCCGTTGAACGTTTGCTCTCCTTCGCGCCACGCACGGAGCGCAAAGTGAGCCGCAGCTTCAACAAAAGTCGGATCGTTCAACAAGGTCAGCGCCTGCTGCGGTGTGTTTGAAATCACTCTCTCCGCCGTGCATTCATCGCGACTCGGAGCATCAAAGTTTGCCATCATCGGATGGAAAAACGTGCGCTGCCAATGTGTGTAGAGCCCACGCCGATACTGATCCTCACCAATGCTGGCCTGATAGGATCTTATGGGAAAATTGAGAGGCGTGTAATACCCCGGCGGTTGGTAAGGAAAAGCACTCGGACCGCCTAGACTTCGGTTGAGCAATCCACTCACGGCGAGGGCATGGTCACGCACAAATTCCGCGTCCAGTCGCCGCGGCGTCTGACGGGCAAGCAACTCATTGTAGGGGTCGCGGTCGAGCATCTCCGGCGAGCCCTTCGAACTCTGGCGGTAAGTGGAGGACGTCACGATGGTCCTAACGAGGTGTTTGACATCCCACCCACTTTCCATGAATTCGACCGTCAACCAATCAAGCAATTCGCCATGTTCCGGCCATCCGCCTTGCGAGCCCAGATCGTCAAGAACCGGAGCGAGACCTCGACCGAAAAACTGATGCCAGACGCGATTCACGAATGTCCGCGCCGTAAGCGGATTCTCACGGGACACTAACCAATTCGCTAAATCCAGCCGGGACAGCCGACGACCGGACTCGTTGGCAATCGGAGGAAGAAAGTCCGGCACACCGGGCGACAACAATTCTCCCGAATCGTCCTGCCAATTCCCGCGTGGCAGAACACGAATCTCCCGCGGCTCTGCGGCCATGGTCACCAAAGTCCATGCTTTGCCATCTCCAAGTTCCTCCAAGGCGTCCCGCAACCGATGCGCCTCGTTCCGAAGTTCGTCCGCCTCAGGTGCACTCGAAATATAGTTAGTGGTGTCTAACTTTGGAACCGCGGCGAACTCATGTTGCGCGATTGGGCTCAGGGAGACCCGCAAACAACCCACGCCGTTCGCGCTGAGTTGGAGCACCAGTTGATCTTGATCGGTGATCCTCACCGGGTCTTGAAGTTGGAAAATGGCCGCATGTCGCTTGGTCGCGGCCCCTTTTTGACTCTTCCAGCCCTTGCCCAGATTCCGGACCACGCTTCCCAGCGAATACTGCAAACTTTCGCGGTCCGCTTCGGCAAAAGCCACGGGCAAGACTTCCCCGTTTCGTTTCAACTCCGCACGGAGCGAAAAGTCAGTCTGACCATTTCTCGTCACCTTGCCGCCATGCTCATAATGCGGAAGCACTTCGATCCGGAACGCCGCAATGGTGGAGTGCTCCTCTGCCTTCAGCGCGATCACCTGCTTCTCCTCTCCCTTGAGTTTGGCCTTGTCCCCGATGACGAGGACTTTTCCCTCTTCAAGGCGCGTCGGCGACTCCCTGCTCGATGTCACTTTGGAGATTTCGGCCACGTTCCATCCATCGGGAGCGGTCTCGAGAAACTTCTCCATCTCCGCGCGCCACTTCGACACCGTTGACCCTTCCACTTTCGAAAGCAGTTCATCCATCTCCGACTCCAACTTTGCCGCCCGTTTTTTTTGAAACGGACTATCTACCCGGATCTCCGGCGGGAACGGATGATCGTTCGTCCATCCCTCCAGCTCGGGATTTGGCGTCGACTTGTAATTGCTGTAGACACCCCATTGTTTCACATCGGCGAAGAACGCCGCCATCTGGTAAAAGTCCCGAATGGAAAAAGGATCGAACTTATGGTCATGACATTCCGCGCAAGCGAGCGTCGATCCAAGAAACGCCGTGCCGATGGTCCGCACACGGTCCGCGTTGTATTTCGCGATATACTCCTTCGGCTGCGCCCCACCTTCACGAGTCACCATGTTGAGACGGTTGAATCCCGTCGCAACGATTTGCTCCGTGGTCGGGTTCTCCAACAGATCACCCGCCACTTGCTCGATCACGAATTCATTGAAGGGCTTGTTCGCATTGAACGCGTTGATGACATAGTCCCGGTAAGGAAAAACATTCATCGGCTGGTCACCGTGATAGCCGACCGTGTCGGCGAAACGCACGACATCGAGCCACGGGACCGCCATCCGTTCGCCAAAATGAGGCGAAGCCAGCAAATCGTCGACGAGCGCGTCGAACGAAGAGTCCCCATTTCCCGCGAGGAACCACTCCAGTCGATTCGGGTCGAGAGGCAGACCGGTTAAATCGAGTGAAAGCCGTCGCGCCACAGTTTGCCGATCCGCCAGTTCCGACGGCTCCATGCCTTCCTTCCGCAATCGGTCCCACACGAACGCGTCGATTTCATTGCGAATGAAAAATCCACTCGCTCGAGGCGGCTTCGGTCGCTCGACGGGGATATAAGACCAGTGCTCTTCGTACTTTGCTCCCTGTTCGATCCACTTCCGCAAAATCGCCGCTTCCTCTTCGTCGATGCGATGCAAAAACTCCGGGGGCGGCATGCGATCGGCGGGATCAGACGCTTCGACTCTAGCGATGATCTCCGAATCATCAGGTTTTCCTGGGACAATCGGTGCCCAGTCCGCACCGCCTTCCAGGGGTGCGGTCGCCGCCTCGAAAACATCGAGTCGCACTCCCGCTTCGCGATCATTTTCGTCCGGACCATGGCAAGCGAAGCAATGATTCGAGAGAATCGGCCGCACGTCACGGTTGTAGCTGATTTCGCCCGCCATCCCGGCAGGCGAAAAGCATAGAACTCCTAGAATACAAAATGTCGAATTTAGGGGCTTCACGACAATCTCATTAAGACTACGATGACGCAGCGAACCCAAAACTTATGAAAAAATCCCCACTTTTCACCCTTCTTTTCCTCCCTGCTCTTGCTTTCGCCGCCCCCAGCGTCACCACCATTGCAGGAACCGGAAAAAAAGGCCACGACCCGGGCGGCAAACCCGCGACCGAGACCGCCATCGACAACCCCTTCGGCATCGTACGCGGCCCGGACGGGCTCCTCTATTTTTGCGAATACGAAGGAGAGTGCATTCGCCGCATTGAAATGGACGGGACAACCACCGTCATTGCAGGCCAACCGGGAAAAACCGGCTACTCCGGCGACGGCGGACTCGCCAATGAAGCGACCATGAACCGGCCTCACGAAATCCGCTTCGACTCAAAGGGAAGGTTGTATGTCGCCGATACTTCCAACCATGTGGTGCGGCGTATCGCGAACGGGAAGATAGAGACAGTCGCCGGAATCGGCGAAGCGGGATTCTCTGGAGACGGCGGCCCGGCGACAAGCGCGAAGTTGAAGTCACCCATCAGCATTCAACTCGACAAAGACGACAACCTCTACATCTGCGACATCGGCAATCATAGAGTGCGAGTCGTCTCAAAAGAGGGAACCATCACGACACTCGCGGGCAACGGAAAGCGTGAGTTACCCGAAGATGGCGCCGCTTTCGCTAAACAACCTCTGAAAGGACCGCGCACGATTGACTTCGACGAGAACGGCGACCTATGGGTTGTGCTTCGCGAAGGAAATTCGGTCTACCGCTTCGATATGAAGTTAAACACGCTCCATCACGTCGCCGGCACTGGAAAGAAGGGCTTCACCGGAAACGGCGGCCCCGCGAAGGCAGCGACCTTATCGGGCCCCAAAGGGGTTTCCGTCGCACCTAACGGAAATATCTATCTCGCCGATACGGAAAGCCACTCGATACGCATGATCGACCTTTCAAAAACCCCGCCGACCATGGAACTCATTTGCGGCACAGGAGAGAAGAAGGATGGACCTGATGGCAACCCGAAAAACTGCGGCCTCGCAAGACCTCACGGCGTCTTTATTGACGCGGATGGCACTATTTTCATCGGAGACTCTTCCAATCATCGCGTCCGAAAAATCACCGAATCTCCATAAGTAGTCGTCGAATCGATTCAAGTTTGTCGAGAAAGCCGGAAAGAGACGACACACTCGTTGTTCAATATTGGCTTAAGGAAAATGCAAGATTCTTTGAGAATCATAGCCGACTTACTATTATTTGACCTTTGAATCGAATTCTATAGGATGCGAAATGCCTACAACACAGGATATAAGCCAAATCTCCCTGGATTCCTTGCGCCGTGCCGCAGAGATCAAGGAGCAAATCGAAAGCCTCGAGTCGGAACTTAGTTCCATTCTCGGCGGCGCAGCCCCTGCCAAAAAGAAAGCCCGTCGCGGTCGTCCTCCGTCGAAGAAGAAAGCTGCTCCCAAAAAGAAACGCAAAATCAGCGCCGCTGGACTTGCCCGTATCAAAGCCGCACAGAAAAAGCGCTGGGCCAACGCCAAGAAAGGTAAAAAATCTACCGCGAAGAAAGTCGCCAAGAAAAAGGGCGCCAAAAAGAAGCGCACTATGAGCGCTGAAGGCCGCCGCAGAATCGCCGAAGCCCAAAGAAAGCGCTGGGCCGCCGCGAAAAAGAAGAAGAGTTAAGCGATTTTCCCTTCATCTATCATTTACGAACCCCATACCCTCGCCGAATCGGCGAGGGTTTTTTTGTCTCCTGATTTCCTCGATAAGGGCAACTAATGCCCACAAAACTACCCCAATGGACTCTCGGCTAATTCCAGCTGGAATGACTTTCCTTCCTCATCCGTGCTCTCCGGAGAACGAGAATCAAGGAAAGGTAGAGCAAGACGAGTGACGACGGTTCGGGAACAGCTTGTAAAAGTCCGGCCAATACCGGCACTCCCGGATCACTCTGAATCGCCCATTCATGCACAGTTCCTGGACTGCCACTCTCCACGGTGAGCCGCATCCAACCGTAAAAACGATCTGATGAGGGTCCGGGCTCGATGTAAAAGCCTATATATCCAGGAACTCCGGGCTGAAACTGACCGAGACCTAAACCGGTGTGGGTTGAGCTTCCATTTTCCAATCCAGTAAATACCCCCGAAGCATCAATTACCGTTCCCAGCGGAAGGTTGGCAATCTGCCCCTCACCTGGCGTCGATGGCAACTCAGTTAGGACCGGTTGAAGCTCAGCCGAAGTTCCAATCTGCGTCCCTCCGAAAAACGGATTGATGGAAGGCGTCGAATAAAAATCCGAGGGAAAAGAAGAAGAAGTCGTCTCTGTCTCAAGATTGATAAAAATCCCTGCAGGCGACGAAGGAACGGAAAGGTCTTTTACTCCCGAATGAATGACCGCCGCCTGTGAACCCAATAAAGCTGCGAAATTTAAAATTATTACTGCGGCGAATCCCGCGATCGAGGGATTCGATCGCAGGGTGATGTAAGTCACGGGTCAAGATACAACCCTATTCGGAAAAAGCGAGTTTTACGCCCTACTATGAAAAATGGATAACGGATGGAGACAACTTCATGCTCTCCGTCATCAGCGAGCACCTCGATTGTTCCGGTTCCATTCACCCAGTTTGACATGTCCGTACTGAATTGCGGCGTGTAGGTCAGACCGCGATCGGCATAGTCTTTTCGACGGACAAAAAGTAATCGATAATCAACTCCAAAGGGAAGCGATTCATAGCGCCGCACCGGTTGGCCAGTTGCTACGAGCGTTCCACTTCCAGCGAGAGTTCCCGAGTAATCGAGTTCAGCCACGCCGCTGCCGGAGTTTCCAGGATTCGTTCCAAAGGCAAACTCAATGAGGTTCGACTCCCCGTCGCTATCCGCATCATCGCCGGGACCGCCATCCGGATCATCAATTCCGAGATACTCTACCTGCCAGTCGTCCGGCAAATCGTCCGCAGCATAAGACCGAAAATTATCTTCTATGGCTTCCAGGACCGTCAGTTGAAGCATGGAAAAGACGTTTTCACTTTCGCTTCGCAACACGGCCGTCGTATCTGCATACACTGCATCCGCCGTCACCAATCCATTCGCGGAAATTGAAGCAAGCGGCCCTTCAACAATACTCCACGTGACCGAAGTCCCCGGCAAGACGGCGCTGGAGCCATCGTCGTAAAAAATTTCCGCATCGATCTGGCGCGTGCCTTCTTCGTTCACGGTCAATTCGAAAGCGCTCAGAACCAATTGCGTCGCCAAACCGAAAGGCAAACGCCCCACGAAACCACCTCGCGAAGCGTACGCGGTTCCATTCCCAGACACCCCTTCAGAGATGGAATGAACAAGGCTGTAATTCGAACTCGCCCCCAAACCACCGCCGCCATCCAAGACGTGAGACTCCAGCAAATAGTCGCCAGCACCGAGTGCGAAACTCGCGCTAAGGGAAAAAAGAAGACCAACGAGCGTTTTGATCATTCCTTCGCAAGAGCCCGCTCAATCGCCTCCAGTCGACCGCGTAGCTCATCGATTTCGGCGTCCTTCTTTTTCAACTCGAGATGCAATTCCTGCACGGCTGCGGCCGAATAGATCGTCAATGGATAGGTATCAACCTGCAAGACCCCGGACCCATCGGGAAGCGTTTCACCACTCATTTGCACGTGCTCGGGAAAGACACCGGCAAACTCCTGCGCAATGACGTTGAGGTAGCGACGATCCATAATGTCAGGGTGTTCCTCCAGAAATTCGCCGGTGTATCGAAACTCGACGAGGTTCACTTCATCAAGCTTTTCCAAAGCACCACTTACCGGCTGGATGTCGGTCTTGATTCGGCGGTCAGAATTCGCCAGCCAATTACCCGCCGTCGATTTGCTTGCGTTACCTTCTACTTCAAACGCATTGGCCACTGCATCCCTTCCCACGCCCAAATTGCGCGTAAAACGATTCGGCTGGTCCAGCCGGGCGATTTCCGCAGGAACCAAAGGCGCTCGTAGTGCCAAAGCATGATCGTTACCGGCGGCGATTCCCACAACATTCTTCGCGGCTTCCGGCACATCGAGTTGAAGCGAAGTGTTGTCACCCCACGTCACCAGCGAGCCGTCTTCTTTGAGTGCCATCGAAAACGCGTAGCCGCCCGCAACGTCTGTGACTCCCGAAAGACCTGAGGGAACGGTCGCCTGTCCCGCAATGTCCCAACCCCATGCGACCACCGAGCCATCGTCGCGCACGGCCAGGCTGTGGTGGGACCCGGCAGCAATGCCTTGAACACTGCTCAAGGTGGGAGGCACAGTGATTTGGCCGGCCTGATTTCGTCCCCATGCGACCACCGTTTCGTCCAGCTTGAGCGCCAGACTGTGGTCTGCACCTGCAGCAATAGCCACGACGTCCGTCAGTCCGCCCGGTATGCTGGTTTGTTGGAACGTGTTGTCCCCAAAAGCCGTGACCGTTCGGTCTTCATGCAAGATGAGACTATGTTTTTCCCCTGCAGCAACGGCAATAGCGTCCGTGATACCACCGGGAACGGTCGCTTGAGAATAGCTGTTGTCCCCCCACGCAACCACCGTGCCGTCGGACTTCACCGCGAGAAAATGGGAAGCTCCTGCCGCAATGCCAATCACATCGGTCAGTCCACCTGGAGGCGTTCCGCTACCCCATTGCACAACTGTCCCGTCGCCAAGCAAGGCAAGGCTGGCCTCCGCTCCTGCTGCCACTGCAATCACTTCGGCACTTTCCAAACTCGAGGGCGTCGTTGCCTGACCTGACGAATTGGATCCCCACGCCACCACCGGATCCAGCGGTCTCGCCACGACATCGTCGAGCAAAACCTGATCGACCCGCGACGCCGTCATCGCGTATGGCACCGTCGCAAGCCGTTGGTCCGGGACTATTTGCTGGGAGCCATTGACCCCATCGTTAAACCAAACGCGTAACCACAGCTCACCTTGTTGAAAAAGATCGGACGGAAACGCCGTCATCCCGGTGAGGTTCGCATCACCGAGCAACACCGCATACAAACCGCGATCAACGGAAAGCGAAACTGCGGCCGTTGGTTCGCTGCCCGCGGCGCTCGTGCCGTCGTTGCTCCAATAACTTTCAGAGCCGTCCGCATTGACCAGCGCGAACTTAAACTGACCAACTCCATCGAACGCCGTTCCGTTGGCGATCATCCGGCCTTGGTGGTTCAACAGCCTCGGCGTCTCTCCGACGGCAGTCCCGAGAAAAGCGCCGAGAAGCAGTCCGACAAGCGACCCGTATGGAATGAATCTCTTCATTTTTGCGAGCGCGGGTCAGGTGGTGAATGCTGAGGAAGGCGGCCAGTGCTGGCCACTTGAAACTCCGTTTCCCCCGCAGGGAGTTCCGCCCCGAGGTGAAATCCTCCTCCGCGGTCCGTGGCATAAAGAATGTCATCGGTGCCAAAAACAAGCTGCATCGTCGCCGACGTGGACTGGAAAACGTCGGCGTTCGATTCTTGAGGAGCAAACCACGAAGGCGGATTCGGAATCGGTGCGATGGTCGGTGCGCTCACCAAATGAAAGGCGTTTTGATCGCGCAAATACTCCACCAGTTGGTCCGAAGGCCGCACCTTGAGAAACCACTGCCACTTTCGCACTCCGTTCCCGTCGGACCATTCCCGCCGCTCGGCGTGGAGAATCTCGTCGTCCCCCGTCGGCTTTCTCCAGAAAGCGCGCTTGAAGACTTCTTCAGGAGGCGCGGTCGTGTCAGGCGCATCAAAGGCATTTTGGACCGTATCTTCAGAAACCATCCCCGTCTCAGTCTTCGGAGAAAACAACATAAGAAGACCCAAGGTCGCCATGGTGACACCAAATAACCCGAACCACCGGCGCAATACGGTGGCTTTGTTAGGATGCGAGGATTGGTGATTCATCAATTGCCGGAATTCGAGTAGGTGCGGAGGAAGAGTTGGACGTCGGCGACCGTGGCGGCGAAGCGATCAAGGCCTTCCTGCTCGTCGTTGAGGAGCGTGTAGGCGGGAATGACCATCTTCCATTGACCGTTCCAAACGCTACGGCCGATCAAACGGGAGTTCGTGAACTCAGCAGGAACGCGGCTGTAGAAGACGGTGGGATCGTCAACCGGGCGGAACGCCTGATGCTTCCGCAGAATCCACGGCCGTTCGCTCAACGTGCCATTCGCATTGAAGAATTGCGTCTCGTTGAAATCATTGGCCCCAAGATTAAACGGCAACGGAAGTGCCTGGTCATCAACCATCCATGAACGCACTGTGTTGGAGTCACCAAGCGGCGGTGCCAGCATGAAGTCGCTTCCGCATGGAATGAGATAGACATAAGGCGTCGCACTGAGGGCGCCCGGCGCGCCGGAGGACGGCGCACCGTTCGGATTTCCGGTGGCGAAAGAATCCATGCCCACATAACCGGGAAGGACAACGCCGACGCTGTAGATCTTCGTGGCAAAGTTCGTCGGTGTGTAGGCGTGGTCGCCCGCGGCTAACTCGAGGCCGAAGAAGTTCCGCCCGTGTTCGATTGTCGAGCTGAACGGAATGATGATCCCGGGAACGGGTGAACCATCCGGCTTGGAAATATTTCGACAATGCGTCACCACGTCCTCATCAGCGAGAACGTTCGCCACCATGTGTTGCTCGAGCGTCTGTCGCCACGCCGCGTCGTCGCTCGTGATCGTCGGGTCATTCATCAAACGGTAAAGCTCGGTGCGGAAGGAGAACAGGGTGCCGTTCTGGTCGGGGTTGTTAATCCCGAGCCGGCCCTCTGCCACCGAGAAGTCGGCGTTCAACTGCGCCATCGACCCGGCCAGTCCGCCGTCACCGATCGTGCTCGTCGTCAACTGCGGCACCCCGCCGGTCAAATCACCGAGCGAGCGCGAGGCCACAATATCATTGAAGACTTCCTCACCCTGCGCAGTGCCGAGCAACCCGGTCTCGTAGTCGTAGCTCTTCGCCGCGAGATACGTGTAGCGGCTCGCGAGATCAAAGAGACTGCGATACTGCTCCAGGGCTTCGTTGCGGAATAGACGGAAACTCACATCCCGCGTGCGGTAACCTTGAATGATCGAAGCCGCGCGCTGGCGATAGATTTCGCGGTCGGCGAGGACGCGGTTCGCCTGTCCAAGGACGTTCGCGACATTCTGCACCGCGCGTTGGTGTTCGATCGCGAGCTGCATGAACTCATTCGAATGGCTCGTGAAGTCGCGGTAAGCCGTGGAGAATTCGTAGGCGAACTGCATCTCTTCTTGCGAGAACCCAAGTTTCTCCAACTCGATCTCAAGATCCTTCTCGACGGTGAGAACGCCAATACTGGTCGCTCCCGCCGCCGCGCCACTCGCGATGGCCAGCCCTTTTAGGATCTTTGAGGCAAGATCCCCGGTTACTTTGGCCGCACCACGCGCACCCGAGGTCGCGTCCGTCGCCAGCCCAACCGAGCGTGGGAAGAACTCCGCCAACGTGTCACCAAGGTCATCGGCGGCATCCGAAGCGAAGTCGAGCGACGTTTCGGCGGTCTCCAAAGCTAATTTCACGCTCTCAAGAGCGATGACGGCCGTTCGGGCATCCGTCATTTCATCGATATGCTGCTCGTGCTTCGAGACGAGGTCGTTGAAGACGAGGATCATTTGCCGAAGGTTTCCGTTTTCCTTCTGGTAATTCACGGAGGCTTCCTTCAAAGCAAGCCACGACATCTGCGCGTCGAGCAGCGCATCCTGCATCGCTCCGGTTTCGGGCCGCGACCCAAGACCACCCGGTTTCCACACGTCGTTGTATTGCACAAATGAGGACGGCTGAACGGTATAAGTTCCTGTGGACACTGCCGTGCCCTCATCCAGTCCATTGACGATATCAGAGATACGGTTGCCGGTGAAGGCGTCGAAGGAATTCGCTTCTTGAATCGTTACCGTGAAGGTCTCGCTGGTATCCACGAGATCGCTTGGACGGTCAACGATGAAGTAGCGGAAGAAATCCGCACCTTCGTAACCTTGCTCGTAGATTTTCCCCGGCCCGACATCGCCGGAGTAGGGACGACCAAAGAGCGCAATCAGTTCGTCCTCAAACGCATCCTCTTCCTCGAAAATCGCGTTATTCAATTCATCGAGAGTCACCTGCTGCGTCCGCAACAATCCGGTCATTACCGCCGCCTGATTGAACGCCCCTGCCGCGTTATTCAGCGAAACGAGAGCGCGATCGTAAACCTGCTCAAAGTGGGAATGCCCCGCCTTCATGTCTGCCGGTGAAATATCGAAAGCGATGGCACCGGGGCTGAGACCGAGCGGATTCAGCCGCGCGTTGGCATTGTCAATCGTCGTCTGGAAGCCCGCCGCATAAGTCGGTAACTCCTTCACTTCGGGAACGGTCGTC
>JBCCWV010000064.1:0-23964 GCA_039192745.1 Verrucomicrobiota bacterium | reverse complement strand
TGGTTTCAATCAGCTACTTCTTCGCCGCGATGGCTTCGTCGATCGTGGGGTAGTGATCGACGAACTCGCCGAGCCGGACGATGTCGAACGAGGCAAGGACGCGCCCTTCAAGACCGGAGAGAGCGAAGGCTTTTTTCTTTTTGAGAGTAAATTGATAATACTCCACGACGAGCGCCCACACGGGGGTGTTCACAAAGGTCGTTTGCGAAAAGTCGACGACGAGGAGGTCGGTGCCAGCCTTCATCTTCGCTTTCAGCTTTTCCTGAATGGCAGGCACAGCAGCGAGGTCAGCCTCACCGATAAGGTGCAGGACTTCGGCGGAATCGCGGTTTTCTTCCTCCAGCGTCATGAGCGCAAAGGAGAACAGGCTAGGGCCTGTGTTGCAAGGAAAAGTAGTAGTTGCAGCTTCCAGCTGCACGGGGGTCGCAGGCCAATTCACAAGGCCAGTGTATCGCTACATCCGGCTGCGTTGGATTTCTGAACAGCTGGCGGGCTGCACTCGAGTAAGAATGCGCGCTGTCGCGCGGCGGGTCGGCATCGTGCCCGGAGGTCACGATCCACCTTGCCTTCGGCAAATCCTGCAGCTGGAAGCTGCAACCACTGTCAGAGATCGCTGATCGACAGGTCGGCGCGATTCCACCAATGGTCGCCTTCGGGCAGGCTGGCGCCGTGGCCGTTATAGATGACGGCATTGGTCGGGGTCTCGTCGATCGTCAGGCTGGTGCAAACGAGCGGGTGACCGTCGGCTTGGAGAAACGCGGTCAACTTCGAGTGATAGCATGCGGCGCGGATCTCGGTCGTGGGGTCGCCCGGCGTGATAAGAAGACGCGCGAGCTGGTGCGGTTCGTTCTCGCGGAAAAAGCCAATCAACGGATCGGTGTCGGCAAGGTGAAAACTGTGATCGACAGCCTTGTCGATCCACTCGAACCAACGCCCTTTCACGCTGCCAAACTCGGCGAGCATGTTCGTCGCAGGATCAAGCGCGGCATTGGAGTCGCTGGCAATCTCGACGGTGACGACTTCATCGTGCCCGTGCGGGATCGAACAATTCGGTGCCGCCCCGCTCGTCAACCGGTGCGCCATCGCATACCGGCGGCTGAAGCGGAGGGTGAAACTGGGTGGGGTGTTGCTCACGGCGAAGGATAACCAAGAAAGGCGCGAAAGGGCGCGAAAATTCAGTCGCACCGCCCCTCATCATCAAAAAAATTTCGCGCCTTTTCGCGTCCTTTCGTGGTTTCCAAAAAGAATCGAGAACCCTAAGCCGCCAAGGCCGCGACGACTTTTTGTGCAGCATCGCCTAGGTCCTCGCCGGTGACGAGGTTGAGGCCGGAGGCGGCGAGGGTGGCTTTGCCGGCTTCGACGTTGTTGCCCTCGAGGCGGACGACCAAGGGGAGATCGAGACCGACTTCCTTGCTCGCGGCGACGACGCCGTTGGCGATGACGTCGCAGTCCATGATGCCGCCGAAGATGTTGATGAGGATGGCCTTCACATTCGGGTCGCCGACGATGATTTTGAAGGCCGCCGCGACTTGTTCCTGACTCGCGCCACCGCCGACGTCGAGGAAATTGGCGGGTTCGCCGCCGTAGTGCTTGATGATGTCCATCGTCGACATGGCGAGACCGGCGCCGTTGACGAGGCAGGCAATGTTGCCGTCGAGGCCGATATAATTCAGGTCGTATTCCGCGGCCGCGACTTCGCGGGGATCTTCCTCCGACGGGTCGTGCATGGCGGCGACGTCCTTTTGACGGTAGAGAGCGTTGTCGTCAAAATTAAATTTCGCATCGAGCGCGAGGATTCGGCCATCGGGTGTGCGGACGAGCGGGTTGATCTCGACCATCGAGCAATCGCAAGCGATGAAGAGTTTGTAGAGCGAGCCTAACAACTTCCCAAATTGCTTCGCCTCGTCGCCCTCCAAGCCGAGGCCTGCGGCCATCTTTCGGACTTCGTAGCCTTGCAGTCCGAGGAGAGGGTGAATCTTTTCGCGGAGGATTTTCTCCGGCGTCTCCGCGGCCACGTCTTCGATGTTCACGCCGCCCTCCGTGCTGGCGACGATGACCGGACAGCTCCCTTCTCGGTCCATGAGAATGGCCAGATAGTATTCGTGGGCGATGTCGACAGCTTCGGCGACCATGACCTTGCGCACGAGTTTGCCTTCTTCGCCGGTCTGGTGCGTGACGAGGGTTTCGCCAAGCATTTTTTCGGCCTTCTCCGCAATTTCGTCCGTGCTGTGGCAGAGGTGGACGCCACCCTGAAAACCGTTTTTGAAAGTCCCCTTCCCGCGACCACCAGCGTGAACCTGCGCTTTGACGACGAGTTGTTCGCCCCCGATTTCCTCAGCAGCTGCCTTGGCCTCCTCGGCGGTCCCGGCGACCTTCCCGGCTGGCGAGGGGACGCCGAATTTTTCGAAGAGTTCCTTGGCTTGATATTCGTGGATGTTCATGGGCGGCCCCGAAAGTAAAAGGCCCGCGCTTCCGGTCAATCAGAAGTCGCGGGCCTCGGGAAAGGCAAGGTGCCTAAGGGAGTTTTGCTTCAGGCCAAGCGGCGACGGCGAAGGAGCAGGGCGCCGACGGCGAAGAGGGAGAAGACGGCCGAGGTCGGCTCGGGAATCGGATTGGTCAGTGTGAAGACTCCGATCGTGTCCTCGGGAAGGGTTTCGCCAAAGGCGACGTAGAGCGTGCGCGTGGCGCTGTCCAATGCGAGACCGGACGGAAACTGACGTCCCGATAGCGCTTCGACATTGGTCGTGTTGATCAACGTGCCGTCCACCGTGGTTTCATAAACCGCTCCAAACTCTGAGTCAGCAATGAAGAGATTTCCCGTCACCGAATCGAAAACGATACCCTGCGGACCAAGAAATCCGGCGTTAATGTCAGTTGTGAAAAAGGACCCTAGAGAATTCCCGTCAAGATCAAATTCGATGATCTCCTGGTCACTTGAAGAGGCCACGAACAACGTATTGCGATCAGCGTGATATGTAATTCCCACTGCGTCCATGGCGATAGGGTTCCCCAAGAATTCTTGAAAGGCCGAGTTCGGGTCAAAGTCGATGCCATTCGTGATCGGGTTCAGTGTGATGGGATCAACTTCAGTGACCCTTCGACGACTCGTGTCATTGTTCGCTAGGATAAGGTTTCCGTTTGGCAGAAAGGTCAGTCCCTCGATGTCCAGGTCGGAAGTCTGGGGAATAATGGTCGAACTGACATAGGCTCCGTCCGGGGTAATGCGATGGAGCTGTTCCGGTTCTGACTCAGGACGCGCGACAAAGTTCAAGTTCCCGCCACCAAAGGCGATGCCGAGAGGGGTGGCGTCTACGCCCGGGACTTCCCCGATCGCCGTGGGAATGGTGATCAGTTGTTCGAAAGTGAGGTTGGCTGCATGGGCGAAGGAGCCCACGGATAGAGAAATCGTCGCCGCTACGAGGTGTTTAAGACTCATGGGGTATAAATTTAATAAATTTCACACACTAAATCGGCGAAATCAAGGATTTTTATTAAGTTATGCGAAATATCATAGATTTCTTATAAATTGGGGCCCCTTGCAGGATTGGTGAGCGAGCCTTTCTTGCAGAATGCGGAATCTGCTGGCCATCGACCAAGGCACGACAAGCTCGCGGGCGATCATCTTCAGTGAGGCGGGCGCCATTCTCGCCACCGCGCAAAAGGAGTTTCGCCAGATCTTTCCGAAGCCGGGATGGGTCGAGCACGATGCGGAAGAAATCTGGTCAACAACGGTCGAGGTGACCCGTGAGGTCGTGGAAAAGGTCGGCGATGTCGTTGCGTTAGGAATTACCAATCAGCGGGAGACTGCCGTGATGTGGGACCGCGCAACGGGAGAGCCTATCGCCAACGCCATCGTTTGGCAGGACCGAAGGACGGCGGGGGTTTGTCAGGGTTTGCGCGATGGCGGACACCTCGCAACAGTGACGGCGAAGACAGGGCTGTTGTTGGATCCCTATTTTTCGGGAACGAAAATTACGTGGCTGCTCGACAACGTCGACGGCGCGCGGGCTAGGGCGAAGAACGGCGAACTGGCTTTCGGAACTATCGACACGTTCCTCATCTGGCGACTGACCGGCGGTAAAGTGCATGCGACCGATGCGACGAATGCGAGCCGGACGTTGCTTTTCGATTTGGAAAAGCAGGATTGGGATGAGGACATGTTAGAGTTGTTCAGCGTTCCGCGCTCGGTTCTTCCGGAAGTGAAGAATAGCGCCGATGATTTTGGCGTGACAAAGAAGGAGCTGCTCGGGTCGGAGATTCCCATTCACGGGGTCGCCGGAGACCAGCAGGCCGCCCTCGTCGGCCAAGCCTGTTTCACAACCGGAATGACGAAGAGCACCTACGGAACCGGTTGTTTCGCGCTGACGAACACCGGAGACCAGCTTCTGAAATCGGAGCATAAGTTGCTCACCACGATGGCCTACCGGCTCAACGGGAAACCGACTTTCGCGCTGGAAGGATCGATTTTCATCGCGGGCGCCGCCGTACAATGGTTGCGGGACTCGCTGGGTGTGGTTCAGAGTTCAGCGGAGACCGAAGACCTCGCGAAGTCACTTCCAGACAATCGCGGCGTCTATCTCGTGCCAGCCTTCACCGGACTCGGCGCCCCGCACTGGGATGCGGATGCACGCGGGGCGATTTTCGGCATAACGCGTGAAACGGGACCGGCGGAGCTTGCACGTGCGACCCTCGAATCGTTAACCTACCAGACCCACGATCTTTTCGAAGCCATGGCACGGGACGGGATCGCACCGACAACGATTCGCGTCGATGGCGGCGCGGCGAAGAATGATTGGCTCATGCAGTTTTTAGCAGATATGTTAGGAATTCCCGTGGAACGACCGACGAATGTGGAAACCACAGCCATGGGCGCAGCCTTTCTCGCCGGACTCGGTGCAGGCATTTATCCCGACCTCGAAACTGCCGCCGCAACGTGGAAAAGCGATGCCATCTTCAAGCCGGCGATGACCGATGACGTCCGCTCCCAACTCTTGGAAGGATGGCAGGACGCGGTGAGACGCGTAGTCGGATGACTGCCCTCAGTTCCGCAAAGGATGACAGGTTCGTGGTAGACTACCGTTAATTCTCCATGGTGATTCAACTGAGAATATTCGTCGGAGCGTTGGCGATTGTTGTTGTCGCTGCCGTGGCTTTTTCTTTTTCTTTCGATTTCCGTTCCTATATCCACGCCATCGTGCAGGAAGCCGAACGGCACTCGAAAGAAGTCCAAGTGCCGCTATCAGAGCGACTTTTAGAATTGGGATTGGCCGAGGGAGATGAGGTCTTTGTCAGGATTTTCAAAGAAGAGTCGGAGTTGGAGATCTGGATGCGTCGCCACGGGTCTCAAGACCGCTATGAACTCGTCAAGACTTACCCCATTTGCACCTGGTCAGGCAGTCTCGGTCCGAAGCTTGCCGAAGGTGACCGCCAGGCACCGGAGGGTTTTTACTTCACCAATCTCGGTCGTCTCAATCCCAACAGTGCCTACCACTTGTCTTTTGACATCGGCTATCCGAACGCCTACGACCGGGCCCACGGCCGCACGGGAAGCTACATCATGGTCCATGGAAACTGCGTCTCCCTTGGTTGCTTTGCCATGACCGATCCGGGGATCGAAGAAATATACGGGTTGGTCGAAGCGGCACTGCAGAACGGCCAGTCGATTGTGCGGATTCACAGCTTCCCGTTTCGCATCACCGACGACCGGCTCGCCCGAGAAGCGAGCAATGAGTGGCTTTCGTTTTGGAAGAATCTTCGCGGAGGATATGACTGGTTTGAGCGCGAAGGGATTCCGCCGAACGTCGAAGTGCGGGAAAAACGGTATGTGTTCGCGGAGATTGTCTCCCGGTAGCACGGTTTGGGAACAGCTGGCACGTTTTTTGGGTTCAAAGCTTTCCTCTTCACCGACCTGAAAGGTCGGCTGCAAAAGGCGCAGGGCTTCAGCCCTGTGTAGTTATCCGGTACCTGAGCGGGCTGAAAGTCCGCCCGCACGTCCTCTTCATCTCTGCTGCGCGAGCGACCTTACAGGCCGCAGTAGATTCCATCATTGTTCACAGGGCTAAAGCCCTGCGCTTTGTGCGTATGCCTTTACAAGGCATCTCAAAGTTAGCCTCCGGCACGATTTCGCTGACCCACTACGTTTGACTCGTTCGGTGCACTAGGTGACTTGATCGTCTTTTGGGGATCTATGTCTCTTGAGGCCAGAGAAAAGGAGAATCGTGGGGATGAGGCCGAAGAGGAGCCATGGGAATTCGAATCCGCGGTAATCGTGATCTCTACGAAGTCCGAAATATCGAAATGCGAATGGATTGTCCATGCCCGTTCGAGTCGCGAAACAGACGAATGGTCCACGGTCTGTGATTATTTTGGTATCAGGAAGTAAAAGTGATGGATCAAAGGTCTTACCCTCAGTTGAATAGAACTCGCCGACTATCGAGTCCCGGTTTATGGCGTTATGAAATAGTCCGCCTGAGACGGCGGTCACGAGTTCTTTGTCTCCCAAATCCGTGTATAGATAAAGATTCCACCCGAGGAGATTGACGCCAAAAAGAATGGCAAAGATCACGGCGAGGAGAGCGGCTATGATCTGGCGCTTTCTCATGTCCAAAACTGGTCAATCAAGAGTTGGCAAGCCCAGCAGTTCACCAGCCGCTGCCAGTTTGTTATCTTTCGTGAAAAGTGGAACGTTAAATCGATCTGCCAATTCAAGATAAGCGGCGTCATAGGCGGTGAGCTGGAAACGTTGCCCAAAGTCAGCGAGCCGAAGCTTCGCGGCTTCTGAAGAAGCATCAAAGCTGGTCTTTTTGATGGAATGAAGGAGACCTATTCCCCATTGAAGGTTCTCTTCGGCAACTCTTCCGCGCCGGACGGAAATAAGGAGCAAGTTCATCATCTCAAAATCCCAAAGTGAAGGACAGCAAAACTCGATCTCTTCCTTCTCAATCCGTAAAGAAATTTCATCCGCTTCCTCGGTTCTCTCATCCGGAATGAACCATGCTCCGGAATACGACGCATCGATGACGACCTGCATATTCTTATCCGAATTTTTATCTTCGACCCTCTTCGATCATTTCCTTAATCGTTTCCGGCCCGGGTTTAACATGCTTTCTGAATTCCCGGCAAAGTTCCACCAGCGACCTTTTCTCCTCCGGCGCTTCCTCGTCTTCAAGCGGTCCCAACATCGCCACGCGTTTTCCCCGGCGGGTGATGACGATCTTTTGGCCTCGCTCGGCCTGGGCAAGGAGTTCCGACAAACGGTTCTTGGCCTCGAATGAACCAATTTCAATCGCACTCATACAGCTAGCTTATTCATCTAGCTGTTAATTTCAAGCCCGGAACCTCCCGTTTTTCCTGTCTTGCCCTCACTGGGGCTCTCCCTACTCTGAGGAATGGCCAAGTCTGGCGGCAGCGGCGGGATGACGCCGATGATGAAGCAGTATCACTCCATCCGGAAAACGCTTCCGGAGGACGTGCTACTCTTTTTCCGGCTCGGCGATTTCTACGAGTTGTTCCTCGAAGATGCGAAGGAGGCCGCGGGGTTGCTCGACGTGGCGCTGACGAAACGCAACGGCATGTCGATGTGCGGGGTGCCGCACCACGCGGCGGAGGGATACATTGGGAAACTGATCAAAGCGGGCAAGCGCGTGGCCATCGCCGAGCAAACGACCGATCCTGTGCCCGGAAAAATTGTCGAGCGCGAAGTGACGCAGATCATTAGTGCGGGAACTGTCAACGATCTGAACCTGCTCGACCAGGACCGACCGAATTTTATTGCGGCGGTCTTCTCCGCGAAGCGTTGCTTCGGCTTGGCTATCATCGATCACACGACTGGCGAGTTCAAGGTCACGGAGTTGCCGGACGAAGAGGCGCTCGAAGATGAATTGAAACGGCTCCAGCCTTCGGAATTGTTGTTCAGTGAGGATCAGGAAAGTCCTTTCGGCAGTTATCGCGCGGCCCAGAGTTATGATTCCTATGCCTTTCTTCATGAGCCGGCAGAGCACCTATTGCTTGAGCACTTCGGCGTGCAGTCGCTGGACGGATTCGGCTGTGGGGAGATGCACGCCGGGGTTTGTGCGGCGGGTGCGATCCTTCATTACATCCGCTACCAAATGCGACGAAGCGTCGATCATTTGAAGCGCCTCCAATCCTGGCAAACCGACCAATTCGTCCTTCTCGATGCCGCGAGCCAGGAAAACCTCGACCTTGTGACGAGTCGCGCAGGGGCAAAGCACAGCCTTCTTGCCGCGATGGACCGCACGAGCACGCCCATGGGCGCGAGGAAGTTACGCCAATGGATCCTTCATCCGCTACGCGACATCGCGACACTGGAAGCGCGGCAGGAGATGATCGCCGCCTTTCTCGACGAGCCGTTTTTGCTCGCCAAGATCCGCGAGTCGCTGACCGCAGTGCGCGACATCGAACGCATTCTCGGACGACTGAGCCAAGGCGCGGGCAATGCGCGGGACTTGCAGGCCCTGACGGTGTCGCTCGCGGAATTGCCCAACTTGAACGCGCACTTGGGAGCGCTGGGCGGTGTCGACGTTCCGCTCCTCGGCGACGAAGGACCCGGTCGCGTGGCCGACGCGGATAAGCTGGCGTTGATATCGCTGGTGGCCAATCTCTCGGAATTCCCCGAGCTCGTGCAAGCGCTGGATGCCGCGATCGTTGACGAACCGCCCGCAGCGCTAAAAGAAGGTGGCATCTTTCGCGATGGGTTCCGATCCGAACTCGATGAATTGCGTTCCGCCTCCCGCGACGGCAAGCAATGGATCGCCGAACTTCAGCAACGCGAAGCCGAGCGCACGGGCATCAAGTCGCTGAAGGTGAAGTTCAACAACGTCTTCGGGTATTTCATTGAAGTGACGAAGTCGAATCTCGACGCTGTTCCCGACGACTACACACGCAAGCAAACGACAACCAATGCCGAACGGTTCATCACGCCGGAGTTGAAGGAGGTGGAAAACAAGATCCTCGGCGCCGACGAACGCGCGCGGCAACTCGAGTACGAGGAGTTTCTCAATCTGCGTGAGACCGTTATTGCCGAACTCAGCGAGCTTCAACGGACGGCTGACGCTGTGGCCACGCTCGACGTTCTCTGCGGGCTCGCGGAAACGGCGCGGCTTTATCACTACTGCCGACCGATTTTGAATGAAGGGAATCGCATCGCCATCAAGGAGGGTCGCCATCCTGTTCTTGATCAAAGTGTTACTGACGAGAAATTCGTGCCCAACGATGCCATGCTCGACTCCGACCGGACGCGGCTTGTCCTCCTCACCGGTCCAAACATGGCGGGTAAAAGCACCTATATCCGCCAGGTCGCGCTCATCACGCTCATGGCGCAAACGGGTAGTTTCGTTCCGGCGGCGAGTGCGGAAATCGGGATTGTTGATCGCATCTTCACGCGGGTCGGGGCGAGCGACGACATTTCGCGCGGGCAATCAACCTTCATGGTCGAGATGCATGAAACCGCCGCCATCGTGAACAATGCAACCGACCGCAGTCTTGTCATTCTCGACGAAATCGGTCGCGGAACGGCAACCTTTGATGGTTTGAGTATCGCCTGGAGCGTCGCCGAACACCTTCACGACCGCATCGGTTGTCGCACACTTTTTGCGACGCATTACCACGAGCTCACCGCGCTCGCGAAAAGCCGACCGACAGTGGAGAACTGGAACGTCGCCGTGCGCGAATGGAACGATCGAATTATTTTCCTGCGCAAGATCATCCCCGGTGCGGCGGACAAGAGTTACGGGATCCAAGTCGCCAGGCTTGCCGGTCTTCCGAAAGAAGTTCTCGACCGCGCGAAGGATATTCTCAATCACCTCGAGACCAACGCCGCGAAGCCTTCCGCTACAAAAAAGAAAAAGCCGAAGCGAGAGGAAACAAAGCCGGAAAGTGCTTCGCCGCAGATGAACTTGTTTGGATAAGCGTGGCGAGAGCATCCTGCTCTCGGGGTGGCTTCACATCAAGAAATGGAGTGTGCCTCACAAACTGCGGACCGCGGACGTCCACCGTCCGCTTGATCCCATCCGGCGCATCGCGCCGCACTTCCATAGCAGGGTACACACGTTGTAAGATGCTTCCCTTCGGTCAGGGATTTCGATGCGGATGTGGACATCCGCGGTCCGCTTTCAACCAGCTCGATAGGAACAGACCGTTTCCTCCAAATTCAGGCGCTTATTCGAACACAATGAATCTCGGGAACACGATTACAAACGAGAGGATTCGTTGGAATTGCCGAACCAATGGCAGTTCGCTAAAATTCCTATCATGACAGCGAACAACCTCCTTCTGGAAAACCCGGAGTTCAAAGTCACGCAAACCGCGAAAGGAACGTGGCGGGAATTCATGTATGCCAACGGGAGGCTCTACCGCGAATACACGAGCCACCGTCGGGTCTTCGGGCTACCGTGGTATCAGTATAAGATGGGCCGCAATCCTGAGACCGGACGGATGGAGGCAGCGCACGGATTCATCGCGGTCGGACAATTCGCAAAAGGCGTCATCGCCATTGGACAAGTTTCACGCGGGTGGATCGCCATTGGGCAAGCGGCGTTTGGTGGGGTCGCTTCCATCGGGCAGCTCGCCATCTCTCCCTTAGCGCTCGGCCAATTCGCACTCGCCGGAGCCGCCGCCGCGCAGATCGGCGTGGCCTTTGCCGGCGTGTTTCAAGTGGGCGCGGCATGCATTGGTAAAGGCATGGAGTTTCTGCAGCTCCCGATGCCTTTTTAGCGGCGGCACTGATAGAAATACCACTCGTTAGTAGCCGTTTACCTCGGGTAAAAACTCCCGCCACTCGTCGGATTCCGCCATTCTTTTCAAGATAGCGTTTCGCTCGCAGAGAAAATTTCTCATGTAGCCCGTGAGAAAGAGTTTTTCTGCGATCCTTCCGAAGATCCCCAAGGGCGCCGAAAACTGAAACTCGTCTTTCATGCGGGTTCCGCTGGAAGTCGGTTCGAAGAGGTGGACGTGGTCCATGTGAGCAAAGGCACCGTTAATCATTCGATCTCTAAACCTCTTCGGCCGATCAAGTTCGGTGATCTCCACCGATAGCCGCTGCTTCACACCAAAGTGTGTCGCTTCCCAAGTCACCGTCTCTCCCAACTCAATCAATCCCGAGGTCCGACCTGCTACCGCACGCTCTCCGGTCTTACTCGTGCTTGCCGTGTGGGCGTCGATGCTTCTCGCGAGATCGAAAACCCTTTCCGCGGGGGCATGAATTTCTGTCTCAAGAGTAATCACGCTCATGCCTTGAGATACACTACGACTTCTAAGATTCTATCTTCATCGGCTACTGGCAGGGCTGAAAGCGAATCACTCGACGGTGGCGATTCCTTCGAAATGCCCTGAAAGGGCAAGCACACAAAGCACAGGGCTTCAGCCCTGTGTATTGGTCAACGGATTTCGCGGGCTGAAAGTCCGCTCGCGATTCTTCTCCGGCTTTCCGCCGGGTGCGACCTTACAGGTCGCGGACTCTGTTTCGAGTTCACAGGGCTGAGGCCCTGTGCTTTGCGCGGGCGGCCTTTCAGGCCTTCAGGTAGGCATCACAGCGCGCCACGCGACTTCTTGAAACAATGGTGCGCGTCCGTAAGCCATCACCACGCGCCACGCGATTTTCTTGAAGCAATCGTGCGTGTCCGAAAATCGTTTCAACCTTCTCCGCAGCCTTAACTCGAATTGCGTCGCTCACCCTTTCGACCTTTACCTTTCTCGCCTCCCTTCCCGCCTCCTTTGCCACCCTTCTTCTCCACGTATACCGAACCGGGAACGTGATCAGGATTCGGTCGTGGTAGCGCGGCGTCGATGTCTTCCAGATAGGCGGTGAGGCGATCGTTGAGTTGCTTGGCTTTCTCGGGTTCGCGGGAAGAAAGGTCGTTGTTTTCGGAGAGGTCCTTCGAGATATCGAAGAGCTTGGTCGAGTCGTCTTCGAAGAAACGGATGAGTTTGTAATCGCCGAGAAAGATCGCGGTGTGTGGACCTCCGTTTTGGTAATGCGGGAAGTGGAAGACGAGTTCCTCGCGCGGCCTTTTCACGGGACCGCTTTCGCCGGTGAACAGATGGGAAATATCACCGCCTTCGACCTCGTCGGGGAGTCGGCGGGTGACGCCTGCCATTTGGCAAAACGTGGGTAGCAGGTCGAAGCCGACAATGCGTTCGTGGCACCAGCTGTTTTCTGGAACGCCGGGGCCGCGCAGGATGAATGGGACACGAATGCCGCCTTCCCAGGACGATCCTTTACCCCCTTTTAGTCCGGCGGACGCAGCGCCGCCTCTTCGCCGCGAACCTTTATCGCCCCCTCCGCCACCGCCGTTGTCGCCCATGTAAATGATGTAGGTCGATTCGGCGAGCCCGAGGCGCTCAATCTCTTCTAACAAAAACCCCACTCCCTGGTCGAGGTCCCACGCGATGGGTGCGCGGCTGCCGGCGCGGGAATTTCTGTTTTGAAAATGTTCGACGGCTTCCGGCGAGGCGTTCTCCGGAGCATGAAGCGGATAGTAGGACATCTGCACGAAAAAGGGCAAACCAGCCGCATCGCATTTTTCCATGAAAGCCGAAGCGCGCCGACCCATGCCGTAAACATCAGCCGGGTTGTCACCGGAGTGGCGGTAGGCGTCATTGTTCCCCGTGTTGCCGTCGCTCTCGTCATAGCCGTGCGCTTCCGGGCCGCCGTTCGCGAGGTGCCATTTGCCGTAGTGTGCGGTGGCGTAACCGGCAGTCTTCAGGAGTTCGGCGATCGTCGTTTCGTCTTCGTCGATTTGCTTACGGCTGACGGGTGGGATGAGTTTTAAACCGTCGCTCGCCGTCGCAACCGGAGCGGCCTTGGTGAACCGAAGTTGGCCGGGACTAATGCCGGTTTGCAGGCTGATGCGCGTCGGCGAACACACCCCCGAGGGCGAATAGGCCGCGCTGAATCGCATGCCTTGGGCGGCAAATCTCTCGAGGTTCGGAGTGTCGAAGACATTGCTTTTTGACCACGCGATGTCCGGGTGCATGGCGACCGAAAGCCCGTTCCACGACTGATCGTCGGAAAGTAGGAGGATGAAATTGGGCTTTTCGGCCGCGGAAAGCTGGCTCGCCAAAAAGAAGGACGCCAGCAGCGGGAGCGGGGCCTGCAGGCGGTTGAAAGTTCGAGGTTTCATAGCGATCGGCGATTCAATTTAGTTCCGCGGAGGGCGATCGTCTCTTCGTTCGCCTTTGCCTTTTCGACGCGGTTTGCCCTCGCCGCCACCACGGGATCTCCCTTCGCGGTCGCCTCTCGCACGACGGGTGTAAGTCTCGCTTTGAGTTTCGCCGTCCGGGTCGAGGAATTCGAATTTCGCGCCACCGTCTTCCTGGGTTTCCACGCGGATATAATGAACGCGCCCGTCCAATTTATAAGCGAGCGAATAGTTCTCCGGCGAGGTCCGCTCGAAACCGGTGATCTTCGCGCCGCGAAGAGGTTGGGTGTAGGGCCGCACGCCTTGGGCGCGTGGCTGCACTGCTACTTGTCCGTCACGCAACGCAACCTCGCCGTGAAACCCGCCGTTGATGTATGGGTATTCTCTGGAGGCGTGGTAATGATAAGGTCCATCGCCATGCTGATGACCGTTGAACTCATCCAGTGACTCGACATCGACGGCGGAACCATCGGCTTCCTTGGTTCCGAAGAGCGCATAGCCGTCGAGCGCAAAGGCGATGGGCGCCGAATCGCCGACCACTTCCTGCAAGTGCCATGGCGCAATGTGGTAATGATAGTCGTCGGCCCGCCCGGCGTGACCGCCGAATTCGTCCAACTCCCCGGCGAGGTAGGTATCGGTGCGGCCGTCCTGTTTGATGGGATTGAAAATGGGCACGCCATTGAGCGCGACGGCGATGGCACCCTTGAACAAACTCTCTTTCGCGGAGACCCGATTCTCAGCGGGCTGAGGTTGCAGGGGAAGTCGCCACGCGTTCTCGCCGGAGTAATCCTGCGGCAGCGGTACCTGCTGATTCCACGCGGTGATGCCGGTCATCATTTTGTGATCAGGAAAGGCGTTTGCTTCAATATAGGCAAACTGATCGTCCCACCGGACGCTCACGTCGGTTTTCTGGAAAGCTCTGAAAGCCAAAGCCGTAGGAGGTGCATTTTTCCAGTCGCCGCTGGATACCGTCTCCTTCACCGGTGCTTCGGTGCTGATGTAGAAGATCTCGGGCGAGGCAAGCGTGGCGTGAGCGGACTTGAGTTTAAGCGATGCGTCCTTCACGACCGGCGCGTCGGTGGCGGAGGGCACAATGTGGCCGCGCGGCCAGTCAGGCGGAAGCGCGGTGCCATTGGGCGGGGACTCGACGCGGTGACGAAAGATGACGGTGTTGTCGAGTTCGAGGCTTTCGCTCCAAATCCACTTCGCGCCTTCGAAGTCGTTCTCGTAAAACGGTTGCTTAGGCTTGATGCCTTCTTCGGTGTATTCCGTCGCGTTGCTCCAATCGCTGTCATCGAAATCGATGGCGAACCAATCGTCGGGGATAGGTTCGGTTTTCACCATGGGATTGGTCTTGTCGCCATTGGTCGGTCCGTGGAAAAAGTTCTTCGCTTTCCATGCCGCGCTCGTGACGGTGCCGTCGGCAAACTTGAGAATGAAGCCGCCGTCGCCGATATTCGTGCTGTTGTATTCCATGCCTGTTTCCGGATCTGCGTTGTCGCGGGCCATGACGGCGATGGTCATCGGATACTCGGGCAAGAGATCGACAGAAATGACGTTGTGCGGAATGAAGGCAATGGAATCGACGGCGGCAATGCGACCGTTGATGTAAAGAACGAACCAATTGTCGGCGTAAATGTTTGCGCGGACGGTGTCTTCGATTTTTGGTTTCTGAATGCGCGGTCCGCCGCCCTTGCCACCTCCACCTTTGCCGCCTTTTCCACCAGCTCGTTTTCGTTCCGCTTGAACGAAGTGGGTATCGCCATGTTCTACTCCGATTTCATGAGCTGACGAGATCGAAGGAAAAAAGAAATAGATGGTAAGGAGGCCAGTGGCGATGCGGGCGGGTGTTTTCATAGTCGGCCGGGTGGGAATGGCGGTTCTGCGCTTTGAGGCAATTAACCCTTCCTACATGACGATAGTATGATCCGACCCAAGGAAGGGTTCATTTTCCCGCGTCAGGCTCGAGACGTGGTGAGCTTGAACGACTTGAACCTGAGCAAGTTATACCTTAGATACAATTTTTCGTTGTATATATACAACATTATGAATAGTCTAAATAACAGATGGCAACGGAGATTCACAACCGAATCGCTCTCTTTCGGGCCGAGCGCGGCCTCTCGCGGAAAGAACTCGCGAAGGCCGTCAACGTGAATTTCCAGACGATCGGGTATCTCGAGCGGGGCGATTTCAACGCGTCTTTGGAATTGGCGTTGAAGCTCGCGGGCTTTTTCGACGTGCCGGTCGAGGGGCTGTTTTCGCTCAAACCCTTCGCCTCGATCGCAGAGATCACACGCCGTCAGGAAGAACAAGAAAGGAGTTCGAAATGAGTGCTATTACCGAAAAACTGAAAACGCTTTATGCGAATCGAATGGGATTGCGCATCGCATCCACAGTGGCGTTGCTCGCCTATCCCATCGGCGGCGTGTTGCTCATCGCGTTGCCCCGTCACCTCGAGTTTGTCGGCGGTATTTTTCTCGCCATCGCTGCATTTTCATTTTTCTATCTCTTGCCGTCGTATGTGCAACGCGTCGCGTTCCTTCCGCACATCCTGAGGTTCGTGGACAAGGACTGTCGTCTCGATGAACTGGAACTGGATTTGCGCCGCCGGGCACAGTCTTTTGCCTACAAGGTTTTCTCCATGCTCGTTTTGGCGGGGCTCATGTATCTCGTCCTTGGCGCGGACATGGCTCGCGACGCGAATCCGTCCTCCTTTTGGATGCCAACGGTGGATGATCACTGGCTGGCCATCCTTTTTGGAGCGCTCTTTTTCGTGCTGCTTTTGCCGATTGCCTATCTCTCTTGGATGATGCCGGAGCCCATTCTCGACGACGAACCCGGCGACAAGATTTGCGATCAGGAGGTGTCGAGAATGGACGCGTTTGTCATGACGGGGATGTGCGTGGGACTCGCCATGGGCATGACGGTCTTCGGCGATGCGCTTGTCGGGATGTTCGTCGGGACGGCGCTGGGATTCCTCTTGGACCTTTTCCTCAGGCGATTGGAAAAGAAAAAGGAGAGTTGAATCGAGGGGCGCCGCTCAACAACCGCCGAGCAATTTCAAGACTCGGTACAACTCCGAAACACCCCAAGCCTGTGCGCCGCATCCTTTCTGCGCGTGCGGCGCATCGCCATCGAGGATCTCCGGGATTTGCCCGATACTTCCGGTTTTGAAGAGTTCTTCGCTGGTTCCGAGAATGGCCAGCGCGGCCTCGTTGGCGGTCGAACGGTGAACGAGATAAAGAGCTTCCGAATAAGAAGGAAAGGTCCACGTCCAAGCCGTGCCGTTGTGATAAGCGGGCTTGCGCGTGTAATCCTCCGGTCCGCTGTAGCGCCCCCAGTAGGGCCAGTGAGGATCGTTCAAAGTGTGGCCATCCTTGTTATAGGGCAGGCCAAATTTCACGGGTCGGTCGGCGAGGCTGCGGATGGCACCGGGGACGAGCAACTCCTCACAGGCACGCACCACTTTCTTCCCAATCTCCGCGTCGGTCACGGCCTTCAGGGTGATGGCAAAGAGCTGGTTTGAACGCAGGTGGTCGTCGGGCACGGCCTGCGCCGCCGATTCACCGGGCGCGGCATGCAGGCAATCGGAGAGAAATTGGCGTTCATCGGACGCGAAGAATCGCAGAATGGATTCGCGCGCTTTTTCCGCCAGAGAATTCCACGGACCTTCTGGTTCAAGGTCGTGCATGAAGTTCAATGCCGCTACCCACATGGCTTGAATCTCGATTGGGTACCCGGCGCGCGGTGTTCCCGGCGGATAATTGGTATCCATCCAGGTGAAGTGCGGTGGGCTGTAGATAAGTCCGCTTTCAGGATCCATGCGAATCCCGTTCGGCGTGCCGTCTTTGTAGTGTGTGACGATGGACTGAATGATTTCGATGACCGTCCGACCATTGCATTCGGACTCGAGGAACCGGTGCGCGATTCGTGGATGGGCATCAGCGAGGTCGGCGCAGGCGACGATGAACCAGAGTGGCGCGTCACTCGTGTCGCGATCCGATGCATCACCGCCGCGAATCATGTTGGGCAGAGTCCCGCGATCCTCGAAACGGGCGAAAGTTTCCAGGATCCGGATCGCCTCGTCGAAACGGCCCGCCGCGATCACGCCTCGCAGAAAGATGAGCGTGTCGCGCCCCCAGTCGAGGAACCACGGGTAGCCGGCGATCACGGTGAGAGAGTCGTCGCGGGCGACGATGAAGTCGTCGAGACGAAGCCGCGCCAGTTCGCCGAGTGTTGCCTTCTTCGGGCCTCGGGATTTTCGCTTGGGAGCGCCTTTCCCGCCGGCAACCCGCGCTTTGAGTGTCAACGACTTGCTGGAAGTGAGCGCCGCCTCGAAATAGCCGGGGCTGAAGAGGTTTGAGCGGTCATCGAGACCGCGCTCGCCTTCCGCCGGGTGGTGAATGTCCTCCTGCCACTCCGGTTGTTCGACGAATTCCCCGCGAGACGTGTAAATCTCGACCGGATGCGAACTGCCCGCAGGAAAACGGAAGCCACGCTTCACGGTTTTCGCTTTGGCATCCCAAACTCCGGTCTTGTGGTGATTGTCACGATCCTCAACGTCGGGGCGGAGGATGAGTTTCACGGACTTCGGACCCCCGTCGTCGGCCAGACGAATGAATCTCAGGTCGACCGCGTTGGCATCCGGTCTCATTTCAAATCGAACGCGAAGTTTGATTTCATACTGTCCTCCTAACGGAACGACAAAATCCCAAGTCGCTCCCCCAGCCGGTCGCGCGGTGAACTTCTTGAGGGTGTCGATATTGACAGCATGCGACCTGCCGCGCCACGTGATCCACGCACGGCAGCGGGTGAACATTACCTTGCGGTCGACGGGGACATGCGGATCGAGGTTGGCACCAAGAAGGCAGTCGTATTGACTTCGGACTTCGCCAAACCGAGCCCGCACCTGTGCCATCGCGCCGCGGCCATTCGTGCAAAGGGAGTGACTGTGATCCGCGGCGACCTGCGTGCGGTCGAGCGACAGGGACACCGGCGCTTTCCGATGAAACTTCGAAAGCGCGCGAATTTCAGAGCAAGAACGCTCCGCTTTCCAACCTGGCGGAAATACGGTGAGATGGATCTTTAACGTTCCCGGTTCGATGGTCTTGCGATTGAGGATCGTGAAGTGATCGCCGGAGCGAAGAGCATGACTTTGTTCCGCCGCAATAATATCACCGGACGGCGATTCCATTTTAAGCCGAAAGGGATGTGGCGCGGTGACGACCAAGTCATGGCCCGGAGGAAGCAAGGCCACGCGCTTTACGTCGCGGGGCCAACTCCACCGGGAAATCTGAGGGTAGTCACCCTCGGTATCCGCTTCGAGACAAGCGATAGGATCAGCTTGAAACTTCTCCAAATCTTCGTCCTCAGTGCCGAGACCAATTTCTGTCGCGAGCGCCTTCAGGCGTTGTCTGGAAGCGGGAATCCCCTCCCCGGCCTGCTCCAACGACGGTGTTTCGTGGGCAGTCGTAACCGCATGAACCGCAGCAGGTTCTAGAGTTTTCTGACCTCCGGTTTCCGAAGATTCCCATGTCATTTCCTCGCCGGTGAGGAGATCGCGGAACGCCCCACCGTTGCCGCAGAATTCCGGAGCGGACTCAGTGCTCCACTCAATCTTACAGCTGCGCTCTGGATCGAGATTGATGAGAACGAGTAGGGCATTGCCGCCTTCCGAGTCGCGGCGAAGCAGAGCAATTCCGTTCCCGTCACCGACGGTAACGAGACGCTGATCGGCATTCTTTTGGAATGCGGGGTGCGTGCGAAGCAAGGCATTGATCCGCGCGATTTCCGCCACTTGATTGCGTTCGCTCCCCCACCGCATCGACGTCCACCGATGCACATTGATTTTCTCGTCGGCGAACCATTCGACGCCACACGTGATGCCCCATCCGCCGGTCGTTGAACAAAGCGCGGCGAGGGCGGTGCGCATCTTCGCAAAGGGCTCGCCCTTGGCAGCCATGCGCGGATTGTCGTGCGTCTCGGCAAAGTCGATGAGGAGGCAGACGGACTTCGAGATGTCGGCGTTCCGCGGCACGTGTTCCTCGAGCTGGCGACGGTCGTCTTGCTGGAAAGTCTCGGAGTAATCCCAATCGAAGTTCGCCATGTCGCGCATTTCCGCGCTCACCGCCGGTGTGCTTCCAAGACCTTCGAGAAGGAAAAGCGTGTCGGGAAATTCGCATCTTACCTTGGCGATGATGTAAACCCAGACGTCGATCGGCAGCAGGTGTCCAGCATCGCAGCGGAAACCGTCGACCCCTTGGCGGCACCAGAAGAGGAAGACCTCGGCGATGTGCAGCCAAAGCTCGCGCTTCGAGTAGTCGAGTTGAAAAAGGTCCATCCACTGCACATCCCAAACGCCGGGCGATTCGAAGGTCCCGTCGTCCTTGCGCACGAACCACTCCGGATGACGGCTCTGCAGTTGCGAGGCCCACCCGGTGTGATTGATCGGCACGTCCATAAAAAGCCGCGCGCCGCGCTGGTGAACGCCATCAAGAAGATCGAGGAATTGCGCGAGCGGAGTGTGGATGCGGTCGAATTCCGTAAGCGCCGGATCGATGGAAAAGAAATCAACCCCCGCGAACGGGCTTCCAAACTGACCCATCCGTGCACGAGAAGTGGGAACAGGAAAGACGGGCAGGAGAAGAAGAATCCCAAAGCCGAGATCGTCGATGATGTGGTCGAGTTTCTTTTCGACGTCGCGAAGCGTTCCGGAAGGACGGATGACTTTGCCGCCGAGTTCCTCGAGTTGGACTGATGCGGCTTCGATTTGTGGATCCGGGGAGTCGCCGAACAATCGGGGAAAAGCGGCGTAGATGCCGTTGCCACTGACCGTCCAAGGAGCGGCGACATGGATGACGGTGTTGCCTTCGTTATTCGGCCAAATCGGTTCCTCCGATCCCTCTTCCAGGAAGTAAACTTTCGCCTCGAACCTGCCTGTTTCGGTCAATGGAATGGTGATCGAAAAGGACTCGCCGTTGTTCTCCGGAGTCATCGGGAGATCGCGCCAGTCGCGGGCGCGCAACGGTTCGTCGCGTTCAAAGTGGGCGACAATCTCCTTTCGCCGGATTTGGGCGTTGCCAATCGTCGTGCGCAACCAAGCTGTGCCAGCGCGCGATTCGGAAAGATCGAGCCGGAACGTGACGGCGTCGCCGCGGTGTAACAACTGGGAACTGCCGGGAGCCGGCGATTGTTTCATGAGGCTAATGTCGAGGGAAGAGGGGAAAGAAACGTACTATCTGTCTGCGATTGTGCCATCGACAAACTTCCGATTTATTCCGTGCCTCGCCCGTCATCGCCAGACGATCAGACAAGGGCGGAAGTTTGACTTACTTAAGCTTCAAGGAGCAAAACGCGGGCCAAAGGACGATCACGGCTCATCGTGGTTTGGGGATACCTTCAAGCTTCCATGGCTCCACTCCAAACTCGAAGGCGCCAAGATCAGGGGCGTCGCCGTGATGAGTGAAACCGACATCGATACCCTGATCGACGACCGCGCTTTCTTGAGATGCGGGTAGGTAAAACGGCGTGGGTTTTTCATCGGTTTTCATGAACCCGGGATCGACGCCGGAAAGGTTTTCGGCGGGAGGGTTGGTCACATTGATGAGTAGGTTGTGGGTCGCGTCGATTTTCTCCGGCACCCCGTTTTCTTCGCGGAAAAGCTTTCGCGCCTGGCTCCACGCGGCGACGACGACATTGTTCTTAAAGCTCCAACCTTCCTCGCCCAACTTCTCTCCCGAACCGACTCCGAGAACAAACCCAGTGCGCGGCCCGGCATCGGCGCAGACGATCGTGTTGTTGTAAATGTGGATGCCGGAGGCGATGCCGTTGTTCATCCAAATGAGGCTGCGATCGACGTTCTCAACAACGTTGTGATGGAACCAGATCGGACCTTCGTTCGTGCCGCCGTGGTGCGTGTAAACGCGACCGTTCGGCTTGGCAATGCGGATCCAGTTGTTGTTCACACGCAGGTGGTTGCGTGGGCCTTCGATGGTGTAACTGTCAGTCAGGTAGTTGTGATGGATGTGAAAGGTGTGCTCGAATCCGCGTTGGTTCGGATCCGGACTCTGCACGCCTTTCGGGATCGACATGCATTTCGTGAGGTAGTTGTGATCGATTTCCACACCGAATTCATTTTCGTGCGGCGACTCGAAGGCGAAGCCACCTTTGACATCGACGAAGTTGTGGTGAAAGCGCATGCCCGTGTGACCGCCGCCCTTGTAACCATACCCGCCACCGGTGTCGGACGTGATGCGGCAATGAGCGATCTCCGCGTTCTTCAAATACTTCGCCCGAATTAATCCGCCCCAATACCGACTGCGGTCCGTGCTCGCATTGTGCAAGCGGCAATGGGTAATTGTTAGGTCCGTGAGGATCTCCGCGTGAATTCCCGCCCAACGAAACTCCTCGATCGCAAGCTCCTTCAGCGTGACGCCTGTGCTGCGAAAAGCGCGAATGGCGCCGTTGATCCGATGCTCCGGGTCCGAGACAAAGGCGAGATTCTTGATCGTGACGTTTTCGGCTTTCTCGAATGAGATCAGGTATTCATCCGCCTTGCCTTCCACCGGCGCGTCTCCCAAAGGCCAGTCTTTCGACGCCATCAGGCGCGTGCGATCCTTCCCGTATTGCTTGCGACCAATGATCGTGAACCCGCTTTTCGCATATGCGGTGCGCGTCGCGAGATAGTCGCCGGGTGCAAGATGAATGGCGTGCTTACCCTCTGGAACTTGCTCACAGGCAAAGGCAAGAGAGGCCCAAGGCTTTGATTTTGAACCTCTTCCAGCTTCATCTTTTCCATCCGGAGCGACGTGAAAGGAATCAGCGTGAAGCGTGGAAACGAGGCACAAGGTGAAGAAACAAACGGAGCGCATTGAAATAAAACGCAGCGCACCCCGCGGAAATCACGGGAGAATGATCAGCCTTCCTTCGATTCCTTCTGGTAGTCGCCGCGGCTGAAGTATTTTTCGAGCCAGAGGTAGAGGCAGATGAAGAGATAGCGGCTGCCCATTTCCTTGATTTTGAGCTTCGGCTTTCCGGCTTGGCGGTTGCGCCAAGTTGTGGGAATCACGGTCCAACTGTATTGGCGCACGATGGACTTGAGCGGCAACTCCACCGTGAGGTTGAAGTGCGGCGAGATGAGCGGGCGGCAACCGTCAATGGTGGTCTTGCGATAAGCCTTGAACGCGTTCGTCGTGTCGTTGAGGCGAATAGCGAAAAGGCAGCGGACGAAAAAATTGGCGAGGCGGTTCAACCAAAGTTTGATCCTCGGATAATCGACGACCTTCCCGCCTTTGATGAACCGACTTCCAAACACGGCGTCGTAACCCTCGTTCAACAACTCCCAGTAACGCACGGCATCATTCGCGTCGTCGGAATTGTCCGCCATCATGATAACGGCGGCATCGCCCCGCATCTGGTCAAGTCCGTAAATGATCGCACGGCCGAATCCATGCGGCCCCGGATTTTGCACCGGTCGAAGCGTCGGAATCTTCTCTGCGAGATTCTTGAGAACGCCGATGGTGTCGTCAGTGCTTCCATCATCGACGACGATGATCTCATGCGGCACTTCCTTGGCGACGAACGTCGAGTGGATGAAGTCGAGGGTCGTTGGCAACGATTCCTCCTCGTCGCGGGCCGGGATGACCACGGAAAAAAGCGCGAGGGGTGCAGGCAATGCGGAATCTGTGGAGGTGGCGTTCAGGTCGAAGACGGACTGGAGAGTTCAAGCCAGTGCGGGTTTTCTTCGGCGTGAATGGCGATTTCTTCAAGCATCGCATCAAGACTCGTCGCCGGCCGCCAGTCCCAGAGTTTCTCCGCGCGGGAGGAATCGAGGACGACCCAAGGCAGGTCGAATGGCCGTTCTTCCTTGGAAGCGAGGACCTCGTGTTTGCCGAAGCGATCCGCACACCAATCGCTCAACCGCCGGAGAGAAATGGCATTTTCCTGACCACCGGAAAAATTACAGGTCCGGGGATGTGCCCAGCGCAGTCCTGTTTCAAATTGCTGGACTAACACACCCACCAAGTCCCGCGGATGCAACGCGTCCCTCACTTGATGACCAGTTCCGCCGAACCCGATATACTGCAGCGGCAGTCGGGCGTGATAGCGATGGAGCCAGAAGGCGAGGATACCTTGGTCGGCTTTCCCAAACTGGCCAGCGCCCGCCATAAGCCCGCAGCGATTGATCCAGACCGGGAAATCGAACGCACTACCATATTCCAGCGCGAGAAGTTCCGAGGCCTTCTTCGACGATCCATAAAGTGAGAGCGGTGGGTCCGTCGAAAACGACTCGTCGATCCCCCGCGACGTCACTCCAGTCGGACCATCGGAAAACGCGAAAGCCTCATCTTTCACCGAAAGCTCGAGCTTTGTCAGCGGATCGATGGCGTAAACGCGACTTGTGCTTAGGAGCGTGAAGGTGGCGCTGTTTGCTTTCGCCCATTCAAGCAACTCAATCGTCCCGACCAGATTGTGATCGAGCACTTCGCGCGAAGACGACTGGCCATCCACTCCGGCAAGCACGCTCGGATTCGCCGCGGCGTCGACGATCCATTCCGGCTTTGACAATTTTGCCAGGTCATCCGCTCGCCGAATATCCCCTTCAACGATTTCAAACCCTTCCTTCCGCAGTTGTCCGAGATTCCATTCGCTCCCCGGCCGACTGAGGTTGTCGATGCCGGAGATGTTCACCTCAGGCAAACTCCGGGCCAACTCGCGCGCGAGCGTGCTTCCGACAAAGCCGCAGATTCCTGTGATCGTGATTTGCAAAACGGACCGCTAGTTTTGCAGGAATTCCAAGCCCGTCCAC
>JBCCWV010000063.1:0-23971 GCA_039192745.1 Verrucomicrobiota bacterium | reverse complement strand
TCGAGATAGCGTATCGCGTCCAATTCCATCTCATCCGGTTCAGGCGTTTCCAAGAAAAAGTCGTAGGTTTCGAGCGTTCGGTCAGGACCCACAGGAATGATGGCGCGTGAACTGGTCTTTGTCCCAGCCAGGCCGTGGATCATACCAAAAGAAGCACCATTCGCGCTCCGGGCCTTCGTCTCCTCGCAAAGTCGGCGCGAAACTCAGTCCATCAGTCTGCCAGTTCCCGGTAAAATCCCCGCCCGCCAGATGCATAAACGTCGGCAAAAAGTCCGAAGCATCAATGAGTTGTGAAGTCTCGCTTCCCGGCTGAATGGTTCCCGTCCACCGGGCGATGAGTGGGACGCGAATGCCATTTTGCGTCACTTGGTTCTTCCCGCCTTGCAACTCCATACCACTGATCCGTGAGGTGACTTTCCGATCCGTGCCGTTGTCGGAGTAGTAAAGAATCAGCGTGTCGTCGCCGAGCCCCATGGCATCCACTTCGTCGATGATGCGTCCCACGAGTTTGTCCATGTACTCGACCATGTCGGGAAAATATTTTTCATCCTCGTTGAGGCGTATCGCCGGATCGGCCCAATCGTCAGAATCGGGAGTCGGATTGACTGGCCAGTGCGGGAGCGCCATCGGGAAGTAAACGAACATCGGCTTCTCTCCGTCCTTTTTCCTTTTCACAAATTCGAGAAGCAGATCGACCGAGATGTCTTCGCCGTATTCTCCCTTCACTTCCTTCACGAGTTTTCCGTTGTGTGTGTAAGTCGGGTTGGCGTAGCGCGAGCCTTTGTCTTCCGTTTCTGCCGCGTGGAAGAGCGCATACTCGTCGAAGCCCGCGTCCTTTGGGTGCATGCCCGTGCCGCGACGTTTCGCGGCACCGGGATAATCCGGCGGGTCATACGAGGTGAGTTGCCACTTGCCAAAGATGCCGGTCGTGTAACCAAGATCCTGCATGAGGTGGCCGAAAGTGCGTTGGTCTTTTGGGAGAATACCGAAGTAGAGCCAGTTCCGGTGATTGTAGAGGCCGGTCATGATCTGCAGTCGCGTCGGCGTGCAGAGCGGTTGCGAGTAGGCCTGCGTGAATTTCAATCCCTCCGCGGCCATGCGGTCGAGATGGGGGGCCTTGTAACTTTCCCCGCCATAACATCCGAGGCCCTCGATCCCAAGATCGTCCGCCATGATGAGGATGATGTTAGGTTTTTCAGCGGCGCCGACGGTGAATGCGATCGGAAAGCCAAAGAGAAAGAGTATTGAAAGGAGTTTCATGGCGAGGTTTTATAAAACCAGCCAGCAAGACGATTGCAACGGCAGGATGGCGTGAAACGCAGAACGGACACTCTTGTGTGCTGGTAGAGTGGAGATGTCTCGCGCAGAGACGCAGAGACGCAGAGTTTTTTTGATGGGATTTGGCAGCGGACTTCTTAGGCGAAACGGCTAGTTATTGCTCCATCTGTGTTCATTCGTGAAAATTCGTGCCCGTTCGTGTTTAAATCTCTTTGGGTAGGGACAACCAACGCCATTCGATGTGCTCAAATTTCACCATGAAGCGCATGAAGAACATGAAGACTTGGCAACGAAGAATTCCTTCATGCACTTCATGTCCTTCATGGTAGAAACAACGCCTCGTGCACAGGGCTCACCAAATACACTGCTTCTCCACGCCGTCGCCGATGGGACGGTAAAGCAGAGTCTTTCGCAGGATCCATGGCGGAATCTTTAGTGGCTCGGGATCACTACGACCGGGGAAGTATTGGAAGCGCTGGCCGTTTCTTTCGTAAACAATCTCGATGAGCGGACCACGTGCAGCGGCGGCCTGGCCGAGCGAAAAGCAGGTCGCTTTCAATCCTGTTTCGACATGTGCCTCACGTAGTTGCTTGTCACTTGAAGCGAGGATGGTCACCGTGTCGCCAAGATGCCCCATCAGGTCGAGCCCGCCGTTTGGCAGCAAAAAGTGGTTGGAGTAGCCAGCCTCGACGCGCAGGTTGCTGTACATATTGAAGGCCGTGCGCGTCTTGAGTCCGAGCCACGGAGTCAGTCCATTCAAGATGACTAACAGCACTACAACGGCAGGCCACATACTCAGGCGAAGTTGGCCGATAGTCTTTTCAGCTTGTTTAAAGACTCCGAAAACTGTGATCGAATAAATCAAAACGGCCGCCACCACGCCCCAGGCAATCATCAAGGCGACTTTGTAGGCAGGATAAAACTCCCCAAACTGTCCGACGAGAATGCTCCACGCCATCAAGAGAATTGTGATAATGACAGCGGTTTTCGAAAGTGAATCGCAGGTCAGGGTGAATCTTCCAAACAGTCTCTTCTCGCCGGAAAGCCAACGCTGGAAATACGCCCCGGGCAAAAAGAGTATAAGCAAGGCCGACATAACGGCGGAGAAATTGAGGAAGAGTTTTTCGCTATCGAGGGCGAGCATAGCATGAAATATAATTCCTAACAAAACCGCGAAAACCCGCGTCCTTGGCCAGAGAAGCAAGGCGACGAGCCCGCCTTCGATGATGAGCGTGGCCCAGATGATCGTTGTGTGGGTGGTGGTGCAGGTTGGGGCCCAGCCGCCGAGCGTCTCCCGAATGTTCCCATAAAAAGTGACGGCGCAGCTATCACTCGGGTCGAGGAAGTCAGCGTTGAGTTTTGAGAAAAAAGCAAAGGCGTAAACGAGGATGGCTGTCCAGCGGGCGGCGGAGAAAAAGGCGGACCAAGTGGAATCGTCGGGGTTTTCTTGCTTCCGGTTTGCGGCGACCGCCAGAAGGTAGGCGAGACTGACGAAGGCGAGAATCAACCGGTGGTTGGGCACTTCCGGGAGTTCGATGGCGACGAAGGCGAGAATCGCGAAAGAGAGCCAGGCGAACCGTTTTTTGCAGCCTGGTTGGAGAATCACCGCCAATGCGCATCCCGTGACGACCGCGCCCGCGATTCCGATCAATGACGGAAACCGGTAGGTGAGCTTCCACAACCAATCCCAACGGGACAACAATGAAAACAACGCCGCCAGAGCCCAGAGAAAGGCGAAGGCGTTTTGTGCGAGTGCGCCATTGGAGTGGCTTGGGGTTGAGGCCGTCACGTTGGAAGGACTGGCAACCTATCGGCGTCAGCTCCACCCGACAAATGAATTGGAATGACGGCCGGACCACGACCGGCCTCGGTCGCCTCGAATCCTTGGGCGCTTTGCGCCGACCTTATTGGGCGAGCGAGGCCGCTCGCGCTCCGGCGTTTAGTTCCGGAAGACGCGGCTGAATCGATCAGGGAGCTGAAGGGGGAACTGGCGTGTGGTTTCCATGCTCGTGGCGTCACCGAAGATCTGGATAATGCTGGGTTCGTCGACCCAGATCTTGAGGTCGGGTCCGACTTCCATCGTGTATTCGCGGTCGGGCCATGAGGTCCACGTCGCGGTGGCGGTGGGTGGGAAGACGTTGGCGTTGTAGTCGAAGAGGGTAATCTTTAACTTACTGTTAGGGTCACAGGGATTGGTGAAGTGGCCGAATTCGTCGCGGTTGTTCTGGCCGTCGCCGTCCTTGTCTTCGCCCGAATCGTCGATCGTTGTGTTCAGCTTGAAAATCGATTCCCAGCGGTCGTCCATGCCATCCAAGTCATTGTCAATGAGGCCGCCACCGACGTAGGTTTCAACCGCGCCGAGATCGACCGTGAGTCCGACATTCCGAGGATATCCGCGTTGATCGAGAATCGGCGGCGAACCGAGGTTGGCGGAGCCACTGATGGCCGGACTGTTCGGATAAGGATGGCGGGTCTCCGTCGGTCCGCCGTAGAAATCGAGGGGCGCGAGGAGGGGATCGACGTTGATGATACCGGAAGAATTGCCGGAAACCGTGGTGGTGGCGGGGATGAGATTGATGATGTTTTGACCGACCGCCATGAAGTCACCGCTGACGTCGAGGGGAGCCCCGAATTCATCGATGTTCCCGGCGACGATGGAATTCTCGAGGGAGAAAACGGGCGAGGAGTTGAAGATTCCACCTCCACTCCCCGAGTCTTCGCCCGCGAGGCCTTCCGGGGCGATGGAGGTTCCGTCCGCCCCATCGTCCCCTCTTGCCGTTCCGCACTCCGTGACGTGACAGACTTCCATCGTGAGAATGCCCTCGTTGAAGATCCCGCCCCCATCATTTCCCGGCGCTGATAATCCACGAGTGAACTTCAAGCCCTGTAACGTGACGTCGCTGCCGGAATCGATCTCCATGATCCTCGTGTTTTCGAGGCCGTCGATGACGACACCGGGGTCGCCGTTGTCTCGAAGGACCGGGATGGAATCGACGATGACAGGCAAGAGTCCATTGATGTCGATTGGGCCGTTGGCGAGTTCGATGACAGGTGGGTTCGGGACGCCAAAGACTGCGGGCTCAAAGCCGATCCCGTTTTCGAAAGCGCCGAGGATGACCTGGTGCCCGGCGAGCGCGTCGCGCAGGGAAATGCCGCCGAAGTTGATGCCGTCGTTCTCGTCGGCGGGCGTGTTGACGATGAGCTGCGTGCTTTCGACGGCGCCAATGTCCGGGGCATTTCCGTAGGGGCGACTGACGCCGCGTTGATCAGTGGCGGGAGCGTTCGGGGTGCCGAAGGGGGCGCCGTCGAGCGCCGGGCTGCCGGGCAGAGGAAGTCTTGTTTCGGTGAGACCGCCATTGTCTTGTAGCGCACCGAGCAGGGGATCGCTGGTGGACATCGTGCCCGTCCCGGTGGTCGTGCCGGCGTGATTACCGATGAGGTTGGCCCCGGCAAGGATGATGTGGCCGGAAGTATTGGCGGGAATCGAGGTGCCTCCGTTCGTCACCGTGTTGCCGAAGACGATGGTATTCTCCAGACAAATCGGAGTGGGGTTGAATGCGTTGTTGTTGTCGTATCGTATGGCCGCGCCCATGTCCGGGCCGCCGAGTCCGGTGGCGGAATTTTCCGTGAAGGTGCAATGGACAAGCTTCGGCGGAGACGGGGTGGCCACCCACGCCAGCGCGCTGGCGGATGCCTCCACGGAGGGTCCCTCGAGGTCGCGTTCCCCCGGAATGCCGGCTTCGTTTCCGTGGAAGGTGCAGTTGAACAGCGTGCAGTTGTCGGTTCTCAGGAAGACAGCGCCGTTGCCCGCGATTTCCGGGCTGTCGCTGGGATCACTATCGACGTCGCCACCGTCTCCGGTCCGGTTGTTTTGAAAGACACTCCTGCGGACGATCAACTGCTGGTGCTCAACGGACATGAGGGCGGCGCCGTTGCCTCCGAAGCCACCGGCGACGGCAACGGAAATGAGAGAGTCCGCGCCTCCTCTTCCGCCATGACCAGAGCGGTTTCCGTCGAAGACGCAGTCTTCGACCAAGACGTCACGCATCGGGCCGGGGTCGAGATAAAGAGCGCCACCGTTTCCACCGAATCCACCGAATCCTGCATTTAGCGGAAATGACTCATCGCGGCCGTCCGCTCCGTCTCCGGCCTCGTTGGCGACGAAGAGGCAACGGCGGAACGTGATTTGGCCCGTCGCGGTCAAGTTCTGAAAGTCGCAATAGACGGCGCCGCCCCACCCGCCGTCGGTGGATGGACCGTTGCCCGGAAACCCGTCTCCTGCCCGGTTCGATCGCAACTCGCAGTCTTCCATCGTCAGGAATCCGGTTGTGAAAATCGCACCGCCGTCGCCGCCGCCGGCTTCAACCGGGGCTGCGGATCCTTGACCGGCTTCGTTCTCGGTTAGCAGGCATTGAGTGATCACCAGATCGCCCTCGGAGTGAATCCCGCCACCTCGTTCGCCCTGTCCCGCCGTCCGCCCGTCGCGGAGGGTGAGACCGGAAATCGCGCACTCCGCACCCGCGTCAATATTGAATACGCGAAAAGAAAGCGCGCCGCTCACTGCCAGGTCATCGCGACCGGGGCCGAGGATGGAGACTTCTTCGTCGATGTCAGGCAGCGATTGCGTGAGTGAGATCGTGCCGGTGACCGCGGCATCGAAGGTGATGTCGACATTGGAAGCGCGTGCGGCGCTGAGGAAGTTAGCGCCGATGATCGCATTGTGCAGTGCGCCTTCGCCGGTGCCGCCGCCGTTGTTGGTCACGATGGTGCTTGGACGAATATTGAGCGTGTAATTGCTATTCGTCGCACCGCCGAAACCGAAGACGCGGATGAAGTAGCTGGTCGATGCGCTCGCAAGGAAAGTAAGCGACTCGTTATCGTCGGTAGAGGTGCTCTGCTTGATCAAGCCGCTGCCCGCATCGAGGACCTGCAAGTCGAGGTCGCCATTGCCGTGAGAAAATAGAATCTCGACGTGAACCGTGTAATCACCGGGTGGTGTGATTTTGAAAAAGTCTTCGTCACTGGAAGCGTGAATGGAGAGGTTAGGCTGGATGATCTCGACAGTAGCGCCAAAGTCGGTGGCGTCGGCGGTCGAGTCGTTGTTCCCGCCGGAGTCGAATGCATCTTGCGCGAGCGCGTTGGCGCCTACGGAATACAGAGCGAGGCAGGCCAGGCCAAGGATGGCGAAGCCACGCCCCCGGAATGAGAGTCTCCTACATCCAGTCATTTTCGGGGTATTGGTGTTGGTGCGAGCAGATTGGCCCGGATTATTCAGACGAGTGCCGCCCTTTGACGGATGGAATCGCCGTAGTATGCGGACAATTTTAGAGGTCCCAAACGCTCGAAGGCAAGGGAATTAGCGTTAGGGGTCTGTTCCGGACCGCGACTGGCCTCGGTCGCTTCGAATCCTAGGGCGCTTTGCGCCGACCCTATTGGGCGAGCGAGGCCGCTCGCGCTCCGGCGCTAGTAGCTGAAATTCGCGTGTGGGTTCGTCGTCCCGACGCCCGCGCCGCCGGTGGCTCCATTGATGGCGATACTGCTGGGCAGGGCGACGATGGGAGCGACATGATTGTTGGCAGGGATGACATATTCACTGCCAGAGGTGCTCCCGACGATGTTGCCGATGAAGGTATTGTCGGAACCAAAAGTGGCCACGCTGATACCAATACTTCCTCCTGAGATACGGTTTCTTTCCACCATGCACTTCGTCGGGGGAAATTGCGTAAGAACTTCGAAGCGCGTCCCGAGAACGATCCCTGTCGAGGCGCTATTCCGGACGGAGTTTTCCAAAACGTGACAGCCTTCAACCGCGAAGATACCGGTTGTGCCATTCGAGTCCACTTCACAGTCCTTGACGGTGGAAAACTGTGAAACACTGATACCCGTGCTGGAGTTCGCGTGGCTCTTGCATCCGGTGACCGTCGAATAGGCGAAAGCCCGAATGCCGGCGCCGCTGTTATCGTAGGCTTCGCAATCGTCGAGCGTTGAGCCAGTGCCTGTCTCAAATCCATCGTTTAATGAATCTCCAGCCACGCAGTTGTTGAAGTGCGACTCGGCGCCCGTGCGAAACCCGTATCCGCCGTTGGATAACGCTTTGCAGCCGGAAATCCGGTTGTCGTCCGCGCAATGGAAGCCGGTGTCGGCGTTGTTTTCCGCGGTGCAATCCGTGAGATGCGCGGGCAAGGAAATGACAAAGCCCTCTTCCTTGTTCTCCTTCGCGACACAACGGTTCATCGTCGTGGGTAATTCGGATTTGAAACCTTGGTCGGTATTGAGAAAGGCCTGGCAGTCGTTGAAAACGATGGATGAGAGTTCAGACTCCTCGGTGATGTCTGCGGCCAAGACACTGACGCCAATGGAGTTGTCCTCAAAGTAGGAGTCTTCGATCACGGCGCGGAGCGGAAAATTATTTGCCGGGTCGAGGACCAATCCGGGCCCGGTGGCGTCCCTTACCTGGACGTCTTCGAGGCGGATGTTCTCGGTTTGAATGATGAGGATTCCCCCGGAAGGCATCGATGTGCCGTCACCATGAATCTGCAAACGGCGAAGTGTGACGTTGGAGTTGCGCCGGTTCACGTCCAGGAAATCCTCGACGCCAGCGACGGTTCCTCCGCTCACGGTGATGTCTTCAATCACCAAGTTGTCCACGCCCGAAATGGCAAAGCCTCCGCGCCAGTCTCCCGAGATGTGCCCGTTTTTCACCACGATATTATCGAACACTCCGGCGGCTGCGGAAATCCAAATACAACTTAGGCTGTTGTTCGTCGTTCCGTTGATGGCGAAGCCGTTTAGATCGAGTGTGACGTTCGAGGCATTGACTTGAATCGCCTGAGCTGTAAATGCCTTGGAAACATTGCCCGTCAGGTAATAGCTGCCGGATTCGGTGATGACCGTCGGAAGGTCATCTGGCCCCAGCGGTATGCGCGGCTCGACCTGGTCGAGCGTCTTCATCGTCGGCCCGGGCGCGCCGGGCGGGGTCAGCGGGCCTTGGGCGAAGGTGGCTTGAATGAGAACAAGACATATCGCCGCAACGGCGGTGTGAGGCATTGGAGGGAAATGGAGCATGCTTCTTTTTGTCACAGCTCCTGACCGGCGTGCAAGCCTGAATTGGACGTGTGCCGCAATCCGGGATCAAGGTGTACCGTCGACCTTGGTCGTGGCCGTGATCGTCTTGCCGCCGACGGCGGTGCAGGCGGAGGCAATGGTCGCTTGGATGGCAATACCGCTGTTCCCATGGTCACCACGGCAGTTGGCAGCGGTGCCAAAGGCAAAGAGTCCCTGTGCGCCCGTGCTCGTTGAAGCGAAGCTGTTTTGCACGGTCGTACAGCGAATGCCGATACCCGAAGAACTCGAGCCGTAGGAATCAGAGACGGAGGTCGTTGAGTTGATGCCGTTGCCCGAGCCATTCGCGATGCCGCGGCAGCCGCTGATGGTTCCTGTCGCATTGATTCCGTTCCCGCTTCCGCTCCCGCTCCCGGTGCAATCGACGACGCGTGTGCCAAAGACCCCGTTGCCCGTGCTCGCTTCCCCGTCAGATCCTCTCACAGTGCGAAGCGAGTGAACACCATCGGAGGAGCCTGCGCCATTGGTCCCGGTGCTTTTTCCTGTCGAGTTCTCGACATTGCCTTCCGCGTAGATCCCATGGCCTCTTGATGAAATGCCGAATGAATTGCTGACATTGGCGCCAGCGTTGATGCCGTGTTCCCCAAGATTATCGACGATTCCTGTGGAGTTTGTGACATTGGCACCGGCGCGAATTCCCATCGTGCTGACAAGGCTGCCAAAACTCTTGCCCCGGCAGTTCACCACGTTTCCAAACGCAGCGATACCGTCGCTTCCGCAGTCTTGCGCCACGCAATCCCGGACTTCCCCGGCACTGATACCAGTTTGCCCGACCGTTTTCACAATACAGTTTGTAACGAGGCTCGAGGGAGAAGCCGACTCGACATCGATTCCATCCAGCTCAAAGCCGGAAGCATTGATTTGATCGACCAAGATATTGGTCGGGTCCAGATTGGGAACGACAGCGACGATATCGATGCCTGAGAGGAACCCCCCTCCGGTCACCGAACTCCCACTGCGGGTTCCCCCGCCGGCGATATGACCATTTTTGATCGTGATGTTTTCCTGCCCGGTGGTGAAAATGGCTATGGCCACTCCAATACCGTTGTTTCCCGCACTGGAGATCGTGTATCCATTCAGGTCGAGCGTGACAAGACTGGAGTCGATGCTGATCGCTCCCTGTCCGGCGGCCGCGACCAGATCACCGGTCAGATAGTAACTTCCCGGTTGAGTGATCGCGTGTTTGCTGATGGAGCTTGGCGGGAGGCTGGCGACATCCGTGCGCGGCTCGACCTGATCGAGCGACTTCATCGTCGGCCCGGGTGCGCCGGGCGGAGTCAGTGGGCCTTGGGCTTGGACTTGCTCAAGAATGGCGAATGAAAGGAGGAGGACGGAGTAAAGGAGGGAAATATTTCTGAACATAAGGCGCTTTTACCCCGCACCGATGTTCTTTGTCCAGTCGCGAAACGAGAAACTGGGTATGCTGACGAACGGAACGGCGATTGACGTACCCGGGTGGAGTTGAGTAATTTTAACCTGAGAGTAAGACGCTTTCCTCCGCCATGAAGCTCTGCTGCCTCGTTGTCGCTTTTCTCGTTCTGCCGTTGTCGCCGCTGTAAGCCGTCTCGGTCGCGATCGCCAACCACAGCTTCGAGGCGGATGCCATCGCTGATGGCACCCTCGACACGAGCGCGACCGCACCGCCGACGGGAACAAAGTGGGCGTCGTTTTCTTCAACGATCAGCCTTTCATCGAGAAGAAAACTGTTGCTCTTGGCTAATTGGATATCGTCGAATGTTACCTCTGTTGGGCGGTTAACTCTATGGCGTGCCGTCGACTTTTGTCGTGGCAGTAATGGTGTCACTTCCGACAACAGTACAGGCGGAGGCTATACTGGCATCAATCGCGACTCCAATGCCACTGGTGAAGTGGCCGCGGCAGTTCGCGGCTGTGCCGAAGGCAAAGATGCCTGCGCTGCCTGTAGAAGTTGAGCCGAAGCAATTCAGCACCGTCGTGCCACGAATACCTTCATTCGTCTGGCTCCCTCCTCGGGAGTCGCTGATGGAGTTTCCGAGTAGGCCTCGACCGTCGACGGCCGTGCCATAAGAGCCGCGAATGGAGCCGACGGAGGCGGAAATGCCGTTGGCGTCGGTATCGCTTTTGCTGGCGGCACCCACGCAGTTGTCGATGTTGCCGCCGCTTGAAAGGATACCTCCACCGCCGGATCCTCCTCCGCGGGAATTCGAAACGTTGTATTCAGCAAAGATGCCGTAAGAGTCGTCATTCGTCCCGGAGGTGACCCCTGTGCTCCCGCTCACGTTTCCGCTAGCCCGAACGCCGGATCCTCCTTCGGAAACTCCATGGCAATCAGTGACGTTAATCCCGGTTACGCCGTGGTCATTGCTCCCGGTGCCCGTCGTGGTTCCAACGCTGTCTGAAATGTTCATGTCGGCCTCGATGCCGTCTTCTGCTCCGCTTTGGCCGAATGAGTTCCCCACGCTGCCCGCGCTATCGATGCCATCCATACTCGTCGAGGAGCCATAGCAGTTTAACACATTCCCTGTGGCACTGATCCCTTTACCTCCGGTAGCCACGCCATGTGAGTCCGTGACATTGGCAGCAGATATGCCGTGATTGCTGGTGCTCGTACTCGTGCTGTATCCGTAACTCCCGGACACGTTGCGACTCGCCACGATGCCGCGCCCAATTTCCGATTCACCAATAGAATCCTTCACGTCGCTTGTGCTTTGGATACCGATACCGTTGAAAGCGAAACCGTAAGAATCGGAGACTTGCCCCTGAGCATCGATGCCCCTGCCGTCGCTTTGAAGGCTCACGGACTCTCCACGACAGTTGCTTACACTTCCGAGAGCGAGAATGGCCGATGCTTGGATGTCTAAGGCTGAGCAGTGTTGTATATTTCCGGCTCGTATTCCGACTCCACCGGCGACTCGCACCGAACAGTGCTCCACTGTGCTGGAGATCGTGTTCGCTGAGTTGTTGAGATCGATTGCGGCGAAGTCAGTGCCGGACACGTGGACTTGGCTGACGCGAACGTTTATCGGGTCGGGATCGCCCCTTTCAATGATGGCATGAAAAAAACCTGTGCCTGTAAAACGGTCACCGGTCAGTTCCGGATCAAACGTGACCCCTCCGGTGATGTGTCCATTCTTAATCCAGATGTTGGCGAGGCCGCTGGCATTAATCTCAATGGCTGCGCCGTTGGCGCTGGCTGTGGACGTGCGGAAGATGGTGAAGCCGTTTAGGTCGAGCGTCACCCCGCTGGCATTGATCTCGATTCCGTCTGTCGTTGTGACGTCAAGGTTGTTGGAAAGGTAGTAGCTGCCGGGCTGGGTAATGCGGTGCATGGAGTTGGCATTCCCGGGAACGGTAGCTAGGTCGGTTCGTGGCTCCACCTGCTGGAGAGTTTTGAAATTCGGTCCGGGATTACCGCCGCTAAAGGCGCTCGACGGCGGGTTGACGGTTCCTTGTGCAATACTGATGGTTGTGCAACCGAAGTGTACGCTGGCGATTAAGAGTGTCTTTCTTCCGATCATGAATGCGAAATATCAGAAGTGCCCGGCAATTGCAAGGAAGACACTGAAAGGCCTTTAGGTGACCTGCGTTGATCAGAATTCACACTGAGATAACCTCTGTACCGGGCTTGGGATTGCGCCGGCATTCCTTGGTCCCTGTGTTTCAAAGACGAAGAGCGTTCTTATGGTTTTCGCCGTTGCCTGTTTTGCAGGAAAGAGGATTGCATGGTTAGCAACCACTTATTCCCTCCGCAGTCGCGCGCGCGATTCCTCCTTGGAATATTTCTCCGCGAGCACGGCGATGTGGGCGGCGAGGCTTTTGATCGTTTTGTCGTCCATGTGCATGGTGACGCGGTGCATTTTCTGACCTTCCTCGTCTTCGACATCACTGCCCCGCACACCGTCACGAAAGTTTTTCAGTTGCCTGACAATGTACCAATCCGGTAGCCCGATGAGTTGCGCGCTGCGGAAGAACGGCTCCCCGCGACCGTTGAATCGATGGCACTCCATGCAGGTGTCAGCGTAAACTTCTTCCCCGAGCCTCGGGTCCCCACCGAGCGTGTTCCTGGTCGGAATGATAGGGAGCTGGTCAATGTAGGCGGCGAGCTGCTGCACGGCTTTCGCGTCGAGCGTGGAAGCAACGGCGTGCATGGTCGCACCGGCTGCGTCTGTGGGTTTTGTCCCGCGTTGGTCCTCTTTGTACTTTTCAATCTGCGTCTCAATATACCAGTCCGGCATGGCGGCGATGGATGGAGCCATGAGTTCCTTTTTGCCTTCGCCTTTCTCGCCATGGCAATTGGCGCAGACTTTCTGGAAGTGAGAGGCTCCTGTCAGGGCGGCCCGTTCTTTTGAGGTCGTGTCCTTTTCTGCACCACTGGCTGTGGCGAAAATGAGTAACGAGAAGACTGTGATGAGTCTAAGAGGCAGGAGTTTGGAACAGCTGGGGGTCATCCTAGTTGCAGTTTTATGGGAGTGCTGGCCTCCGCTGTGGTTCTTACCCTGCAAAAGTTGCTCGAGGGTCTCATCCCGGCTGAAGGCGGAACAGCGCCTTGGCCAAAAAAGTAAGCGACACCGGGCAATGATTTTTGAATCATAAGGTCCTTTTATCGTTCGGAACGTTCATTGACCAGCTTAAAGCCGAGTTTCACTCATCCTTGTGAACTTCTTGAATCTAGACTTCTCGAAGAACTCGCGCCGGATTGCCTGCGGCAATGACATCGGCGGGAATGTCTCGGGTGACGACACTTCCGGCACCGATGACCGTACGGTCGCCGATGGTCACGCCGGGACAAATGATGGCCCCGCCTCCGACCCAAACGTCAGCGCCGATCGTGATTGGTTCCGCCAGCTCCAGTCCGGAAGCGCGCTCCTTGGCATTGAGAGGATGTGATGCTGTGTAGATTTGTACTGCTGGTCCAAAGAGGGAACGGTCGCCGATGGTGACCTTCGCCACATCGAGAACGACGCAATTGAAGTTGAAATAAACCTTCTCCCCGAGGTGGATATTCGTGCCGTAGTCGCAAAAGAAGGGTGGCTGGATATAGACATCCGATTCGCGTCCCAGCAATTCGCGGAGCAAGACTTTGCGGTCGGTGGCTTGGAGGTCGCTGGTCCTGCTATAAGTTGCGCACAAGGCATGACAACGCGCCCGGTCCTTTACGAGTGTTGGATCCTGCGCGTCGTACAGCTCGCCTGCGAGCATCTTTTCTTTTTCGGTTTTCATGGAGCGGTTGTTCGAGCCTACGCAGGTTCTGTTGGTGCCAAAGCGGGATTTCCTTGATTCCGTGACTTACCCCGGCATTCTCACCCCATGAAACTCGATACCCTTTGTCTCCACGGCGGCCAGTCGCCGGATCCTTCCACGAATGCGCGAGCGGTGCCCCTGCATCGGACGACCTCCTATGTCTTTGATTCGACGGAGCACGCGGCGAACCTTTTTGCGCTCAAGGAACTGGGGAACATCTACTCGCGGATCATGAATCCGACGACGGATGTGCTCGAGAAGCGTGTCGCTTTGTTAGAAGGCGCGCCGGAGCCGGCCGGGCTTGGGATGTCTTCGGGGACAGCGGGGGTTTTCAATTCGATTATCAATCTCGCTGAAGTCGGCGACAACATCATCTCCGCACGCAATCTTTATGGCGGCACCTACACGCAGTTTAACGACATCCTGCCCACGCTGGGGATCGAGGTGCGGTTCGTCGATTCGCAGGACCCGCAGAACTTTGCCAACGCCGCCGATGACAAGACGCGGGCGTTTTTCTGCGAAACGGTTTCCAACCCGGCGCTTGAAGTCGCCGACCTTGAGGCCATCGCGAACGCGGCGCACGACAAGGGTGTGCCGCTGATTGTCGACGCCACTTTCAGCACACCGGCCCTGACAAAACCTCTCGAGTACGGTGCGGACATCGTCGTGCACTCGCTGACGAAATGGTTTGGCGGGCATGGCACGGGCATCGGCGGTGTCGTCGTGGACAGCGGACGCTTCAACTGGGCGGGCGGCAAGCACCCGCTCTACGACCGGCCGGACACGTCCTACCACGGATTGCGTTGGGGGCACGATCTTCCGGAACCGCTCGCGCCGTTGGCGTTCATCCTTCGCATGCGCACGGTGCCGTTGCGGAATCTGGGCTCTTGTATCTCGCCGGACAATGCATGGATCTTTTTGCAGGGCATTGAAACGTTGCCGCTTCGCATGGAGAAGCATTGCTCGAATGCGCAAGCCGTCGCCGAGCACCTCTTGAATCACGATGCGATCGAGTGGGTGCGCTTCCCGGGTCTCGCGTCGGATCCTGAGTTCGAGAAGAACCAGAAGTATCTCAGCGGCAAAGGCGGATCGATGGTGGTCTTTGGCATCAAGGGTGGCGCCGATGCGGGCAAGAAATTCATCGAGTCCCTGCAGCTCTTCAGCCACCTCGCCAACGTCGGCGATGCGAAGTCTCTCGCCATTCACCCTGCCACAACAACGCATTCGCAGCTCAACGAAGAACAACAACGCGACGCCGGGATCACGCCGGAGTTGGTGCGCTTGAGTGTGGGCATCGAGCACATCGACGACATTAAGAGCGATCTCGACCAGGCTTTGGCGGCGGCGACCTCCTAAATATCACGCCGACGGCGTGGCCGCCCAAAGCCCAGGGTTTCCGCAAAAGCGGACACCCTGGGTATTGACCAAAATCCGAAAAGAACCGCAACGCGGTTCCACTGAATTGACGGGTGACCGCGAAACGGGGATCCGCGTTGAACCACGTTGTGGTTCTGTTTTATCGATAGTTACCCAGGATATTCACCTTCGGCGAATGCCCTGGGCTATGGGCGAGAGCGCCGTTGGCGTTCTTACTCGTCACGGAATTCGCCGCACACGGTAGAGAGTGTGCTTCGGGACGGGTTGGCCGACGGGCAACGCTGGCAATGCGACCATGAAAGTGCCGTTAACGGACATCGTGGCCTGGACATTCGTCCACGTCACGCCGCCGTTGGTACTTTTCTGTGTTTGATAGGACTCACCGGGAAAGGCTTGGAATGTGATCTCCGGGTTTTGCTGGTTAGAACCGACCATGCGGAAGGTTTTGATGCGGAATGGCGCGTGTCGGAAACGGATGGCGTCGACGAAGCCTTTGTCGAGGCCGGCGCTGGTATTTACGTCCTTTTCGTAGGTCCAGCGGAGCGTGTGCGTGCCTTCGGGCACCGCTTCCTCGACATAGGCCCAGTCCGTTTCGCCGGAGATGGATCGCCGTTCGGTTCCATCGACGAGGAACCTCAGCTTGTCGTAGTTCAGCTCGGAACTTACCCGCCAGTCGAAGTTCACGACTATGGGGCCCTGGATGTTCGCTTCGAACGTGGCGGCTTGGCCATGGCCGGTGTTGCCGCTTTCCACGAAGTCGACGATCGTGTTGTCCACGTCGTTGATGCTGTCGACACGCCATTTACCATTGCCGCTGATGCTCCAATCCGGACGCGCGTTATCCACGCCTTGATGGAATGGCTCGGTCACGGTGATGTGTAGCACGTAAGCCTGCGAGGTGGTCATGTTAGGTGTCGATTTCTGTGAAACGACGAAATCGTAATCATCGGCCGCTTGCGCGACGAACCGGATTTGCTCGACGTTGTCCAGGGTGTTGTCACCAAAAGTCGCGTTGGTGGAAGGGTTGGTTGGATCGAGAATGAAAGGAAAGATCGTTCCGCCGTCGGGCCTTGTGCAACGGAGGTCGAGGTCGTTGACGAGTTGTGGCGTCGGGTTGTCGAGTTGCGGGGCGAGCAGAACGCCCGGTTTTGCATCGGTCCAGCAAAGCGTCGCGATGACGATCGACCCTTTGCCAGCGGTGACGGAGTAGGTTTGATCGGGCGGCGTGGTTCCGGTGGTGAGGGTGCCTTCATGGAACTCCGCGCTTGGTTGATTCGCCGCCGCGTCGAGCAAATGAAGTGCGGCGGCGGAAGCGTTGATCAGCCCCCAGCCAAACTCGTAATCGGGGCCGGGCCGTCCCATGTCGTCGGCAGTGTGGATGAGCAAACCCTTCATCGCCGCCGAATTGATGCCATGTCCGAACGCGGTTTCGGCGACTTCCTGCAAGGCGATAGCTGCTCCGGCTGTGGACGCCACCGCCATGCTTGTGCCGCTACGGACATCGTAAAGATCGGTCGGCGGCGGCTCGTCTCTATTTAGAAAACTCGAATACAAACCGCTCCCATTGGCAACGAGGTCTGGCTTGATACGGCCGTCGTCGGTCGGTCCCCAACCTGAGTAGTTCACCATGTTCGCCGCCGAAGGCACGCGCCCGGCGTTGGTCACGGCATCGGTGACGGCGCCGACGGTGAGAACGTTCTTGGCGCAGGCGTCGGCGGTGATGGTGTCGTATCCGCTATCGATGTCGCCGTCGCCCGCGGGATCGGTTCCGGCGGCATACGCTTTCGCGACCCAGTCGCCGTTGTTGTAATGATAGAACGTGTCGCCGTTAGTCGGGGGTGCGTCGTTGCGATGATTTCCTGCGGGCCGCACGGGAACGATGGTGGGGTTGTTCTCGCAAAGTTCGTCCCAGTCCCGGGCAAGCGACGAGTAACGGCCGAACTCGCGATCTTCTCCGTCGGCGAGCACGCCATACCAATGCGGGCCTTCGTTGCCGGACACGTTGTCGTTTTCGACCCATCCGGCTTTCGTGCCGTAAGGATGCGCGGAAATGCGGATGCCGCCGGTGACCGTTGGTGAGGCGGCGGCGTGGGTCGTGAGTTCGGCGATGTCATTGGCGGCGGAAAAGGCGCGTAACTCTGCCTGGGGCACCATGCCGGTTGCGCCGGGTTCGATGCCCGCCGCGAGGATCGTTCCTGCAACGTGGGTGGCATGCGCTGTGGCGGTTCCGGTTTCGAGCAGAGTTACGCGAGAATTGAATTCCTGGTGGTTTGTTAGGGGAACTCCGACGTCCCAGAGCCCGCCGACCTGTCCCGTGCCGTCAATGCCGAGTCCTGCCGGATCCTGTAGCGGCGTGACACCGATGGAGACGGCGGCGGTTTCGTTGTGCGACTCGATGTAAACGGGTCGCCCGCGGTCGAGGCGGTAGAGGATCCAGCGTCTTCCGCTCGCGTTTTCGCCTTCGTAGGCAAATCGCCTGTGCTGTGCCCAAGCGCGAAGTCGGCTCTCGCGTTTTTCGTTGAGCGTGAAAATTGGGGCCGCTGGCGAACCGACATTGCGCCCGGGATCGTTGACCTCAGACACGGGTCTGTCTTGTCCCGGCGAATGGAGCGGAAAACAAAGCCACGCGCCGAGACTGATCCACACGGCGAGCCCTCTTCGCCGATCCGATGGGAGATGATCGATCACAATCTGTCTGGGATTGTAGACGAATTCTCTCCCAGCCGGTTACAAGGTGGAGCGTGACTGGAGATGGCTTCTGGTTCCTTGGATTCTAGTCGTCGCGCATTTCCCGGATGTAGAGGTAACCAATAACGGCGAAACTCATGGCTGCCATTCCGCAGGAAGAAACCGCCATTCGCCACGGCATCAGAATGACGGAGTAGTTGAGGGCGAGTCCGATGATGATGCCTGTCCCAAAGATAAAAACAGCGAGGGGTGAGACTTCGTGAAAGGAAGGATTTCGATGTGCCTTGATGAGGGCGAAGAAACGGTAAGCGATAATGACAAAGAGGATGATTTGGAAAATCGCAAAGTCGGCCGGAACCGCCGAAGTGAGCAATAGATTGTGCAGACCGTGGGTCACGACGACGAAGATATAAGCGATGAGGAACTCGTCCCAGTTCTTCGTCGGACGCCGGATCCATTGAAAGAGCGCGAATCCTGCAATCCCAGTCCACGCCATGTGCACGAAGTTCGAGGAGAGAAGCCGGATGATCATCGCGCTGCCTCCCCCCAAATAGTAATAATTGAGGTTTTCCTCGATCGCGAACCCGAGCCCCACGCAGGCAGCGGCGAGAACCATCTCCCAACGACTCCGCCATCGCGCGATGACCAGTGCCAGAGGAAGGCAGAACAGCAGTTTTAGTGTTTCCTCCCGCACCCCTACGCTGCTGATCCAATAGATAAGGTCATTCGCGAGGTCACCGTTGAGAGCGATCCCTGCGATTTCCTCGTGCCATTCAATGACCATTCCAGTGACCATCGCACTGCACCATCCGAGCACGATTCCCGCGATACCGATCAAGAGTGAAACGGATTTCCATCTGCTCAGCCCGCTCATTTTCGCCATGATCAAAAACCAGATTAGTCCCACGAGGATAGCGACGATGTAGTGAAAAACGATCACCGTTGGCTTGTCCGGATCGGCTGATCTCACCAGCCCGAGCAGGCTCTCCCGAAAAAAGGAAACAACGACCGCTGTCGAGAGAAAGAAGGCGCAAATACCGAGGAATCCCCGAATGAGAAACGGCTTGCTCCGGGTAAGACTCGCGATCTGGTTCCGCCGGCTGGACACAGTGAAAGAAAGCGGTGGGCGGCGAGGATGACAAATTATTCGCGATTTTAGGAACCACGAAAGACGCGAAAATTCGCGAAAGTTTGCTTAGACGATCTCCTTTTCGCGGCCTTTCGCGTCTTTCGTGGTTTTGATAGGATGGGTGCGGCGGGCGTAGATGAACGGTTCGCGAACGGGAAGCTGGAACGCGCCCTGCATTATCTTCCGCGCTTCGCGCGCAGTAGAGTTCATCGTGCCCGGAGGTCACGATCCACCTTAGCGTGATGCTCTTTGCCCTGCGCTTACGAGTAGCTCGCTTGGCTGCCTTTGATGTCGCGCTTTTTGATCCAGGGCATGAGGGCGCGGAGTTCGGCGCCGGTTTTTTCGATGCCGTGTTCTTCGCCTTCCTTGCGGAGGCGATTGAAGTTTTCCTGGCCTGTCTCGCATTCGTCGATCCACTCCTTGGCGAACTCGCCGTTTTGGATGCGGGTGAGGGCTTCCTTCATGCGCTCCTTCACGGACGCGTCGATGATCTTCGGTCCGACGGTGACGTCGCCGTATTCGGCGGTTTCGGAGATGGAGAAACGCATGCCGGCGATGCCTGCTTCGTTGATCAAGTCGACGATAAGCTTCATCTCGTGGAGACATTCGAAGTAGGCCATTTCGGGTGCGTAGCCGGCTTCGACGAGCGTTTCGAAGCCCGCGGAAATGAGGGCGGTTACGCCGCCGCAAAGGACGGTTTGTTCGCCGAAGAGATCAGTTTCGGTTTCTTCGCGAAAGTCGGTTTCGATGACGCCGCCGCGGGTGCCGCCGATGCCTTTGGCCCACGCGAGAGCGATGTCTTTGGCGTTGCCGGACGCGTCTTGGTAGACGGCGATAAGCGTCGGAACCCCTTTGCCTTCAGTGTATTGGCGGCGCACGATGTGGCCGGGGCCTTTCGGCGAGACCATGATGACGTTCACGTCATTCGGAGGGACAATCGTCTTGTAGTGGATGGCGAAGCCGTGGGAGAAGAGGAGCGTTTTGCCTTCGCTAAGGTTGGCGGCGACGTCCTTCTCGTAGATAGCGGGAATCTTCGTGTCGGGCGTGCCCATCATGATGACGTCGGCCTTGATGACGGCATCGGCGGTGTCCATGACTTCGAAGCCGAGATCGGCGGCGACAGCGCGGGACTTGCTGCCTTCGTAGAGGCCGATGATGACGTTGACGCCGCTTTCCTTCAGGTTGAGGGCATGGGCGTGGCCTTGCGAGCCGAAGCCGATGACGGCCATGGTTTTTCCTTCGAGAACGCCGAGGTCGGCATCGTCACAACGGTACACTTGTGCGGGCATATTTGATTTACGATTTAGATTTAAGATTTGTCAGATGCGCGGAAGGGCGATCTTCCCGGTGCGCGTGAGGGCGACGATCTTGAAGTCCTCCATGAGCTTGATGAACTTGGAGACCTTGCCCTCGTCGCCGGTGATCTCGGCGGTGAGTTCGCCGTTGCCGACGTCGATGATCTTCGCGCGGAAGATGTCGCAGAGTTCAATGATCTCGGCGCGTTCGTCTTTCGAGGCCTTCACGCGGACGAGGACGAGTTCGCGGTTCACGTTTTCGCCGGCGCGGAAGTCGGTGACTTCGATGACGTCGACGAGTTTTTCGAGCTGCTTGATGATCTGGTCGAGCGTGTCTTCCTTTTCGCGGACGACGATGGTCATGCGCGAAATGGCCGGATCGTGGCTGGGGCCCACGTTGAGCGTGTGAATATTGTACCCGCGACCGGAGAACATGCCGGCAACGCGTGCAAGCACGCCGAACTTGTTTTCCACGAGGACGGAAAGGGTATGTCGCTTAACGGTTTCCATGAATTTTCGCCGCGGGAGTCGAAGAGGGCGGCCACTGTGTCCTTTCCGGGGGGGTCCGTCAACGCGAAATCCCGTGATTTCAAAGGGGAAACCGGGATTCTGCGCTCGGATTTGAATTTTGCTCACCCGGTCGCGTCAGAATCCATGACACCAAGTCGAACCATACCCATAGCACTATGAAAATGTTGTCCATTGCCCTCCGCGTGACCCTCGCCGCCGTTGCCCTCGTGGGGCTTTCCTCATGTTGCGGCTTCTGCTACGGCCACGGGCATTCGCATGGCCACTCCCATGGCTACCACGGCGGCCACAGCATCGGCCACTCCTACTACGGTGGCGGTTACTACGGTCGAGGGGGCTACCACAGCCGCGGCGGCTATTGCTACTGATCGTTCGCGGTCGGCAATATCTAAAATTGCAGGTCAAGGAAATCCGCACTTCGTTGCGGGGATGGATGATTTGTTCTCATTCGCGGCGTCGAAGCCGTCTGCCGATGCGCCCGAAGCCCGGGAGAAAGGCGCACCGTCGTCCGAAAAGGGAAAGCCCGAGGTCCTCTCCGTCACGGCTTTCACCCGGAAGGTAAAACGGCTTCTCGAAGGGCAAATCGGCAAGGTCCGCATCGAGGGCGAGATCAGTAATCTTCGTGAACAGGCGTCGGGACATCGTTACTTCACGTTGAAGGACGATGGGTCGCAGGTGAGTTGCGTGCTCTTCCGCGGCGATGGCTCGCGATTGCGCGTTCCCATGGAAGACGGGCAAAAGGTGGCCGTCGATGCCGAGGTCTCCGTCTATGAACCGCGCGGGCAATACCAGCTCATCGTGCGCAAGGTTCGTTTACAGGGTGAAGGGGAGTTGCAGGCGCGGTTTGAAGCGCTGAAGCGGAAGCTCCACGCCGAGGGGCTGTTCGACGAAGAGCGAAAGCAGGATATTCCGGCGTTTCCAAAGACGATCTGTCTCGTCACTTCGCCCACCGGCGCAGCCGTGCGCGACATGCTCAATGTCCTTCGTCGACGCGCTCCGTGGGTGAAAGTGTTAGTCTATCCCGTGCGCGTGCAGGGCGCCGAAGCTGCACTGGAAATCGTCAAAGCACTCGATGTTCTCTCGCAGCATTCCGGGAAGACTTTGCCCGATATCGACACGGTGATTCTTTCGCGAGGAGGGGGCAGCCTGGAAGATCTTTGGCCATTCAACGAAGAAGTCGTTGCGCGTGCTATCGCGGACTTAACTTTGCCGATCGTTTCCGGTGTCGGTCACGAAATCGATTTCACCATCGCCGACTTCGCCGCCGACCTGCGTGCGCCGACACCAAGCGCGGCGGCGGAATTGGCGACGCCTGATCGCGAGGAACTCACTCGCCAGCTCGATGGAATCGCCAGCACCTTGCACACCACGGCAAAACGGCGGCTTGAAAATCTCGACCAGCGTCTCGACTACATCTCCCGTCACAATCTCCAACGCGAAGTGCGCAACCGCATCATCGGGGCGGAAGAACGTTTGCAACGGGCACACGAGCGCATGCAGGAACGGGCGCAGGGGCGATTGCGGGACGCAAAGAGCATTTGCGACACTGCCGCGCGGACGCTCCGCCTTCAGCATCCCCGCCGAAGGCTTGCGGCGATGATCGATCGCTTCGAAACCCTTTCAACGTTAATGATGAAGACCGCTCGTCGGCAGGTGGAATCCGCGGAAAAGCGGGTTGCCCAGTTGGATGAGCTTCTCACGGCAGCATCCCCGGAATCCATCTTCCAGCGCGGATTCTCGGTCACACTCGACAAGGAGGGCAATGTCGTGCGCGACGCCACGCAACTCGAACGGGGCGACTCCATTGAGGTTCTCTTTTCCAAGACACGACTTGAAGCCGAGGTGCTGGACGTGGAGGGCGAGGGAAAGAAGTAATCTGTCGTTGATCGTGGAGGCCTCCAAGTCGCTCTAACACTTTCACGCAAACTGGATTGATGGGGACATCATTCCTCCTGCGAAGCTGCGAGGATTTTCCGCAGTCCACTTAAGTTTGCCTCCAACGCTTCCTTTGCATCGATTTCCTTCCGGTGATCAAGGATCCCAACTGCCCCACGGTAGTTTGCGGCTAGGTGGCGGATCATTTTGGCTTCGTGTTCACCTTCGCCGATGGGAAGTATCTTCGGATCGGGTGTTGTCTGCATTCCGTTCAGGTTCACGCAAAGTAGGTAGGGCTTCATGCGTTCGAGGTCTTCGGCTAAAGTTTCGATACGGTCGTGGGCGTGATGGAAGTTGTAAACGATGCCAGTCTTCTCAAACCCGGCTTTGCGCAGTTCGCGGCAAACGGCGATGAGGTTTTCGGGTTCTCCTCCCCAGCCACCATGGTTGTAGAGTCCGATCACGCAGCCTGCTTTCGCGGCCTTCTCGGCGACCGGTTTTAGTTTTGCCACAGCGGCAGCAACCTTTTCCTCATGAGTGCCGCTTTTCGCGCTGGGATTGGTGATCCAAATCTGCGGTTGAACCCCGTGCTTTTCGAACACGCGAAAGGCCTCGTCATGCTGGTTCCAAAAGGCCGTAAACTCGATTCCGTTTTTCTTATACTGCAGGATCTCTTCTTCGAATTCGGAGACGTGTTCCTTCCGCCAGTCATAGGCGCAGCGTTTGATCCCGAGCTGAGTCAGCATCTCCGCGCGTTCCACGGGGCCCCGCCTCTTCGCGTCAAAAGGAACGATGCACCAGGCAACGAGGTTCTCCTTTTGGAAGTTCTCCGGGATTTCGCCGATTGAACTGGAGAGCGAAATGGTCAGGTAGAGAAACAGATAAAGAGCGGGGGGAATTCTCATGACAGGCACACAGAACCCTGAATTGGCGACTCACTCAATCGGTCCTTTGTCGCTCGATGTTCGATTCGGCGGAAAAAAGCGGTATATTAGGGACTTCCCGCGTTTCTAGTGTATGGCCTTCCCCGCAATATTGGCGAATATTTTCACGGAACGACCCTGGTCGACGGGGGCGCAAATTCTCGCCGTCGCCATTGTGGGCTGGTTTCTTTTCCGGCCATTTCGAAAATCAGACGAAGCGCGAACCGCTGTCGGGATCATCGTCATCCTCGTGGCCATTGCTTTACTGGCGGGGTTTTTTGAATTGAAGATTCTCGAATGGGTGGCGCAGTTGGCAGCCGTGGTTTTTGTCGTCGTTCTCGTCGTCGCCTACCAGCCGGAGATTCGCCGGACGATGGGCGAAATTGCCAACAACGGGATCTTCTTGTTCTCCGGAAATCGCGCCGCGGACCTCAAGGATCAACTCGAACAAGCCGTCCGACAACTTTCCTCAAAACGATTCGGCGCCCTCATCGCGATCGAACGTCGCGTCGATCTTCGGACCGCGCTCGAAACCG
>JBCCWV010000062.1:0-24108 GCA_039192745.1 Verrucomicrobiota bacterium | reverse complement strand
ATCACTTTACCTTGATTGATGACGTGACCTTATATTTTCTAAGCCTAAAAATTTTGTTACGATTAAAAAACCACCATAACACGGCCGTGCTGCCTGCCCGCCTTTTCTAGGATTCTGTCAAAAATAACAAGAGAAGTGGGCAGTGGCGGATCCAGTACTTAATTACGGGGGAGGGCTCGAGCCTCCCCCCACCATTGCCTCGGAACAACTTCAGGCTATGTATTTACTATAAGCACTCCCATATATCGGGGCGACGACGTTGACGGTGTGGCCGATGTTTTCGAGGGCCGCTTTGAGTTTGTCGGCCTTGCCAACGATCGTGACGGCGGGTTTCGTCTCCGCTTCTACTTCGGCGGAAACGGTGTCATTCAACGGGCGTTGCGCGATGAGGACGGACTGGCCGGCTTTCCAACCGGTGTCTTGCGGAATGTTGTCATACCAGCAGGCGTCGTCGTAGCCGCAGTCTTCGAGGAGCGCGGTCCACCTGTCGGGCGAAAGGAGCGCGCAGTCGGGGCGGAGGTCGGTGTCTTTATAATACCACCAGCCTTTGAGAAGGCCGAAGACGATGTCGAGTTCGGCGCGCGGGCGCGTCACTTCGAGGAAAATCAAACGACCGCCGGGAGCGAGCGTTTTCTTGAGCTGCGCGAGCGTGTTTTTGAGATCGGAGGTGGCGTGGACGACGTTCGTGGCGAGGACGAGGTCGAATTCGCCGACGGGAATGTTCTGTTCGCCGGGATCTTTCTCGATGTCGAAGCTCGCGAAGTCGATGAATGGGAAATCCGCGAACGCTTTTTTCGCTTCGGAAAGGAAGCCCGCGCCGTTGTCGGTGAAGAGGTACTCCGAGCGATCCGCGGGGAGGATCGGGGCGATGGAACGGGTGAGCGATCCGGTGCCGGCGCCAACTTCGAGGACGCGTATGGCGCGGCGTGCGGGCCAGTCCTTGATCGCGCCTTGGATGACGTTGGTGAGAAGCGTGTTCTGGGAAGGGAAGTCCGCGCCTTCAACGTAGAAGCGGTGGAGTTCCGGCGAAGTGGAACCGCCGGGGAAGAGGACTTCAAGCGGATCGATGTCGCCGCCGATGATGCCCTTGAGCGCGCGTCCGCACATGGAACAGAGGTCGGTGTCGGCGTCGAATTGCGGGAACTTCGTCTTCGTTGCCTCGCGAAGTTTTTCGGGATCGCCGAGATTGAATGGTGCCTTGATGACCCAGGAATCGCGACCGGTGGATTCGATGGAACCGGTTTCGCAAAGCGCGTTCAGCTGCGCTCTCACCAAACGACGGTGGTCGCCGGGAATTTCCGTCGCGGCGACGAAGGCGTCGAGCTCGATCGCTTTGCCGGGAGTCCACTCGAAGTCGAGTGATTCGTAGGCCTGCGCGATGTAAGCGAGAGCCATCGCGTGCGTGGCGGGTTCGAGTTCCTTGAAGTAGAAGTCGAGACCGTTCTTTTCGAAGATCGGTTTTGCTTCGGTGTTCGCGATTTCGACGAGTTCCGCGCCGCCGGGGAAGGCGGGTTTTGACTTCGCGCGGCTGCCCTTGAGCCAGGCGGGTTCGAATTGGAACTGGTAGAAGCTCTGGTCGAGTGACTCTTCGGCTTCGTCCTTTTGATCGACGCGATCAACACGGAAGCCGAGGATGTCGGCGACGCGGTTTCCGTCTTCGTCATAGACGGCGATGTCCGCAAGAACGGAAGCGTAGTCGTCGAAGATGACTTTCGCGTGCGCCCACAGCGTGGCGGGAAGCGGTTCGCGGTAAATGTGAACGCGGCGAATGGCGGCGGGCAGGTAGAAGTAATCGCTCGGCTTTCCGTCGGCAGGGATGACCTGTGCGCCTTTGACCGCGTGGAAGCAGGCGTCGAGGACGGCCGGATGGAAGCGGTACTCGTGCATCGACTCGCGCACGAATTCCGGGACGACGATGCGCGCGAGGCATTCGTGATCCTTGCGCCAAGCGTCGCGGACTTCCTGGAAGTTCGGCCCAAACTGGTAACCGGCCTTCTCATATTCCTCGTAGTAACGCTCGTGGTCGAAATGCGTGGGGAGGGCGAGGCGAATTTGCTCGAGGTCGCCGGACTCTTCGCTGAACGGAACTTTCGTGAGACGGCCTTCGGCATTCAGTTCCCACTCGCCGCTGTCGGTGCGGCTGTGGACGGCGAACATCTTGAGTTCCTCGTTCCAAGTGACGCGGACTTCGGGGACGTTCTTTTCGGAAACGAAGAGGGCTTTCTTCGTGACGAGTTCCTCGACGGCGTAGGGATCGTCGGGGAAGAGCTGTTTGGCGACGGCGAGGCCGATTTCGGCGTATCCGGCGGCGGGGAAAACGATGCTGTCCCAGAAGCGGTGGTCTTCGAGATACTTGAAATAGCGGGGATCGAGGAAGAACTGCCAGGCGGGAGCCGGTGACGGTTGGCGTACGCCGAGAAGGACGTGGTCGAAGGGGGCGAGGCGGTGGTTGCGCGATTCCTCACCTTCAAGCCAGAAGCGGTCGCGGTTCCACGGGTAGCGCGGGAGCCTAACAAACTCACCATTAGCGCCGACGAGAGCTTTCCAGTCGAGCTTTGCGCCTTGGAGGAAGAGGCCGGCGGCGTTGCGCATGAGTTGCGCGGATTCGTCGGTCTTGCGCTTGAGCGAGTGAAGAACGGCGCCTGGAGCGGATTGCTCGCTAAGGCATTCGTTGATGGAACTTTCGAGCGCAGGGTGTGGACCGAGTTCGAGGAAGAGTTCCGCACCGTCTTGAATAAGATGGGCGACGGCAGGGGCGAAGAGGACGGGTTCGCGGACGTTACGCCACCAGTAATGACCGTCGAGTTCCTCGCCGGAAACTTCGCGACCGGTAACGGTCGAGATGAATGGGACTTTGGTTGGGTTCGCCGTGATGTCGCCGAGGACGTCGAGAAGCTCGTCCTTGATCGGGTCCATCTGGTGCGTGTGGAAGGCGTAATCGATGCGGAGCCAGCGGACGAAGCGGCCTTTTTCCTCAAGTTCGGCGACGATGGGTTCGAGGACCTCGGTATCGCCGGCGAGGGTAATCATCGACGGACTGTTAATGACCGCGACCTGGACTTGGGCCTCGCGACCGCGGATGACGGAGCGTCCTTCGGCGGGGGAAATTCCGACGGCGACCATGCGGCCCTTGCCGCCCGTCGTGTGCTGGAGGCGGCTGCGGTGGAAGATGATCTTCGCGGCATCTTCGAGTGAGTATGCGCCCGCGACGTAGGCGGCGGCGACTTCGCCGACGGAGTGGCCGACGACTTTTTCGGGCTCGACGCCCCATGATTTCCAAAGTTCGGCGAGCGCGACTTGCAGGGCGAAGATGGCGGGCTGCGCGATGTTCGTTTCGTTGATACGCGAGCTTTCCTGATCGCGCGTCATTTCCTCGAGGAGCGACCAGTCGGCGAGCTTACTCAACTCGGCGTCGATCTTCTCGATGGTGGCGCGGAAGACGGGTTCGCGTTCGAGCAATTCCTGTCCCATCGCCCACCACTGTGCGCCTTGGCCGGTGAAGACGAAGACGGGGGCGGTATTAGTGATGGCTTTCTTCTTAGTAACGATGCCGGTGGTGTCACGGGCGGGTGAAAGCCAGGCGGAAAGTCGGCGGCGGATCTCGGCGCGGGATTCGCCGGTGATGCAGATTTGTTCCTCGTGCTGGTTCTTGTGCGTGGCCGCGCTGTAGCAGATCTCAGAAATGTCGATGTCGCGTTCGCCTTTGAGAAAGTCGCGGTAGGCGCGGGCGTAGTTTTCGAGGGACGTTTCGCTGCCAGCGGAAATGGGTAAAATGTAAGGGCGCGACGGTGCCTTTTCCGCCGGTGCTTTTTCTGCGCGGGCATTCGGTCCATCGTATTGCTCGAGAACGATGTGCGCGTTCGTGCCGCCGAAGCCGAACGAGTTCACCGCGGTGACGGGAAGAGCACCGTTCTGATGCGGAAGCGGTGTTGGTTCGGTGGGAACCTTGAGCTTCATTTCCTCGAACGGGATGTTCGGGTTCGGGTTCTTGAAGTTCAGGTTCGGTGGAACGGTGTCCTTGTGAAGAACGAGCGCGGCTTTGACGAGGCCGGCGATGCCCGAGCCGGATTCAAGGTGACCGATGTTCGTTTTGACGGAACCGATGATGCACTTGTTAGACTCATCGCGTCCGCGCGAGAGAACGCGACCGAGGGCACGGGTTTCGATGGGGTCACCGACGGGTGTTCCCGTGCCGTGCGCTTCCATGTAACAGACGGCCGAAGGCTCGAGTCCAGCTTCGTCGTAAGCTTGTTCGAGCATGGCGGCCTGCGAGTCTTCGCCGGGGACGGTCATCGATGACGTGTTGCCGTCCTGGTTAATGACCGAAGCGCGGATTGTGGCGTAAATCGGGTCGCCGTCCTCGATGGCTTTATCGAGCGGTTTGATCGCGATCATCCCTGCGCCTTCGCCGCGGACGTAGCCGTTGGCGCGGTCGTCGAAGGCGAAGCACTGGCCGCTGGGCGAAAGCATGGAAGCCTTTGAGAATCCGATGGATGCGTCGGGCATGAGGAGCGCGTTCACGCCACCCGCGAGCGCCATTTCGCAGTCGCCGCTCCAGATGGAACGACACGCGAGGTTGACCGCGACGAGAGCGGACGAACACGCGGTGTCGACAGAGACGCTGGGTCCCTTCAAGTCGAAGAGGTAGGAGATTCTGTTAGAGGCGATGGAGAGCGTGCTGCCGGAGTTTGTGTGCACGTCGATGTCCTCTTCGGACATCATTTGGATGGAGCCGTATTCGTTGCTCGCGATGCCGACGAAGACGCCGGTCTTTGTGCCACGCGCGTCCTGTGGACGGATGCCGCCGTCCTCGAGAGCTTCCCACGCCGTTTCCAGAAGCCAACGTTGCTGGGGATCCATGCGTTGTGCCTCGCGTGGCGAGATGCCGAAGAAGGCGGCATCGAATTGATCGACGTTTTTCACGAAGCCGCCCCACTTCGTGTGCATCTTCACGGGGATGGAGGAATCCTCGTGGTAATAGCGTTCGACGTTCCAACGGTCTTCGGGTGTTTGCACGATGCCCGACTTGCCGTTGATCAGGAGATTCCAGAAGGCCTCGGGGTCCTCTGCGCCGCCGGGAAAGCGGCAACCAATTCCGATGATGGCAAGTGGCGGGTTCTTCGGTTGGCTCATAGAGTTGCTGAGTAAAAAATGCTATCGACGGACACCGGACATGACAAGGGCCATGCAGCGTCCGTCGTCGAAGTGCCGCTTAGAGTTGTTTTTAAATGTTATCCGCCGAACATCCACCGGAGAGGCACCATTTCGGTTGGTTGGGGGGCGGCAGAAGCGGCAGCGGAAAGGGTGGAGACAACATCACAGCGGTTCGAAATGTCAACCTCTGCCTGAGGTTTCGGCTTCCCTGATTGTTCCCCTGAACTTAGCCGTTTGCGAAGGTTCTAGTATTTCAAATCTTTCGCCGTGGAGCCGCCAGTTTTATCAATGGCCTCGCGCCAGCGGATGAGGACCGTTTCCGGCTCACCGGAAGACGTGGTCCGCAGGCTCATCCTTAAATTATAGGTGTGGGCGAGCGACCAGAGGTATTGGCGCCGGCTAATGCCGAGGTGGTCGGTGGTGACCAGAGGCATTTCCGGTGGGAGAGATTGCAAATCGTAGACCAATCGCGTGAACGGATGGCGCGTGAAGACCTCGGAAAGGGGGACATTGTCGTAGAGAATGCGCACAGGAGTGTCCATCCAGTGGTTGTAGTCCTTGTCCCAGCTGAAGAGGAAATCGGAGGGAACGACGGCGCGATGATCGGAGGTTTTCTCTGGCGGATAGGGGGCAAAGAGATTGCACGAACTGAGGCCGACGAGCGCGGCAATGGCCAAAATGCCGGCTCTCAGAGTGGGGTTGAATGAGTGGATTCTGCGCATGGGTCGAAGGATGGAAACCAGTTATTTCTTGGTTGGATTCGCGGAATTTGGCGATGCTTGGTCGTTTTTCGCTGTTAAATCTTTCTCGGGCGCCTTGAGGGCGTCGCGGAGGTGCGGAACAAAGCGCGACAATGGCGTGCCCGCACCGAGAATTGTCCCGTCGTCCAATTTTGCCCCCGCCGAGTGCACGGCGACGAGCTGGCCGGAGTCGTTGACGACGGGGGCGCCGGCGACGGAGGAGGATTCTAATTCACTGATGCTCAATTTATAGTGGACGTAGCCATCGGAAATATCTGTGACCTCACCGAGGTAGAGTCGGGCGCTGGCTTTGGGGTCGAGGGGAGCAACGATCCAGATCGTGTCCCCGGGGGCGATGGGCGGTGAGTCGTTGAGTGAAATCTCGAGGCCGTCGATGAGTTCCTCACCCTCAAGGACAAATGCGGCAACATCGCCGGATTTGGAAGCACGGCCGAACGAGGCGGCAGGCAGCGCCAGCGGGCGGGCGCGAGGATCGAAACGGGCCTCACCGGTGAAGGCATCCTGCAAACCGAGGCCGGTGAGGGGGGAACTCGGCCCGCCGGGATGGAATTCCCGAAAGTAGCCGCCAGCGGGTCCGAAAAGCTGGGCAGCCGTCAGGAGTAGCTTGGCTCCGCCGGAAGTCTCTGCATAAAAAGCAGTTCCGGCGGAAAAGCTGCCCTCCAGCGTGCGGAAAACCGGGCGAAAGACGAAGTTTTCCGGCAGCTTGGGTCTGGCCGCGATCAGTTCGGTGACGGGGCCACTGTCGATGGATGACGAATCCCCGGAATCGCTAGATTTCTCTCCACAGCCGGTCGCGGCGATCACCGCAGCTGCTGCGACGAGGTGGAGCCCGGATTTGGGGAGGTGGAGGCGCGCCATGGTTTTTGTCGAAAAACGATCCTTACGGGATTCTCCTCGTCGGACCAGCTAAATTCGGGAGATTTTTATTAATAGTTTGTCCTCGGGCCGGAGGGGGGCTTAGGTTTTCACACCATGAACGTAAAATTTCCCCTCCTCGTTCTGGGTTTGGTGTCTGTGCTTTCCTCTCTCGAAGCAGCCCCTGGCGGGGCGGCTTTTTCCTACGAACCTGTGCGGTCTTCCGTCCTCGTGATGGAAGCCGAGGTGACGGTGGACGGCGAAGAGCGCGCCAATCTCGGAAGATCCTTCACCGACTCGATCAGCCGCGGACTTTTGAAGAGCCGTTACTTCCGCGTCATCGATCACTTGAGCAACGAACAGATCGCCGCGGAAATGGCGAAGGCCGGGAGGATTCCACCAGAAAGAAACGCGGTGCGATTCGGGAGACTAACAGGTGCAGATTTTGTCTTCATCCCGCGCATGGCCGCCGATGACAATCACCATGTGATGACGATCAAAAAAGTGCACGTGTCGTCCGGCGAGTTGCTCGACATTTATCAGGCGTCGGGTGAGGGGATCGAGCGCGGACTGATGTTCCGGCTTTGCGAGCAATGCCTTGAGGAAATTCTCACGGACAGTTCGCGGGAGCATTCCATGAGGATCGCGGAGGCGCGCCGACGCGCGAAAGGCACACCGACTCGGCCTTCGATTATTGATTTGTCAGAGGTCGAGCCGCCGACGCCGATGGTGGAAGAATCGGTGGCGGAAGCGATTCCGGCTCCGGCTGGGCGCGTGGAAGTGGAGAAGGAAATGAAAGTTCCCGTGATTACGGAAAAAGAGGAAGAAGATGCTGCCCGGATCGCGGGCCGCGTGACCAGCGTGAACGCGAGCTGGGGCTTTGCCGTATTCTCCATCGACTCGAAAGCAACGGTTAATGTCAACGACAAGCTCTTCGTCACCGTCAAGGACCCGTTGATAGGTATCGCCAAACTCGATGTCGTGAAAATCGAAGGGCGTCAAGCCATCGCGGATTTTTCGGATGACATTGATACCTCCCTGGTGCGCGCCGGGGCGCGGATCTTCTTTGCCGATTAAAGTATTGTTAGAGTAAATGGCGGAAAGGTCGGATGCCGGACTTGCGTTCCGCGTGGTGGAGTTTGGCTCTGGATCCTACGAGGATGCTTGGCAACTTCGTGAGGAATTATTGCGAAAGCCGCTCGGGATGCGGTTCACCCTGGAGACTCGGGAAGCTGATCGGGAGAAGATGCATTGCGTGGCGGAGGCCGACGATCATGTTGTCGCGGTCGTGTTGGTTGGGACAAACGAGGACGGAACCGCTCAAGCAGGATCGGTGGCGGTGCAAGAGGATTGGCAAGGCAAGGGCGTGGGGCTAACTTTGATGAAGTTCGCCGAACAAGTGGCTGCCGATAAAGGGGCTTATCGCATGACGCTGGATGCGAGAGTGAATGTGTTAGGGTTTTACCGGAAGTTAGGATATCGGGAGTGTGGACCGGAGTTCGAGAAAGTGGGCATACCGCATCGGCGGATGGAAAAACTTCTGGGATAGGTAGTCGAGACCTGCGGGTCGCGTTGAAAAGCTTCTGCAAGTCGTTGTTTTGCAAGGATTGAATTTTAAAAAACCTTGCGAAGAGCCAGTTCCTTGGCATGCTGATTTCGGATAATCTTTTGGTCCGAAGTGAACCTTTTGGCCATAAGCTTGTCTAATACAGAGTAAAACAGCAATAAATAGACATCATAACCATACGTCTAAAATGAAAGTCAAAAACCCATACCAAAGACGGGGCGGATTCACGCTCGTTGAGCTTTTGGTGGTGATTTCGATCATCGCCATTCTCGCGACGGCGTCGTTTCCCGCCATGAATGCCGTTCTGACAAACGCGCGCATGAACGCGTCGATGCAGAACGCCGTGAACATCCACAAGGGACTTGTCAACTATGCCTCCGGTAGCAGTGGTCTCTACCCTGACGGGAATACCGCGAACGAAGCGCTCGGATATCTGGTCGATGACCTGACATCCGAAAAGCCATTCTACGTTTCCGGTGACCCGTGGCATGGTCAGACGTTTGCCAAAGGTCCGGACAACCTTTGGGAGTTTAGCTCTCCTTCGGGGACAGCTCTGGAGGCCGGGGAGAATGCCTATGCGTTCTCCGTTGGAATGTCGCCGGAGTCCGATGCACGCTTGCCGCTGATTGCCTCTGGCTTCACCGAAGGTGGTGTTGGTACTTACACCAACGACCAGACGAAGCCCGGCGGACGCTGGAAGGGCAAAAAGTGCGTTATCGTTTATGCCGACGGCAAGGGCGACACGCCTGAACTGGACCGGAAGTCCTTCAAGCTGATGGAAAACGGATACGACGTCTTTGGTCAAGACGGCGTCGACTTCAAAAATCCGGTCAAGGGCAACTAATTCGTCCGACGAGCGCGTTTTATTCAGTCCCGGTTCCGCTTCGACAGCGGGGCCGGGGCTTTTTTATGCGCTTTTCGGACTGACAGCGCCGGTTTTCCCGCCCATACTGGGGAATCGATGATTGAATTCGAAATATATGCCGAAGGTCTTCGCGAAGGGGATCGCATTATGCAGTTGGACAGCCAGTTGGGGACATTGAACGGACTGCGTTATCAAATCGATCGCAACCACGACATGGTGTATTTCGAGATGGAGGAAGCGACCGTGACGTTGAACCAGGTTTACGACGGCTTCCGCCGCGCAAGTCTGGAGCCAACGTTCGTTGGACAGATGCCTCCTGAACTCGAGATGGGCAATCGGACGCAAAAGATCACCTAAAGGCAGAATTGTGAGACAGCTCGGGCGCGCGTTCCTTCGTTTCCTGCGCTACCTCGGGCAGCTGGCAGGGCTCGTGGTCGAGGTAGCCTGTGCTGTCGCAAAGGGAAAGATCCGGTGGAAGCTGTTGAGTCGGCAGATTTTCCTCGCCGGCGTCGGTTCGCAGGCTGTCATCATTGTGACTGGCGCGTTCACGGGCGCGGTGTTCGGCGCGCAGATGTATTTTCAGTTCGCACGATTCGGTGTGGAGTCGATCGGCGGGGCTGTGGTGTCGATTGCCATGTGTCGGGAATTGGCGCCGGTCTTGGTGGGGCTCATGGTGGCAGGTCGGGTCGGCGCGGCGATCACCGCGGAAATCGGATCGATGAAGGTTACGGAGCAAATCGATGCCCTTCGGTCGATGGGGGTGCATCCCGTCGATTATCTCGTCGTGCCGCGTGCGTTGGCCTTGATGATCTCCATGCCGTTCCTCATTGCGGAAGCGATCATCTTTGGAGTGCTCGCTTCCTGGATCGTGACCGTTTACCACTTTCAAGTTCCGGAGGCCTACTATTGGAAATGGGTGGAACGCTGGACGGAGGGGAAGGACTTTGCCTTCGGTATGATTAAGGGCTTCATCAATGGAGCGATCATCGTCGTTGTCTCCTGTCACTGTGGATTGAATGCGAGCGGCGGCGCGACCGGTGTGGGGAAGTCGACGACAAAATCGGTGGTCATTGCTTCCCTTATCATTCTCGTGTTGAACTTTTTCCTCACGCTCATCCTCACCCAGTTTTTGCGCGTATGAGCAGCGACCAGTCAATGACTACGGAAGATGACTACATCGCCTTCGAAGGAGTGAGGAAATCCTTCGGCGAGCAGCCGGTTCTCCGTGGAATCGATCTGAATATTCACCGCGACGAAACGCTCGTCGTTCTCGGCGCCAGCGGTGGCGGGAAGAGTGTGATCCTGCGTCACATTTTGGGACTGGAGAAACCCGACGAGGGCACGGTGCGCGTAGACGGCGCGAACATTACTCATCTTGGCGAGCGGCAACTTGCGCCCATGCGTAGGAACATCGGCGTCCTTTTCCAGAATGGCGCGCTCTTTGATTCCATGAACGTCTTTCACAACGTCGCTTTTCCTCTTCGCGAGGCCAAGGTGCGTGATAAGGACGAGATCGTGACCCGTGTCCGCAACTCGCTCGACGTTGTCGGACTCGCCGACCAGATGGAGAAGATGCCGTCGAACTTGAGCGGTGGGATGCGCAAGCGCGTGGCTCTGGCCCGGGCCATTGTTTCGCGCCCGCATTGTGTTCTCTATGATGAACCGACGGCTGGTCTTGATCCGGTGGCGACGACGACGATTGATGAATTGATTCTCCGCTTGCAGCGCGATTACGAAGTTTGCTCCGTCGTCGTCACGCACCATTTGGAAAGCGCGAGGCGGATTGCCGGGCGGATCGCCTTCCTCCATGAGGGGACAATCCGGTTTTTGGGCACGCCAGCGGAATTGGATACCTCCGAGGACCCGGTGGTGCAGAATTTCATCGCGGGGCGGGCGACGGGAGCGGATTCAGGAGACGAAATAGCCAAGAATTGAAAAACACGGAGCCAGAATTGCGTTTAGAGTCCCGCATCGCTGCATGAAAGAAGATCACTCGGAACTTTGGGTAGGAGTATTCCTGCTGCTCGGGCTGGCGCTTATCGCCGGGCTCGTCCTGAAGTTTTCGAACTTCGGCGATTCCTTCCAGGAGCGCTACACCGTGACCGTTGAATTCACCGACGCGGGGGGCGTCGTCCGTGGGTCGGAAGTGCGACTGGCCGGCGCGACCATCGGCAAGGTGGCGGGTCCGCCGAAACTGAAGGACGAGATCACGGGCGTGACCGTCGAGATACGGATACAAGAAAGATTCCGCGTGCCAAAGATGGCGAAAGTGATTGTGGCGAAGGAAGGGTTGGTCGGTGACGCCTACATTGCGATCGAGCCGCCGCCAATTCTTTCCGGTGAATTCTGGAACGACGGCGATCTCGTGAAGGGCGAAGAAAGCACGCTCGACCGGATCCAGGAAAACGCGCAGGAAACGCTCGCGAAAGTTACCGAAGCCCTCGAGGACCTCGACGACGCCATTCTCAAGTTCAACGACAACATCCTCGGCGATGAGAACCTCGAGCGCTTTGACATCGCCATCGTTGAACTCACCAGTGCGATCAAATCGCTCAACGAAAAAGTCCTCGGCGAAGAAAACACCGAGAACCTGAAGGTCACACTGGAGAACATCCGGAAGACCAGCGAGAACCTTTCGAAGAGTAGCGAAAAGCTCGATCCGATCCTCGCGAGCGGGCAGGAAGCGGCCGAGCAATTGGTGCCGACTATTGAAGACCTGAGGGAAGTCGTGAAAAACGCGAGTGGCGCGCTGGAAGAAATTTCGAACAGTGATGGCCTCCTCGATGCCCTCCTGCGGGACGAGGATTTGCGCGCGGATTTCGAGGCATTTGTGAAGAATCTTCGTGAACGGGGAGTCCTGCGATACAAAGACGTGGCCGACGAAAGCACCGCGGAAGGCCAGCCTGAGGAGTCTTCCCGCAGGGGGATTTTCGGGCGAAAACGCCCATAGTCCGGGCCAATTTCTGGCGACGCCAAAAACCACCTTTTTTATACAGCGTTAGGGCGTTATAGTACCATTTGGCGAAGGCCAGCAATTTCGTGCCATGGTTAACTTTTCGATCAACGCGGTCCGCATTCTTTTCCTCGCGGTTACGACCCTTCTCGGGATGCTCGTTGCCCTCGGATTCGAAGTGAATCCCCTCTGGGGTTCCGGCGGCGGGCTCATTTTCGGAATGGTCATGATCGGCCTCGAAGCGATCTTGAAGCACTTTACTTTTCGGGAATTTTCGCATGGCACGGTGGGACTGATGATTGGCCTCTTCTGCGCGTGGCTGATCCTGCGTGTTGATTTCTTTAGTAATCCCTACCTCGCCCAACTTGAAAATGTGGAAGCCGTGCGGCAGGTCGTCGAACTCGTCCTCTATGTGGGTCTCGGCTTCCTCGGGATGATGCTCGCCATGCGAAGCAACCGCGAGGAGTTCTCCTTCATCATTCCCTACGTGCGCTTCCGGCAGGACTCTTTGCAGGAACAACCCCACTTGCTTGATACGAATGTCATCATTGACGGGCGTATCCCCCGCATTTGCGAAACGGGTTTCCTTTCCGGATCGCTCATCATCCCGCGTTTCGTCATCGATGAACTGCACGTGCTCGCCGACACGAACGATCCCATCAAAAAAGACCGCGGGAAGCGCGGCCTCGAATGCGTAAACCAAATGCACCAGGCCACCGGTATGACGGTGACGATTCACGACGAGGCCGTCATCAATGAGGAGAACGTCGATACGAAACTCGTCGTCCTCGCCCGTCGGCTCGGCGCGCGCATCGTCACCAACGACGCGAACCTTTGCAAAGTCGCTCGTCTGCAAGGCGTGCGCGTTTTGAATTTCAACGAACTTTCCAAAGCCCTCCGCCCCATCGTTTCTCCTGGCGACAAGATCGACCTCATGCTCGTCAAGGAAGGGAAGGAATCGCACCAAGCCGTCGGTTATCTCCCGGACGGTACTATGTTAGTGGTGAACCGGGCCTCTGGATTCATCGGTGAGTCCCGACCGGTTGTCGTCGCCGGATCTCTGCAAACCAGCGCCGGACGTCTGATTTTCGCCGAACTCGAGGAAAACTGGGAGTCCAGTCAGGTTCCCAGCGGCGGCGCCATCGTGAAACCGAAGAAAAAGTCCGTCGAAGAGGAAGAGGGGCTGTCCACGGAAGCAGAAGCGCCTGCGACAGGTTGATTCCTGGAGAGAGTTTCCTGCGGCGTCGGGGTGTTAAGCGGCGGCAGAGTTATTCGAGTGCGAGTAATCTAGCCGTCCAGAGAATGGCGCTGGAAAAACTCCCACATCAATTCGTTCGCATCGATATCGCGGCAGCCTTTGCCCAACATGGTCGGGGAGTTTTCGGAACCCGGCCACGTGTGGCCTCCATTCTTAATGCGGATGTAAATGACCTCGGCACTCATTCCATCCTCCCGCGCGGGATAAGTGATGCGTTCAACGGTGCAGCCGTCTTCGGCGCTGTCGGGAAGGTTTTCGACGGTTGGAACGATGCCGGCATTGTTGGCGGTTATCCAGGTGCGCAAGGTGTGATCGACGGATCGGAATTCGTTGGTTCGCCGGACGCCGAATCCGCCTTTTTCCGGCAAGAATAGGTCAGCGGTGCCATGAATGTGCATAACGGGAACTGGCCTTGAGGGCGAAATGGCACCCATTTCCAGAGTTCCGCCCACGGGCGCGATGGCTGTGATGCGACCGGCAAGCTTCGCGGCGACGTGATGGGAAACGATGCCACCATTGGAAAGTCCGGTGAGATAAACACGCTTGGGATCAGAGCCATACTTTGCTTCAAGCTCATCGAGGATGGCTCCAACGAAGCCAACGTCATCGATACCCGCTTGCTCGGCGTAACCACAGCATTCGCCGCCGTTGAAAGTAAGTCGGTTTCTGAGGCGTCCCGTTCCGTTCGGATAAACAACAATGAATCCTTCGCGATCCGCCAGTTGGTTCATGCCCGACATGCGTTCCATGGCTTCCGCGTTTCCACCCCCGCCGTGGAAATTGATGACGACAGGATACAGGTCATCTCTCTCTGCCGAGTGTCCCTCAGGCAAGTGCAGAAGAAAGCTGCGCTCCAACGCACCGACCTTGATCTGAACAGCCTCGGAGGCGATCGCCGGGAAAGAAAGGATGACGGTGAAGAAAAGAATGGCGGCAGGCAGTTTCATTGCGGGCGTTCTCCCACGGATGAAATCCACTAGCCCTTCAATTGTTCCGCTTCTTTCTTCGCTAATCGTTCTTCAAACGCCTCCACGGCTTCCGCATTCGCGACGCGTTCTTCAAGCTCCTCAACGCGCCGCTCCAGTTCGAGGATCTTCCGCTGCCGCGCCTCAATCTGTCCACCGCGGCCGACCAACCAGATGATGGAAATGGGAATGGCCGTGCTCGCGAGAATTAAGGCGGGAAAGAGAATCGACTCCCCGCCGATGAAGCGTCCTAAAAGCGCATAAATCCCGAACACCGCCACCCCCGCCCAAGCCACGATCGTCGTCGCGGAGACACGAGCGACGTTCCCGGTGATGGATTCGCGGACTGCGGGGAGTTCGTTCTTTTTCTTCATTGATTCGAAGTATGTCGTTTATGCCTTGACGGTAGAAGTTAAAATTGGATAGAAAACGGTAGTATTGCTACCGTGGACCCTGTAGTTAGCATGACTTTTTCCGTCGAAGCGAAAGGAGAATAGCTGTTTTCTCAAGAAATGAATGTTCACCCCGCACCAGCCGAAGTTTCTCATGCTTCCTCTGGTCATGAAGATCCAGAAGGCCTTGATCGAATTAGAAAGTTCACCGGGAATTACTATCGCGTACTCGGATGGATAGCGGTTGTCTCGACAATCATTTCGGTAGCAACTGCTTACTGGACCGATTCACTACATCTGGATGCTTCTTTTATTTTTTGGTTCTATCTAGGTAGTAGCCTGAAGAAAGGTATTCCGGCCGCCAGAAAATGGGCGATCGTGGTCTTTGTTCTTGTGAGTGCCTTTTTGGCTATTGGATACATCGTTCCGGGATTCACGGTTTCCTTTGGTGCCCACGTTTTCGAAAAATCCGATCTTGCCTTCTCTGGGATTCTTGTGTTTTTCTGGATTGTCTTCGCAATCCCGGCCTTCGTTCTCTTGGGAAGTAGAGGGCGTGCTGCGTTCGTTGGAACTAAAGATTAGTCTGTCGTTCGAGGTTTCAAATAGTTTATATAACTACTTCTCCGCCTCTAGCCGTATCGCCTCTAGTTCCTCCCAGCGCTCATAGAGCTGCTGAATCGTCTGCTTCTTCTCATTGAGTCCGGCGGCCATGGTGGCGGCTTCTTCGGAGTGATCGATGAAGAAAGCGGGGTCGTTTAGCTTGCCTTCGATGTCTGACACCTCTGCTTCTGCTTTGAGGATAGCGCTTTCCATGCCTTCGAGTTCCTTGTTCTCTTTCCACGTCAGTTTGCGCGGTTTGTCGGTGCGTTCGCGGCGTTTCTTCTTGGGTTTTTGCGCGGCGTTGGTGGCGGAGGCATTTTGGGCGTCGAGAGTTTTTCGTTTTTCTAGATAGTAAGAATAATTCCCCACGGAGACCCGCACTTGGCCGTGGTCTTCGAAGACGATGACGCGATCACAGACGCGGTCGAGGAACCAGCGGTCGTGACTGACAACGAGGGAGGTGCCTTCGAAGTTGATGAGGGCTTCTTCGAGGACGCGGAGGGTTTGTAAGTCGAGATCGTTTGTCGGTTCGTCGAAGATGAGGACGTTGCCGCCGCGTTTGAGGATCTTCGCGAGGAGAACGCGATTCTTCTCGCCGCCCGACAGATTGCCGATGCGATCATTGATGCGTTCGTCGGTGAAGAGGAATCGGCGGAGGAAAGCGCGGATGGAGAGAGTTTCGTCGCCGAATTGCACCGATTCCTTTCCTTCGCCGACGTCGTCCATGACGCTCTTCTCCTCGTCGAGTTGGGCGCGGGATTGATCGACGTAGTTGAATACTGTCTTCTTGCCGAGTCGATGCGATCCTTCGTCTAGCTCTCGCTCGCCCATGAGAACGCGGAGCAGGGAGGTTTTCCCCGCACCGTTCGGACCGACGATGCCGATGCATTCTCCAGCGGTAAGTTCGAGGCTCAGTCCGTGGAAGAGCCAGCGATCGTCGATGCGCACACCCGCGTTTTCGATTTCGGCCACGATGTTCCCCAGTGGCGGCGGCTTGGGCACGACGAGTTCCATGTTCAACTCGCGATCCGGTGATTTCTGGGCTTTGACCGCGTAGTAGTTATCGAGCCGGCTTTGTTGCTTCGTGCGCCGCGCGCTGACACCGGCCCGGACCCATTCGATTTCCCGTTTCAGAAACTTTTGCCGTCGCGCTTCCGCGGCTTCAACCCGTTCAATGCGTTCTGCCTTCGCGACAAGATAGTCGGAGTAGTTCCCTTCGTGCAAAAAGAACCGACCGTCGGCGAGTTCGGCGATGTGCGTGGCGATGCGATCAAGGAAGTAGCGGTCGTGCGTGACGAAGACCTCGGCTCCGCGCATCTCGGCGAGATGGCGTTCAAGCCATTCGATGGCGGCGGCGTCGAGGTGGTTGGTCGGTTCGTCGAGGATGAGGAGGTCCGGCTGCGCGACGAGAGCGCGGCAGATACCCACCCGGCGTTTCTCACCGCCCGACAAATGGCGAACGATCCGGTCGGCGGGCGGGGCACCGAGTTTCCGCATCAAGGTCTCCATTCGCGTCTGCAAATTCCATCCGTCGGCGTGTTCGATTTCCTCCAGTAGTCTGTCCATCTCCGTCGCACTCAGATCACTTCCAGATTCGTAGCGATCGATCTTCGCCTGTAAGTTCGCGGCACCGGCGCGGATGTTGGATTCGACGGTGGCGTCTTCGTCGAGTTGAAATTCCTGCGGGAGGTAGCCGGAAACGAGACCTTGGCGGAAGGAAATTGAACCCGAGTCCGGCGCTTCCACTCCGGCGAGGATTCGGAGAAAGGAGGACTTCCCGCAACCATTCCGGCCGACGATGCCGACCTTTTCCCCAGCTTGCACCGCGAGCGTGGCGGCATTCAGGACGTGATGCCGCCCGAAGGAAAGCGAGAGCTCGGTCGCGGAGAATAGGTTGTCGGTGAGGGGAGTGGGCAAGGTGGGGTAGTTCTCAGTTTGGTTTCGCGGCGGCGGGTCGCCACTCCGTTTCCAGTAAACGCGACTGGTTTGTCAAACAACCGGCGTTGTCTTCCGCGGCGGCAAAGAATTTTGTGTTTTTGGGTTCCCTTTGCATCGGGATTCGATAGCCTCCCAGACATTCCCATGCCCCCTGCGAAAAAGAAAAAGACTGCCGCGGACCCGAAGTGCGCGCTGATCACCGCCTTCGTCGGTCGTACGAAGGATAGGTTTCACGAATACAACGAGAACAAGACGCTCGAGGAGAAGTTCGAAATGGTGTCCCGCATGACTGGGATTTCGGGTGTGGAGTGCATCTTTCCGTATGAGACAAGCGAGGCGGGAGATGCCGAGGGGTTCAAGAAGTTGCTTCGGAAATACAAACTCCGGCCTGCGGCGATCAATGTGAATGTGAAAGCGGAACCTCAATTCCGTGATGGCGGGCTGACCTCGCCGAAAGCTGCCGTGCGGCGTGAAGCGGTGCAATTCATCAAGGACGCGAAGGATTTTGCGGCAGCAGTCGGTGCGGACAAGGTGACGTGTTGTCCGCTTGCTGATGGCTATGAATTCGCCTTTCAGTCAGATTATGGAAAGGCCTGGAAGTGGCTGATTGAAACATTTGGCGAGGCTGGCGACTACCGGCGGGAGATTCCGCTCTTTATTGAATACAAACCGAGCGAGACCCGTGGCCGCTGCTTTCTCGATACGTCGTCAAAGACGCTTTGCCTTTTAAATGACATTGGCATCGAAGAAATGGGAGTAACTCTCGACTTCGGTCACTCAAAATACGGTCAGGAAAATCCGGCTGAAGTGGTGAGCTTGCTCGCGAACTCCCGCTTTCCTTATTACATCCATATCAATGATAACAACGGGAAGTGGGATTGGGATTACATGGCAGCTTCCCATAACTTCCTCGAGTATGTCGAATTTCTCTACTATCTGCAGGAAGTCGGTTACAAGGACTTCCTCACCGCGGATGCTTCACCGACGCGCTGGGATATCGTGGATTTCTTCGATGCGAACACGCGAATAACGCAGAAAATCTGGGCGATGTTGAAGTCGATTGATCGCAGGGAGTTTCGGAAGCTCGTGCGTGGCGGCGATTTCCTGAAAACGTGGAAATTCGTGGAGGAGAACCTGTTTAAATTGTGACTACTACAGAATCCGAACGTATCGAGCGCGAAGTAAGAGACTTGGTTTCGCAGTCAGGCTTCGAGTTATCGGAGAAAGAATGGCAGGGGATCATTCTGAATGATTTCGGACTGGGAGATTTTCGAAAGGAGGGCGCCGCGATCATCGATATTTTGCGCACGGATATATTGCGAACGACCATCCTGGTCCTTCTCCCCGGTCAGACTTTGCCGGAACACAAACATCCCGTCACTGAAGACAGCCCGGGAAAAGAAGAAACGTTGCGCATTCTCTACGGCTCAGTAATAACGTTCGAAACCGGAGACGAGAATACAGAAGGATTGGCGGTAACTATTCCAGCCGGAAAGGAAGCCTACTACACATCACGCCGCGCTACGGTCTTGCGAAAGGGAGATCAACACACTTTGCCTCCGGACGAGTTTCATTGGTTTCAAGCCGGACCAGAAGGCGTCGTTACGATCGAATTCCAAAACCGCGTTGACGAAATGAAGAATATTTTCTCCGACCCCGCCGGCACTGGTATCTCGATTCCCGAATCTGAAAGCTGAGAACGATTTGACTGGAAATCCCCGCCATTCTTCGAAGCTTTGTTGTGTCTCTAGGGCGCTCACTCTTTACATTGACCGGGGACGTGTTTCTGCGGCCAAAGACGTTTCCTTGAGAGAGACTTGGACCTTGAGGGCCGGCAATTTGTCTGATTCTGGGAAGTTTTTGATCGCTACAGCTTAGGGTGCTTCAGGTATTGTTGCTTCGCTACGCATGAATACGTGAGGAATGCCGGTAATCCCAACAATTGTCGAACATACCTTGGCGTATTGTGTGAATTTTCTTGAAGGAGGACAAGATTCAATCAAATCTTTGTTGTATGAAGAGATGTGTTTGTATAGCGATTGTATTGTTCTTATGGCAGGCTGGTTCGAAGGCTGAGGAGATTTCCTTTTTTGAAGAGTTCCGGCTAAACACCCAAACAAATGCTGCCGAGGTTCACTGGAGAGCGGAAGCGGGCTACGACTATGAGATTTTTCGGACGGATTCATTGACCGAAAATAGTTTGGTTCTGGCCGGAAGCGGGCTTGAGGGCGTACTTCCGCTATCCGTGTGGCAATCTGCCCCCCTTTCAGCCGGCAGAGGCTTTTATCTTATTCGCCGATATGAGCCGGACCTTCCGCCGGTTGAACCAACGGAGGTGCTTTCCAACACCAAGTTTGTCAGTTCTGTCGCACCCTGGTTCCTGGTCCTGAATGCGGGTAGCAGTGCCAGCGGTTTCATCTCGGCGAACAATCAGCTGGAAGTGGATATTACCGACCCGGGATCGGCTCAATTTCATATTCAATTGATTCATAACAACCTTTCACTGACAACTGGCACGAATTATACCCTGAATTTTCGTGTCCGCTCCGTCGGTTCATCAAGGAGCATATTGGCGCTCGTGCAGACGAGCAATCCGGGGCGAGTCGACCTTCTTCGGCAAACGGTGAATATCTCAAATACGGCGCAGGATTTTTCTCTGCCGTTTGCGATGAATGCGAGCAATGGCCAAGGTGCCCGCGTGGTATTCAATCTTGGTAATAATGCAACCGATGTGATCTTTGAATGCGTTTCGCTGTCTTCGCCCGGTGGGCCGCAGTTGTCTTTCCGCGCCGCCGCCCATCAGTTCAATTCGCGATTGGGCGGTGGAAATAATTTCGCCGCCTTCATGGCGTCGGGCGGATTTGGAGCGGAAGAGGATTATGATCTGCTCCGCGAGAATGGTTTCCAGCATTGCCGGATCGGATACAGGCTTGACGAAGAAGTGGGTCCTGCGCCCGATTTCATCGTGCCGCAATCTCATCTGGATGAGTTGAGGCGACTGGTGGACTATTGTCTTGGGGAAGGGTTGATTGCTATCCTTGATCCAGTGCACAACTGGGCCAATGGTCCTGGATTTACGTATCCTAGCGACCTCCCCAAACTCGAAGCGATTTGGCAACAGGTTGCGGGAGAATTCCAAAACTATCCGTCCCGTTCATTGGCATTCGAGATCCTCAATGAGCCTCATGCCGGGGCAAATATCCAGACTGTGACGAGCGCCGCCCTTGCCGTCATCAGGGGATTCAGCGGAAACCAGAACCGGCCGGTAATTATAAGCGGGGAAGGTTTTTCGACGCGCCAGGCGTTGATAAACCTCTTCAACAATGACCAGATTCCGACAAACGACCCTTGGTTGATCGGCACGTTCCATTATTACGACCCCCGCGGTTTTACGACTCCAGACAGCAGCGCGGGAAATGGTTCGGCCATTCCATGGGCAGATGGAGGAGCGGGCGATCCGGAGTTTGATCAAGTAGCCATCGATTTTGCTGCGGTCGATAGTGCGAATCGCGCCTGGGCGGACAGGAACAACACCGAGCGTCTCCCCATTTTCCTAGGAGAGTTCGGAGTAGATAATATCGCCGCGTTGGCCGATCGAAAACGATGGCTGGCATGGATCCGGATGCAGGCCGAAGCTTTCAATTTCTCCTGGTCTCATTGGTTGATGTACAATGATATTGATTTTGCCAAAGGTATGGGGCCATGGACGAGTCTGGAAAGAACGAATCCTTCTTTACGCACTTTCCAGGCTGATCCTGTAGAGGCGTTGGTAGGAAACTATCAAGCGGAAACAGCTATTTTCCTAGGGGCCGCTGTTGCGAGTTCAGCCAGTTACAATTTCCAGGGAACCGGGTCCGCATTGCTTCCGGGGTCGAATGATGCTTTGGAGTTCGCCGTCTTTGTTCCCAGAGAGGACGAGTATGAGATAACGATTCGCTATAAGAGCGACTCTCCAGTCACGTTATCGGCGCAGAGTTTTAATACCGGAGGGAGTCTACTCGACTCGGAAACATTCATGCTGGCTGCCACGCCCTTGGCGAATAGCTGGAGCGTGAGAGCATTGTCTCTCGAAATGGCGTCTGATGGGAGCTCGCGGATAGTTCTCACGAATCAGAGCAACCAATCACTCGAGATCGATTATCTGGACGTCGAGAAGCCAGTGAATTGACGGAACTTTTTCCCGGAATTACTGACTTGATGCGGAAGGGTGAGAATTTTGGTGATTCACCAATCATCAACTACGGATCTGTTTGGATCCAAACCGGATCTACATTCGGATCGCGAATATACCGCAGTTCTCTACCCTCAGATTTCGCCTGTGTAATAGGTCTCCGCATCCCATCCACCTTTGGCGAGCTTTTTGAGTTCGGCGAGCCAATCTGACGCATTTTCGTGAGTGAGATTCGCGCGAAGGTGGCTTCCGAGGAAGGCGAAAGCACTGGCGCGATTGGTGCCGAACAACACGGCATCAACGCCCTTTTCCCATTTCAATTGAGGGATGGTCGATTGCACGAATGCTTCCTGACGTTCGGCGAGTTGTCTTTCGGTTTCACGTTCGCGTTCACGTTCCAGTTCCCGCTCATCAACAGGAGCGCTGCCTTTCCGTCCGCCTCCGCCCTTACCTCCACCTCGTCCGCCGCCAATGCCACGGATGCCGGTGTTGACGGCCGGAGTTGCGAGGAGTTTGGCCTCCTGTTCAATTCTTTTGTCCCATGCCGATTGCAGATAAGCGTGATTCTTTTCCTCGCGGAAGTAAGGAAAGATGACGTTTTCATAAGCCCGCCCCACCGGCAGCGGGGACAGTGTCCAATCGTCTTGATCGGGCACCGTGACGTCCAATTGTAGATAGCGTGCGATGACCGTGCTGGTGACCCGTTGACGAAGATCGCGCTGGTGTGCGCCAAGCTTGCTGAAGTGTTTCCCCAGTTCGTCGTAGTAAGCGATCAGATCAGCGACGCTCTTCTTTCTCGCGGCGGCCTTGGCATCTTCGGTGGCAGAGGGCGCAGAGGCGAAATCGATGGAGAGTAAAAGAAATCGGATTTGGTGCTGCACTGCCACGATGTGTTCAGGGCTGCTGTAGGTGTCTTCATTCTCGTCCCGCCATTCCCGCCAATCGGACTCACGCTTTCCGGCGTCATCGAAATCCACGGCCTTCGTCGCCGTCATGAAAAACTCGTAGGTCGCTTTCGAACTGGAGAGTGCGGAGCGCAGGGTGTTCTTCGCCCGATCGTTGTTTTTTTTTCGTCCCGCCATGGAGTTGAAGGTCGATATCCTTAATCATCTTTTCCAACTGCGATTGCTCTTCTTCAGGCAGGGCTTGGGTCGAAGCATCGGGAGGCGTAGAGAAAAAGACAAGGCTCGCAAGGACAGTAGCAAGGGTAGACGGGGTTTTCATCGTACGGATATGTCGTGGCCGAGGCCGGGAACTAGTGGGTGGACGAAGATTTAACCCGCGCTAGTGAGCACGGTTGCGGAACGGGTGGAGCGGCAAATCCGCTTGAGTTTTTCGTTTCACCCAGGATTGGGCTGCTGCGACATCTTATTCGCCGGCCTTGTTAATGAACGACTGCATGACTGCCAGATGCTGGCGGAGGGCTTTCCTTCCTTTTTCGGTGAGCGAATACCAGGTCGTTGGCTGACGTCCGACGAATTCCTTGCGGACCTTCAGGTATTTGGCGTCCTCCAGTTTTCTGAGTTGGGCGCCAAGATTTCCATTGGTGGCGTTGAAGAGTTCCTTGAAGCGGCTGAAGGAAATGGCGTCGGTGTCCACGAGCATCACGCAGGCGGAAAGACGGTATTTGTGCTCCAGCAGGGGATCGAGCTGCGCGAGGACGCCATCATCAATGGGAGGCTTTTCGGAGTTTTTTCGGCTCACGGGTCGAGATTCGGAAAGGAAGGACGCTCGCTCTAAGTCGTCCGGGTGACGGCGTGCCGGTGAGCAATCGTCACGGTGAGCATGCCGGCGGCGATGATGCAGCCGCCAACCGTGAGAGGAAAGACTTTGACCCAGGCCAGCGCCACCGCCCAGATGAGAAGGAGCAATCCGCAAAAAGAGAGGGGCGCAAAACGGTAGAGGATACCGAAGACATAGAGTTCGAGACCAATGAGGAGCATGAGGATCTGGAAATAGGGAATGAACTCGAAGCGACCGCTCGCTCCCATGACAATGAGAGCAAGGAAGCTGGCGATGATTCCAAGAACGATCTTCCCGACGATCGCCTCGTGGCGGGGCATGGTTTCGCCTCTTCGCTTGCGCTGGATTTCTGAGGTGACGGCCATTCCCGCCGAAAGAACGGCGCCGATCAGTGCTCCGATATTGAAAACCCGAATTCCCAGTTCCCGGTCGATCATGGCGAACCCAATAAGAAAGAAGGCCCCCCAATACATGGCCCCCCACGGCCACGAAGGTTGTGCCTCGGTTTCCCTTCTTTGCAGGGACTCTTGAACAAAGGCGAGGGTTTCATGAATTTTCTCGTCTGGCTTCATATAGTCTAAAATATAGACTAGTCTACCATTCGCGAGTAGAATCCTGTTTTTTCTCGTCAACGCAGTGTCTGGAGCGCTTGGAAAGGAGGTCACGCGCCCGCAGGTGGGGCCTGCCGGGCCTTGAAATGAGGCGGAAACTGTCCGGTGATCCTACTTCGCCGCCACCTTCTTCACGCCGGCTTCGATTTTGGCGATGGTGTCGGGTTTGTAGGGGCGGACGGCGAGGAATTTTTTCGCGTAGGTGTCCCAGTCGGCGAGGATGGCTTGGGCCTTTTCGCTCTCGGTGTGTTCGAGGTGCTGGTAGATGAGGGCCT
>JBCCWV010000061.1:0-24498 GCA_039192745.1 Verrucomicrobiota bacterium | reverse complement strand
TCGGAATATTTTTTCATGAACTCTTTAGCGGAACCTGAATATTATTTGGATGACTTACCCTCGGAATTCCAGAAAATCAAGCAGCGATACACTGATGTTAGGCGTGTTTCGTTGAAAACGACCATCCCAACCAAAGGGACCATTCGCATCGATAATAAAGTTGGGGAAGTACCAATTCTAGTGCGGGTTTGGAAGAATCCTATCGAGGGAGCTGAACCTTCCATTCCTGAAATCCAACGAACAGTGTTTCCGGGTGACTTCTTTGAGCGAACTGAGATCGAAGGATCTATGGTCTTGATTGAAGCTGAGAATTCGCAAAAAACTCCTCGGTATAGCTACTACATCGGTTTTGCCGCTGTTCGAGTATCCAATGAGTCTTTCCTATTCACAACAGAAGGAGAAACCCGTGTCACATGGCAAATCCGGAATCACTATCCAGATGCGTCCGGTGATGTTCACTACCAGTTCACATCAGATGGAAGAGAAATAAGCAATAACTCCGTTCCTCATCCCATCTGGATTCATTGTTTTGGTCTGGGAAAAAAGACAACCAGTAGCATCGAGCGAAAGGAAAACGGAGAGGGCAAATTTTCTGCCCACATTGGCCTCACCCCGAAAGACTAACTTCTTGCTAAACGGTAGAAGGGGTCAGACAAGGGGCAGGCAAGAATGCCACGTAGATAAGCGTGGGCATCGTTGAGTAGCGCCCTCAAAAACCCTGATTTTTGAGGCGATGAGAGGCATTAACCACGTGGCATTCGGGGCAGGCAACATTTCTTGACGTAAGCTGCTTCAACTCTTGGGAATGGGGGCGAAATCCCTACTCCGTTTCTACTTTATCGGAAGGCGATTCCACGAGGCAATACAGCTCAGCTAGGGCGCGTGCGATCTGCTCAAATTCCTTGTAGTATTTGTCCTCACCCATTTCCTCTTTCTTCGCCCGCAAAGCAAAAAGCTCAGCCTCGAGGGCATCGCGTTGCTTTCGGATTTCCGGAGGGAGGTTTCGCTCTTCTTCGCCGGGGTTGAGGTGGAGTTGGTGGGCGTGGTTGCCGTCGGGGGCGGCGCCGTCTTTGGCGGTTTTCACGGCGCGGACTCCGCGGAACCAGCTGGCGGGCGTACCGAAGCCATCTCCGTTGTCATCGATGAGGGCCTGTTCCGTGGCGATGCGGCCCTCTTTTTCGTAGAACTCGGCCACGTCCTCGCTGGCCTTGAGGAAGGCTTCGAGCAACGAAGTCGTGCCGTCGCGGTCGACGTCGGCTTCGGGGTCGCCGATGGCGGCGGCGATGAATTGGCCGAAGCGCGCGAATGAGTCTTCGGAGGCGCTCTTGGTCGCGGTGACGACGATGCGGTTCTCTTTGGAAACCGCTTTGATGAACGGCGCGCTGGAGGCCGTGGCGTTGATGATGGCGACGGGACGTTCCACCTTGTCGAGCCATGACGCGAGTTTGCGGGCGGTGACGTCCTCGCCGCGCAGGTTAAACTTCGCTTCGCGGCCATCGAACGTGCCGTGGCCGATGAGCGCGATCCACAGCGGAGTCGGGGTTTCGGCGTTGCCGGCGATCGCTTCCTCCAGCGCCTTCAGGTCTTCCTCGCCATTGCCATTGCCATCGATCCCGATTGTCACCGTTTCGGCGCCGCCTTCTTCGGCCGCTTTTTCCCACTCGGTCGCGGCGTCGGTGAATACCTGGCGGTAGTCCTCCGTGCCTCCAGCACCGACCGCGATCACGACTTTCGCGGTGGGCTCGTCCGCCGGCGCGACGGCGGTGGCGAGGGTCAGCAGAATCAATGGGAGGAGAATCTTCATCAGGCCATTCCCGCGCGGCGTCGCAGGGTCCATTCGGCGGCGAAGCAGGCCATCACGAGGAGGAACACGTACGGCGTGTGCCAAAGGGATCGCGTTTTGGTGCGGGTTTCCGGGGCGCCGAGTTCGGGGAGACGTTTGGCGAAGCTGCGGAGATCGTCAGGGTTCAACACCTCAGCTCCGGTCTCATCGGCGATGGATTGAAGCAGCGCGCGGTTGGGTTCGAGGCGTTTGAATTCGTCGGCCGCGCCGTTCGATGCCCAACCATCGGCGGCTTCACCGATTTCCTCTCCGCCCGCGTCGGTCACCACCGCTTGGACCAAGGTCTTTCCCGCGCCTTCCGGAACAAAGGTGGCTTCAAAAACCCCGGCTTCGGTATCTGATGGGCTGGCGTTCAATTCGGCGGCTTCGTTCTCTCCGGATTGAATGGTGAGTTTGACGCGAGCGTCGGCGAGCGGTTCGAAGCTTTTGTCGAACGCGCGCACCACCGCTTTGACCGCGCCGTCACCGGCGGCTTCGAGTTTGACCGAAACGCGTTCCGGAACATCGGCGACGAGCCACCGAACGAGCTGGCGCCACGCCTTTTCCATGTCGGGTCGATTCTCGGCCTCGCTGAATCCCCATCGCCAAAGATCGGCGACGAGCAAGGCGGCGGAGCGGCCTTTTCCGAATCGTTGCGCGGTGAGCGCGGGCCGGCGGGTGCCGTCGTCATCGATGGTCGCCAAGACGGTGGCACCGGGTTTGATACCGGCGGCGACGTTCACCGATTTGAACGGCGTCATCTCCGCGATGCGCCGTCTCTCTTCGCCCTCTTCCGTGCGCAATCGCATCCATGGGGAGAGCCAGCCGTCGCGGGTGAGATCGAGCTGGAGCGATGACGAGGGCGCGGTCTTCGCGGTCGTCCCGAGGTGGACGGGGAGCATTTTCGCGACCGCGGTTTTTTCGTAGCCGCCATTCTGGAAACTCTCCGCCCCGCCCAGCATCATGAGGGAGCCGCCCCGGCGGGAGACGAAGGCGTCGATGAGGTCGAGTTGATCGACGGTGAAGAAGGACCGCTCGAGATCGTCGAGGATGACGGCATGGTATTCGAAGAGTTCTTCGGCCTCGCGGGGGAAGCCGCCGATGAGTTCCTCGTTCGTGCGCGTGCCCAGACGGATCAAGACCGGCTTGTCGAGTTCGGTGGTGTCGTCCCCCGGATCGAATCCGCGGAACAGCCGGTTTCCATCGCCCTGATTTCCGCGCCACTGGAACTTCGGCTCCCTTCGCGCGACGCGGATCAATCCGGCGAGTTCCAGTTCGTCATCGCTTCTGAGGGAACGGTTGAGAAACTTGTATTCCCAGTTCGGCCGCCCGCAGACGTAGAGGACGCGGTAGGGACCACGCCCGCGGTTCACGGCGAGCAAACGCGAGTTGTTGGCGGTCGTCGCCTCCTTCGCCGCATCGTCTTCGTTCCCGGCGACGATCTCGACTTTGAAGAATTGGACGCCGCGCCCGGTGGGGCGATGGAGGAAACGCAGGGAGCGGGAGTCGGAGTCGGTTTTCGGCGTGAACTCCTCGCTCTCGACGGTTTTACCCTCGCCGTTGAGCAACTTCACGGTGATGGGCTTGTCTTTGAAGCCCCGCACGGCCACATCGGTGCGCACGGTGAGAGGGGCGTCTTCGAACGACGATTGCGAGACGGCCGCGTCGGTGATGGCGAGATCTTTCTTCGGTCCCGCCTCGCCGATGACGACGGGATAGATGGGTGGCAGCTCTTTGAGGTTGGCGGCGTCGAGACCATCGGTCGAATTGCCATCGGTGAGGAGGATCACGCCGGCGACGGGGCGATTGGCAAAACGCCGCCGGACGCTTTCAAGCGCGCCGCCGAGAGCGGAGGCCGTTCCGTCGAAATTGAGTTCATTGAATTCCGAAACCCTCCGTAGCCGGTCGTCGACGGTGAACCGTCTGAGGGCGAACGTTTCGCTGATGTCTTCGAGCCACTTTTCTTCGCCATCGGCCGAACTCAAAAGCGCCGCCAAATCCTCGCCGCGGGTGCGTTTCGATCCGGAATCGCGCACGGACATCCCGACGCTGGTATCGGCAACGACGGCAACGATGTTCGCGCCGGGATCGGCTTCCTCGCTGATCCACGAAGGTTCGGCGAGGCAAAGCGCGAGCAACCCGAGGGCGACGAGGCGAAGGGCTAAAGGAACTTTCGGCGCACCCAAACGACGCCGATGGCCGACGATGGCGAGGAGGCCGCCGACGCACGCCAAGGCGGCACCAGCCCAGGCCCAAGGCCCGCCGATGAATGTGAGAGAGGCGATCATTCGCCGCTGCCGATGCGTTCGTAGTAATCCCTCACTAACTCTTCAAACGCGCCGGGCACCGGGTCGCGGTCAAGAGGCAAGCGGGAGTCCGGTTTTTCGCGCTTGGCGAGTTCCTCGTCGATGATGTCGCGAAGTTCGGTGAGTGGCGTCGTGATTTGAAGGTCGACGAGCGCCTGATTGGGAACGGTGCTGTGGCGGTTGAAGTCACGGCGCATCTCGCGGGCACGGTCGCGGATTCGTGCCACGTCCTGTTGGATCTCTTCGTCCTCAATCATCTCTTCGACGTCGCGAAGCCGGTCCGACCACTCGCGGAAGGCATCGCCGTAAATGGGAGATTCGCCGGATTGATTGCGCGAATGCGTTCCCCCACCCGCTTGCGCGCCACCCCATTGGTCAAAGAAGCGGGGCGGAGTATCGGTTGGACGAGCTTCGCCGGGTTGTTGGTTCTCCGCGCGTGGCTGTCCTTCACCATGTTGTTGTCCTCCGCCGGGCTGCTGGCCTTCGCCGGGTTGTTGGCTTTCTCCCGGCTGCTGACCTTCCCCCGGTCGTTGTCCCTCGCCGGGTTGCTGCCCCTCGTTTGGTTGTTGACCTCCGCCGGGTTGTTGGCCCTCGCTCGGTTGCTGGCCTTCCCCGGATTGTTCACCTTCCCCAGGTTGTTCGCCTTCCCGTGTTTGCTGACCCGCGCCAGGTCGCTCACCTTCTCGCGGCTGTTGCCCTTCGCCCGGTTCCTGACTTTCGCCGGGTTGCTGCCCTTCACCCCGCTGTTGTCCTTCGCTTGGTTCTTGCCCTTCGCCACTTTGCTGTTCTTCACCGGGCTGCAGACCTTCGCTGCCTTGTTGTCCTTCGACGGGTTCTTCACTTTCGCCCGGTCGCTGGCCTTCACCCGGCTGCCCATTTGGATTCGGTTGTTGGCCACCATCGGGCTCTTGTCCTTGGTCGCGTTGCTGATCTTCGCCCGGCTGTTGAACGCCGCCGGGTTGTTGACCCTCACTCGGCTGCTGTCCCTCATTCGGTTGTTGCCCTTCACCCGACTGTTCGCCTTCAACTTCGCCACGGGCGCGTTCTGATTCTTCAACTTCGCGCAAAAGCTCTTCGACCTCGGAGCGGGCCATGCGCAGGGCGGCGGTTTCGTCGCCGAGGATTCCTTCGGCGGCGGCATCGACATTTTGTTCCAACTCCTCGATGCCTTCGCGTGCGGTCCTTTCGAATTCGGCGGCGTCGGCGAGTCGGTTGAAGCGGGTGAATTGACCGGCGTTTTCCAGTTCGGTGTCCACTTGGTCGGCTTCCGCTTCGCGGACGGAGTCGAACAACTTCCGGGAGAGGACGGGCTCGCTTTCCTCCGCCGTTTCGCTGAGTTCGCGGAGATTGTCTAACAAGTCCTCAAACTCCTTCCGCTGATCTTCCAAGTCGGCGGCGAGCGCGGCGTTCTCGAGGGTGTTTTCGATCTCCGTGTCCCCAATCGGCTCAGGAGCCGCATTTTTTTCCGCAAGCTGATCGGCAATCTCCCGCTCGCGCTCCGCCAAATCACGGGCTTGCCGGCGTGCATCCCTTACCTCTTCGGCGAAACGATTCGAAGTCCGCTCGCGGAACTCTTCGGCGAGTTCTTCGAATTCCTCCTCCGCTCTCGTGCCCGCGTTCGCCGCCTGATCGAGTTGCTCGTTCTCCAGGGCCTTCGCCGCGTTCTGGGCATCCTCGCGCGCCTCTTCAAGTTGTTCGCGCGCCTCGGCGGTACGGCTGATGTTTTCCTCCGATTGCATGCGTTCGTTGAGTTCGTCGAGATCCTCCACGAGCGACCGCTGCTCCTGCTCAAGGCGTTCCAACTCCCGCTTAATCTCCTCGCGTTCTTCTTCGGTCTCTGCCTCTTCCAGCATCGCCTGCAACTCCTGGATCTTGTCCGTGATGCCCTCCTGACGGCGCGCGAGTTCCTTCAGGCGATTGAGGATTTGCACGTCCTCGCGGTTCTCCTGCTGGCGCTGCTCCTGCTGTTGTTCTTCGGCGAAGCGCTGCGTTTCGTAACGCTTTTCTTCCTGCTTCAGCTCCATGTTCATCAACTGCCGCTGCTGGCGTTGCGAGCTGCTTGAACTGCTGGAGCTTTGTTGCTGGTTGGAAAGAGTGACTTGGAATTCGCGCGCGCGCATGCGCAGCAAGGCGGCGTAGGCCTTTTGCTCGTGCTCCATGGCGGCGGCGAGGTCCACCGCCTCCGTGTTGTCCGCAAATGGATCTTCGGAGACAGGCGACAGCACCTCCACGGCCGAACGCATTTCGTTCATCGCCTCTTCCAGATGCGCCATCATCTCTGCGTCGGTAATCTCGTTCGCTGCGACCGCGGCCTTTTCGATAACGGCGGACTGCCCTTCAGCAATGACCGCGATGTCCTCGCCGAGATCCTTTCTGCCGGCGGCTGACTGTCGCCGGAGCTTCCACGTGGCATTCATGATTTCCTTCTGCGCGGCCAAAAGCTCTTCGCTTTGTTGGGCACCACCGCCTTCGCCCTGTTGCCCCTCGCCGCCCTGGTTCGGGGTTTCGCGGAAGATCTCTTCAAAGTGGCGGACCTCGATGAAGCGCATGTCACTTTGAACCCGTCGGGGCGCACCGTCGGGGCCAATATCCTCGGCCCAGAAAAAGTAAGTCAGCAGGTCATTGGGCGAAGCGCCGAGCTTTTCAAACTCGAGCATGGTTCCGACCGGATTCTTTTTGTCGGGCTTGAAGCTGACCGTCTCAAACGGGACTTCGAACTCCTTTCCACCGAATTGGTAACTGGCGCCCGCCGCGATCAGCTTCACGTCGTCCCAAAGCGTCGCTTCCGCCGCGATCTCCTGGATGGGAGTGACCTCGGCATCGCCGCCCGGAAAGGCGAGTTCGATTTTCGAGGGAAGGTTCCGTCGCACATCAATCCGGAAAAGAGGCGGGCGACGGTTCTCGCGGCCGTCGGCATCGACGAGGTGGATACTCATCTTCGCGTCGGCTTCGGGTTTGAACTCGGCAACGAGGTAACCGTTTTCCGAATCGACGCGCAGAGGAATGGTTTCCCCTTCCCCATCCGGCACGAGCTTGCCACTGGCGACCTCTTTATTTGTGTGGATCTTCAGGGTAAGGCCTGAACCCTCCATCACCGAAACCCGGCGCGTGTCCTCGATCTCTTTGACGGGCAAATCGATACCGGGCGGCGGAGAAATCGCCGCATCGGTGGATTCGACAACGGGCAACACATAGGTCGTGATCTTGAACTCCTCGCTGGCACCACCCTCGAAAGCGATTCGATAGGTGCCGTCGGCATTGACCTGCGACTGGGTGGCGACAAAGACGGGATCCGAAAGGCTTTGCTCCATTTCGATGGTGCGTCCGGTTTCACCGAGCATGGTCTCCAAGCGGACACCGGCAGGCACGCGCTCGCCAAAACGGGCCGACACTAACAAACGTCCACCCTGTTCGATTTCGACATCGCCCGGCTCGACGGTGAATTCGAACTCATCAGCGGCTACCTCCTGCGGCTTTTCTTCAACGCCTGCGGTTTCTCCCCTTTTGGAAAGCCCGGTCTTTCCCATGGAAAAGGTCAAGATGGTCATCGCAACCACCACGGCGACGGCGGAGGCCAACTGAGCGACTTTCCAACCGCGCTCCTTCTCGCTATCGACGTTGTCTCGCCAACGCGAGGCAATGGCTTTTTCGGCGGCCTCTTTAAAAAGCCGCTCCTGCATAAAACCGAGTTCTTTTTCACCGGCGCGCTTCTCTTCTTCGACGGCGGTCAAGAGGAGGGCCTTGAGGTCCGGGTTGTCCGCTTCGATTTCGCGGGCGAGCTCGCGGACATCGAGGAGGGGGCGGCGCTTGATGAAATACCCGATCGGCGCGGCGATGAGCCAACCCGCAAACGGAAGCCACCACCAAGCCAGCGTCCCTTTGCCCAACCAAAGTGCGAGAAGCGCGAACGCGGCCACGAAGACGAAGACGCCGGTTTGCACTTGAAACGCACGGATACCGCGGCGGCGTTCGATGATGGGTTCGAGTTGGCGCTGGAGAACGGGCTCGATCATGATGGGACAAGGTTTGGGGTTGGGGCGTTCCCTTCAGGCCGGCGGCTCGCGAACCAGGACTCCAAGGCAAGAATTCCTAACAAAATCAGAATCACAAGGCGCCAATAACCCTGTTGCGCCTCGCTTTCGGATCCGCGTAGCTTTCTTTTTTCTTCGGACGTGAGCGCCTCGGGGACGTCGGCGGCACCGGCAAGCGGGATACCAAGGGTGCCGAGAGCCTCGTCCGAAAGCGGGGTGAGATCGGATTCGGACGGGCGCAGGTTGACGGCGAAATAACGGGGGACACCATTGCCTTCCGTTTGATAAACGCCGGGCTGATTCGGGATGACAGGGGCTCCTCCGGCGAGGACATCGCCTTCCTCCAAGGGCAAACGGTCACCCACGAAGTGTCGCTCCGGCATGTGAACGCGTGGACCAACATTGGCAAATATCGAAAACAACAGGGGGAGGAATTTCGACGAAAGGGCGAGTTGGCTATCACGCGGATGCCAACCCGAAGCCATGACAAAGAGGGAGCCCTCGCCGACCGGGAGATTGATCCACGCGGGGTTACCGCTGTCGAAATTTGCGACGACTTGCGCGCCGTCCGGCAATTCCTCCGGATCGATCTCGCGGTTCTTCCAGAAGTGGACGTTGGTGAAATCGCGCCAACGCGGATCGCGGAATTCCCGAAGCGAAGGATGTGCGAAGTCAATGCCTTCCAACAACGCGTAACCATCCTCCCGTTCGTTCAACGCTGGTGGTTCTTCCATACCCGCAAGCCCGGCGAAAGTGCGCGCCATGTCGGAACCGGTGAGCACCAACAACGCGCGCGCACCATTTTCGATGGCGCCCTTAAGCTCGGTGATTTCGTCGGACGCGAGGGGACGGGCAACGGCGACAATGGATGGCGAATCGGTTAGGCTTTCGACATAATTTGGACGGAGCACGCTCGAGAGCGCGAAGGCGCGGCGGAAGTAATACTCCGGGGAGTTGCTGTCGTCGGCGTCGCCTTTTCCGAGGAAGAGCAGGTCCACCGGCGCGGGCTGTTTGGGGGCGACGAACAAGGTGTTGTCGAAGGCGTGATCGTCACCGGTCAACACGATCTCATCGGGGCCGGCCTCGAATTCAAAGACTCGGCTCTCACCCGCGGGGACGACCGCATTTTGCACCGTCGATCCGGCGCTCACGGAAAAACTGGATCGCTCCGAGGCGGGATCGTTGCGCACGCGGACGGCGATCTTGTTTTTGTCTTTGGCAGGTGCCGCGGAAAGCGAAGCATTGGTCGTTGCTTCCGTTTCGAGTGAGACGAACCGGACCGTGACATCGTCCGGCCATGCCGCACCGGCGACAGAGTCGAGGTCGGCTCCGGTTTGGAGGTCGCTGATGACGACAATCTCCGAGGCAAGCGCGGCTTCGTCATCGGCGGAAGCATCGGCGATCATTTCCGCGGCAGCGAGGAGGGCGGTGCCGAGGTCGGTGCCCGCCCAGCCTGGTTCAAGTGACTCGATCGCTTCGCTGGCGAGGTCGTTGCGGCGGGCTGGGGCTTCGTCGAGCCAATCGTTAAACGTGAAGACCGTTTTCGGACTGAGGTCGGAGGCGATCACGGCGAGGGCGCCAGTGTTTGTCACTTTTCCGGTCAATTCCTTGGCGGTTTCTGTTGCTTGTTTCCAAACTCCGTCCCTTCGCATCGATGCGCTTGTGTCGAGGAGAACAACCGTGCGGAGCGCCCCTTCTTCGCCTTCGTGTTCGCCACCGGTGAGGAAAGGGCGGGCAAACACCGCAGCAAGCGCCAACAACGCGAGGCATCGCAGGAGGAGAAGCGGCCAGTTCTCAAGTTGGCTTCGCCTTTTGAGAGGTTGGTGTTTCGTCGGTTCGAGAAACATCAATGAGCTGAACTCGACCTGATCCTTCGGCGGTTTGCGCCGGAGGTGCAGGTAGATCGGAAGCGCGATCAGCGCGGCCCCAAACATATAGAGAGGGAAGAGAAGGCTCATCGCTCAGCTGGCCCGACGGAGGTTAATGTTGGCACGGCCTGCGGTCGCCGGCTGATGCGCACGCACCGTGATCAAATCGTAAAGAGCGAGATCGAGCGGTCGGTCAGTGGGGCAAAGTCGGTAGTCGATCCCGTTGCGACCGCAGAGCGCATTGGCGGCTTCGAGATGTTCCGTCAACTTGCGACGGTAGCCCTCACGGGCGTCATGGGGATCGACGAAATGTTGCTTTCCGGTTTCGAGGTCGGTGAATTGGGCAGCGCTTTCAAAATCAAAATCGATCTCCCGGCGATCGAGGATTTGAAAAACGACGACCTCATGGCCACGGGCGCGGAGGAGACCGAGGCGAGCTTCAAGCTGTTCGATGGGCGCCAAAAGATCGGTGAGCAAAACGAACATCCCCCGCCGGTCGTGCATCTCGGCGACGCGGGCGAGCGGCACTCCGAACTCCGTGGATTTGCCCAAAGCCGGAGGTTCCAAGGCAAGCATGAGGCGGCGCAGATGACCGGGTGTGTTCTTCGCAGGAAGGTAGTCGCGGATGCCGTCATCGAATCGGGTGAGCCCCACGGCGTCGCCTTGTCGCGAAAGGAAGTAGGCAAAGGTAGCCGCCAGCGTGGTGGCGTAGTTGTGTTTGGTGAGGCCCGGGTCGGCGCCGAACATCATCGAACGACTGCCGTCGACGAGAAGCTGGCAACGCAGGTTGGTTTCGTCTTCGAACTTCTTGATGAAGTAGCGATCGGATCGCGCGTACACGCGCCAGTCGACGTGACGCACATCGTCACCGGGTGCGTATTGGCGGTATTCGCTGAACTCGGCGGAGAACCCGTGGTAAGGGCTGCGGTGAATGCCACTCCAGAAGCCTTCGACTACGACCTTCGCGCGCAGCTCGAGCGACCGGATGCGCATGAGCGCGGCCGGGTCGAGGAGACGGGAGGGCGATGTCGCAGCCATTTATTTTCCGATCGTGCTCGGGACGTTTTCGAGCAGGTTCTCGATGATTTCAGGAATGCCGATACCTTCGGCTTCGGCACGGTAGTTGGGCAAAATCCGGTGCCGCAAAACGGGAGCGGCGAGGGCACGGATGTCGTCGATGGAAACATGCGTGCGCCCGTCGAGGAGGGAGCGCGTCTTTCCACCGAGGACCAGGAATTGCGCGGCGCGAAGGCCCGCACCCCAGTTGACGAAGTCATTCACGAATTGGCTCGCCGCGTCTGTTCCGGGTCGGGTGGCGGAGGCAAGGCGGACCGCGTAGCGCACGACATCTTCGGCGACGGGAACACGTCTGACGACGTCGTGGCAGGCCAGCAATTCATCAGCGGCAAAGAGAGGTTCGATTTTCTCGCCACCGGCGCCGGTGGTTTGCGAGACGACTTTGACCTCGTCGTCTTCATCGAGGTAGTCGATGACCACGTTGAACATAAAACGGTCAAGCTGGGCTTCCGGAAGCGGATAGGTGCCCTCCATCTCGATCGGGTTTTGGGTGGCAAGGACAAAGAAAGGTTCCTCAAGCGGAAGGGTCGTCCCGGCGGCTGTCACCTGATGCTCCTGCATCGCTTCGAGAAGCGCGGCCTGGGTTTTAGGTGGCGTCCGGTTGATCTCGTCGGCGAGGATCATGTTCGCAAAGATCGGCCCCTTTTGGAAAACCATCTCCCGTCCGTCCGCGGTGTCGTTGATCATCTCCGTGCCGGTGATGTCCGCGGGCATCAGGTCGGGCGTGAATTGGATCCGATTGAAGCTCAGATGAAAAAGATCGGCGAGCGACTTCACCAAGAGCGTCTTCGCCAAGCCCGGCGCACCGGTAATCAGACAGTGGCCGCCGCTGAGTAAGGCGATGAGCATCTCATCGATGACTTCGCCCTGACCGACGATGACCTTGGATAATTCGGCGCGGATTTTGTCGCGCGCGCCGCCGATCTTGGCGACCGCATCGCGCTCCTTTTCATAAGTGGATTCAGTTTCGGGTTCGGCGACTGACGCTTCCATAAAATGTTAGTGTGTTAGGGCGTAAAAGACGATGTTGATGCCCATCGGGTAGGCTTTTTTCTCGGAGAATTCTTTGAAATACCAGGGATCGACCCCCTCCTGCTCCCAGCCATCCCCAAGGTCGGTATTGAAACAAATGATCGCCATCATGCGTCCCTCATCGTCGAAAACGCCTTTATATTGAGCGTCTCTGGATCCCGGCTTTCGCCACTCCCACGTGACACCTTCATCCCGCCCACGGAGCGCTTCATTGATCGCGGGGATTTGAGGCTTCTCCGTGAGTTCGAAGACGCAGTGGAAAATGGGATGCTCGAGTGGGAGTTCCTCAGGCTCCCGGTCCGGAAAGACCTTCTTCAACTCGCAGTAAAACCCGTCCCATTCATGGAACCCCCAGAAGTCGTCGACCATGAGGAAGCCACCGTTGAGCAGATATTTCCGTAAGGCGACGACCTCGTCTGGGGCAAGCCAAAGATCACCCGGTTCGATCATGTAGACGAATGGGTAGTCAAATAACTCGGGATCGGTGAGTTCGAGGACTTTTCCATCGGGATCAACCTCCATGGACGTCAGCTCCTGGAGACGGTAGGAAAAGTTCAGGTCGCTGTCCGGGAAGTCGGTGCGCCATCGGCTCCTCCCGTATTCATTATGATACTTGATGCGCACGAAGGTGAATACGTCGTGCGGCATGTGCGGAGCGACATCCCAGTCGGGAACGCCGTTCCGGTCATAAATAGTGACATCGTTAGGATCATACCATCCACGATTCCGCCTTTCGAATTGGGCAACGACGGCCCCTGCCGCGACGAGCAAAACGAAGATGGTAAAGATGCGACGCAGTTTCATTCGGAGGGGGATTCGGTTTCAGTGTTCGGCGTAACGTCCGGGAGTTCCGGCGACGGGCTGTTGGTCACCGTTGCATCCAGTTCCAGGAGCAAGCGGTGTGCCGAACGGAATCGCGGCGCTTCTTCGATGGCATGAAGCACGTGCCGTTTTGATCGGGCGAGGTCGGATTCGCGGTGAAGTTGGGCAAGGCGAAAGTGGGCGTCGGCTGGATTGACCGGATCGAGAGCGAGGAGGCTGTCAAAGGCAACGATGGCGTCCTTGGCGTTCCCTTGTTCCTGCGCGGCGATTCCGAGGGCGCGGTGAGGGTCGCGAAGAAGAGGGTTGAGCGCGAGCTGGCGCTGCGCGTTTTTCTGAACAAGCGCCCAGTCTTTTTCTTCTAGCCCTAACTCGATCAGCCGGAGAAACGCTGCGTCAGCATCGGCATCGCGTGCGGCCCACTGCTCTAACACATCGCGCTCCGCTTCGTGATCCTCCAGATTGCGGAATGCCTTGGCGAGGGCGGCATACCCGTTGCCGGGACCGATGTATTGGGGGTAAAGGCTGTTCAGTTTCTTCGCCGGCGCCTTCGCTTTCTCCCATTCACGATCCGCAAGCAGGTGATTGGTGTGAACCATCAACGCCCAAATGTTGTTAGGGTTCTTTTTGAGGTAATCAGCAACACCCGCCGGATCGCGGCGAAGGATCTCCTCGTTCTCCGGCTTTTCCCAATCCGCTTTCGGTCCGTATTCGCCGGCGCGCTTTTGCGCATACTTCGCGAATTCGGACTCGATCCAAGTCAAACTCGACATGCGTTTGGCAATGGCCTTTTCAATGTCCGCGTCCTCACTGAGATCGTCCAAGACGCGCTTGATCGACGACTCTCCAAACGAATCGATCATGAATTCAACCAACAGCGACGACTGATAGTAGGCGAAATTGATCGTGTTCGGATCGTTGAAGGCCGTGAGCGCGGCACTGAGGTCGGCGATCGGGATGAGGCCGTCCGCGGCGAGAATTCTATCGCGGTGGGCGGGGGTCATCTTGAACCCGCAGGCCGGGTCGCGCTGCCGTTCCTCGTAAACGGAAATGCCTTCCGTGAACCATCGGGGGATGCGGTTGCGCGTGGCACCGAGAGTAATCGTGTGACAATACTCATGCCAAAGCGTCGACTCCCAATTCGTCCCCATCGCGCCGGGCGAGCCCGGGCTATTCATCGCAATAACATTGCCAAAGCAGGCGCCGACAATACCCAGACCGCCCGGCATACCGAGCACGCGGATCGCGAAGTCCTGTTGATCGGGGAAGAAGTCGACGATGGTTTTCGCGTCCGGGGTGAATCCGTATTTTTTGCCGAGAATCTCTCTGGCATTCTCTAACACTACCATCACACGCTGTCCGTAAACCGCGGCTTCGTCCGGCTTCATGCGGACCTTGAAGCCCTCGACCTCGATGGTTTCAAACTTCTCGAGCTCATCGTGCAGCAGCATGAGGTTAAAAAGCTCGACGTCATATTTATCGTCAGCCTGCGCCTCACTGAGCATCGTCCAGCCCTCGCTTTCGTTGCCAAGGCGCAGAAGATTTTGTCCCAGGATCTTGCGGACGCCGATATGCGCGGGGTAGAATTCGAGAGCACTCCGGAGGAATTCCGAACCCTCCGCGAAGCGGCGTTTTTGGGAAAGTTTTCTCCCAATCAGGAAATCGATCTCCGGGTTTTTCGCCCAGATTTTCAGCGCTTTGGTCCGCGCGGCTTCCGCATCGGTCGTCTCATCATTGAAGTAGTGGATCGCCGACTCCAACGCCCACGCTTCGGGGTGATTCGGGTTCGTCTCGCGGGCGGTTTTGAGCAGCTCTTTCGCCTCGCCATATTTCTCCGCATCGAAGGCGTGTTCGGCGCGGAGCAAGATGGAAGGCACGTGGCTTGGGTTTCGATCGAGGGCGAGCTCAATCAACTCGTCCGCCTTTTCCCGGTCCGAGGGCGAAAAGGCACGCGCAAGATGAAACAGGATGTCGGGGATGGGGCCGATTTTGTTCCGCGCGTCACCGAGCATTTGTGAAGCCAACGCGTAGTCGCCTTTATCGACCGCCAGTTTTCCTGCCGCGAGCGCAGCCGTCAGGTTGTTCGGTTCGGCGACACGTGCCTTTTGAAAAAACTGCGCGTGCACCATCTTTGGCTCGGCACCCAGGAGAAGCGCCGCTCTTCCCAGACCGGTGAGCTCGGTGGCGTTGAGGTTTTTCGGATTGAGTTCTTTCGCGAGTGCGTCAAGGCCGTCTAGCAGAGTTTGTGCTTCTTCTGTTCTTCCGCAGAGGCGCAAGGTTTCGATCGCCTCGACCTGCATCGGAATATAGCCGTCGTATTCCTTCGAAGCGGCGCTGGCGGATTCAGCCGCCTCGTCATATTTCCCCTGAGCGAGTTCGGACTTGATGACAGTGATCGCGACGTTGGCATCGTTAATCCCATAGCTGGTCACCCGTTCGCCGTATTGCTCCGCCTCGGCGTATTCGCCCGTGAGATAGAGGCGAAGCGTCTGATTCGCATAGCGGGAAAGACCGTCTTGTCCCCGCGCGGTTCCCTGAAGAATCGCCACAGCTACCAGAAGGTGGACGATGAAGGGAAAGCGAGATCTCATGCTCTTTAAACACCGGGGACGGGCTCTGTGTAGCAAACAGATTGCGCTGCCCGATGCAAACGATATCGAGCTGGCCGCGTCCCATGGATTCGCCTTGGCAAGACAAAAACCGGCGGCAAAATCTAGATTCCAACTTATGAAGCTCGTTCCCGTCCTTTTTGTTGCCCTGTGCGGGCAAACCGCCTTTGCCGACTCACCGCAAACTCTCGTGGAAGCGGTCGCTGGCCGTTTTGACATCGGGGTGGGGATCGGATTGAAGCCCTTTCAAGATCCTGAGAATCGCGAGTTGGTGATCAGGCACTTCAACTACGTTACGCCGGAGAACTGCATGAAGTTCGCATCGACGCAGCCGGCGGAGGGCGAGTTTCGATTTCAGAAACCGGATGCATTTGTGCAGTTGGCGCAGGAGAACGACCTCAAGGTCTTGGGGCATTGCCTGATCTGGGCAAAGGATGACCGGACGCCCGAATGGTTTTATCGCGAAGGGGAAAAGGAAGTGTCACCGGAGGTCCTCATGGCGCGGATGAAGACGCACATCCGAACGGTGGTCGAGCGCTATCGGGGACGCGTGCATTCGTGGGATGTCGTCAACGAAGCGATTGGCACCCAGAGCGATGAATACCTGCGGGACTCGGTCTGGGCGAATTTGCTGAACGACGACTTCATCGTCGAAGCGTTTCGATACACCCGCGAATTAGACCCGGAGTCGGTACTCATCTACAACGACTACAACCTCCACGAGCCGTGGCGACGCGAGCGCATGGAACGGCTGGTGAGGAAGCTGCAGGCAGCGAACGCGCCGATTGATGCCATCGGCATTCAGGGACACTTCAATCTCAATCAAGTTCCCTTTGAAGAACTTGAGCAACTTTTGATTTTGCTCCGGTCCCTCAACATGAAGATCGCGATTTCCGAACTGGATATCGACGTGATTCCCCGCGGCATCTGGTGGGCGGATGGCGGTAAAAACCGGGAAGAAGTCGCCAAGATCAATCCCTACCCGGAAGGTCCTCCTCCCGAGATCCTCGCACAGCAAGCTGAAGATTATGCCAAGCTATTCAGGCTGTTTCTCAAATACGAGGATGTCATTCTGCGCGTCTCTTTCTGGAACATTCACGACGGAGAGAGTTGGTTGAATCACTTTCCCTGGGAACGGGTCAATCACCCGCTCCTTTTCGATCGGAATCGCGAGGCTAAGCCTGCTTTTGACGCCGTAATGAAAGTGCTGCGGGAGGGGTCCTAGCCGGGACACGGAGAACGGGGGTCGAATCGAAGAGTAATTGAAAGGAGAGTCGGTGCCCTCATCGACGCTCAATTTCCCGCTATTTCCAAAATCCCTATCAAGATCATTTCACCAGTTTTAACACCGAAATATTCCCTGAGTAAGTAGCATAAGGGTCCGGCATGAAGGCCGCGCAAATATGCGGAGGTGTCGTTAAACGGTCACCTCCAATACCCTGATTTTCCATGAGTCTTCTGACGATGAGATGCCTTAACGACTCACGTCAGGCACCCAATGTTGAAGAATCAATTTGGTGGGCACGCTGCCGGAGCGCGAGCGGCCTCGCTCGCTTATTTTGGCCGCCGGAGGCGCAAATCATTGGGGTGAATGGTTCGATGGAGCGTTCAGGATAGTGCGAGGATTTCGACCGAAGAAGTGCGCCTTCGGCGGGGTTAGAAAGCGAGCGAGGCCGCTCGCGCTCCGGCAGGGGCCACTTCCTGGCTGGTTACACGAATTGAATGATGTATTCGTTTACCCTCCGCCGCGTGATTCTTGGATGCTCTTAGCGGGAGAAACGCGATTAACCTAGAACGCAACTATCGAGGCAACTTGAGAACAACCGGCGCGTGGTCGGAAAGTTCGCGGGGGAAGTTGGGGAGGATGGTGGCTTCGAGTTTGGGGAGGCCGAGGGTGAGGATGTAGTCGAAGGTCGTGGGTTGGTAGCGGCGCTTTTCGGGGTCGGGATCGCTGAGCCAGGTGGCTCGTTGATCCTTTGGTGTCTTGCCCCAGGTGTTGTGGAATCCAGCGCCAGTCAGATCGGCGACGACGGTGCAATGGGGGAATTGATCGTCGTGGTTAGTGTTTAGATCGCCGGCGACGATCCAGCCGAGAATCTTTTGGTCGGCGAATTGTTTGGCGACGGTCTCCTTGTGTTCCAAGATTTGACGGACAGATTCAGCGCGGGTATTTGCGTTGCTTTTCGCCCCTTCCTCAGTGTCGCCGCCGCGATTACTTTTGAGGTGGACGCAATAGGTCAAAAGCAATCCATCAGGATGCTTGAGGGCGGCAAAAGCAAAGCCACGGCGCAGGTTGGGAAAGTCGGGGTGCGGGTTGAACGTCTCGAACCACGCACCTTCAGCGGGAAGGGTCGAGGCAATCGCGCATTGCTGAGGTGCCGGGGTGCGGCCGTCGGACTCAAGGAATTTGCTGAGAACGTGGAGTTGGAGATCCGGATTCTCTCGCAGCGCACTTTGGAATGCGCGCTCTTCGGTGATTTCCTGAGCGAAAAGAATGTCGGGAGCGGATTCCTTGATAATCTCGCGAACACCGTTGATATGATCGCGTTCTTCGCGACTGGAGGGGTTGGGATGTGTTCCCGGGAACCACTCGATATTCCATGAGATGATACTGAGCTCTTCAGCCTGAAGACTGAGAGCCAAAAAGAAAAAGACGACGATCCACTTCACAATGCTTCCGACTAAAGGAAGTCTGGAGAAAAATTCAAGGCTTCAAGTCGTCAATGCTGTGGCAAGACGCGAGGACATCACAGGAAGAGATCTTTGGATTCACAAAACAAATCGAAAGCTACAAAACGCCGCCCGCTTCCATCTCGCAGAGGACGTTCACGCTGTTGCAGTTCGAACTTGAATCAAACCCGAAAACCACCCATCAACACCACTCCAATAAAGGCGGTTCCCTTAAGGTTTCTCAGGGCTCCACTCTTTGAGGAACTCCTGATCTTCGTCGGAAAGCGTGGATATCTCGAGGGTGTGCCGCCGATCATCGATGAGGACGGTGACTGTCGTCGTGTTTTTGGAAAGAAGCTTGGCGAGAATAGTACGTCCTTCCCGGTTGGTGAGTCGACGCTCGGTGAGCGGTGTAAAGTTAGACGAGGAAGTGGAGGGACCGGAGCGGACTTCGCGCGGATTCTTTTTTTGAGCTTCTCTGAGGCCGACATCTTTGTGAACGAGAAGGATGCGGTCGAGATTAAAGTTTTTGGAACGGCCGTGGATCGTGAGGGTGTAGGTTTCACCCGATTTGAGAGCGTAAAGTGGGTCGTGCTTTTTATGATTGGCGTCGAGTCTGCGCGTCCAGCCCCAGGAGTCGGAGTTGCCGCCAAACATTTTGGTGGGTTCCTCGAGGAGTTTCAGTGGCGCTCCGCCGGCCGCCTCAAAGTCTCCTTCGAGCGAGACGTAGCAGTCGTTGGAAATGTCTTCACGTTCGGTTTCGAGACGTTTGCGAGCGCGAAGGGTCAGTTGGTAGGTGCCTCCTTTTTCGATGGTGAATTGGTACTCGAGCGGGGATTTGGGAGGACCGTTTTCCGGCTTGTTGCCGGTGAATTCCAAATGGCATTCGCCCATGAAGTCGGCGACATCGGTTTTCTTCTTCCAATCGCCGAGGCGAGAAGAGGTCGACTCAGCTTCGATGGCGACAATGCCGTCTTTCTCCAAGAAGACGGTATCGGCCGAAGCGAGAGTCGGGAGGAGAAGGATCAAGGGAAACGTCTTTAGGATGGGCATTGACTGGTTTGCGGTCCGGGGTGCGGGAAGCGGTGTTGGAGTTATAAACTAACTATGGCTGCCGGTTGAAACTAGCATAGCCCTCTCTCTCCGGCCATTTCACGATCTAATCTGTTCACTTTTGCTCCATTCCCTGCATTGTCTTCGTTTGCATCCATGCCGCTCCGAATCCTACTCGCTATCTTGTTCGGCCTTTCTTCACTCCTCTCAAATGCGGAAGAAGTGGAGAAAAGCGAGATTGATCCCGATCTCAAATTCGAACAGGCAAATGGTCCGCGGGTTTTCCTCATCGGCAATTCATTGACCTGGGATACGGTGCCTTCCCGGCTCGACGGGCCGGTGCGGTGGCACGTCGATTGTGGGAAATCTTTGCCGTTTATTTTCGCGAATCCGGACAAGCCCTGCGTCAAAACATCGACGCTCTGGCCCGCGGCACTGAAGACCCATCGTTACGATATCCTTTCCTTTCAAACTCACTATGGATCCACGGTGGTCGAAGATGCGGTGACGATTTCCCAATGGATCGAAATGCAGCCGAACGCGCGCATCATTCTCCACACCGGCTGGGCCCGTGCGCTCGAGGCCGTGTCCGAATATGTTTCGGATAGCGACTTCCATCTTGACGAAGCAAAGATGGCGCACAGTCCTTCTTACATCGAAAAGTTGATGGCGCGATTGAAGGAAAATTTCCCCAACACCGAATTCAGCCAGACCCATGCTCAGGAGTTGGTGATTCGAATCGCCAACAACGTCGCAGCCGGCGAAGGACCATTCGAGGATATGCGAGACATCTACCGGGACAAAATCCACATGAACGTCGTCACCGGCCGCTACCTCATGCACAACGCCATGCGTCTCGCCGTCGGACAACCGCGATCGGTCGTGGGCTTCGAGAAAATTCCCGACGACGTTCGCGCTTACTTCGACGGCCATCTCGATTGGCTCGAAAAACGGCGCGACGAAGATGTGACGGCACCCATGCCCACACCCAAAGCGATTGCGATCGCTGGAGCGGCCAAAGCCAAAGCCGATGCGGAAGCTGCGATCGTGAAGTGAGCCCAAGCAGGGCCGGACTTTACTCCTCTCGCCCGGGGAGGGAGGTCGATTCCCTCGCTAGTTGCCCTTGTTGCCGGTCCACTGTGAATGGCTCAGATAAGGGGTCTGATAATTATTTAATTGAACTTGATATTATGAAATTATAAATATTTTTTTCACCGTGATTCACTCCATAATTTCCCGCCGATTCTCCATTCTCGTTTGCCTTGCTATGCTGACCACCGTTTCGGTTCCCCACAACGCCCGGGCGGAGATTGTTCTCAGTCAGGTTGGAACGACTCTCACATTCACGATCACCTAGGGGGCCTATACCACGGCGTTTTCGAGGTCAAACACGCTTGCTTGGGGGCTTAGTTCGGGTTTGGAACTTGATAGTACGCCCAGCGGGGCCTTCGACGAGCTAGGGGGCAGGTCTTTTGGATTCGCCGAAACCGGTTCGCCAGGCATCTCTATTTTATACAACGGGACTAATCAGATCGAGGGGATCAGGCTTCGCGACGGGAGTGATTTTTCTGATCACACGGTCATCGGCGGATCCATGTCGTTAACAGATCCCTTTCTTGCAGGACTCACATTACCAGCAGGGCCGATGGCTTTGACTCAAGGATTCTTTTCCGGAATCAATGGCGACATGACACTGCTAAGTGTGCCCGAACCTTCGTCTTTGCTCCTGCTCGGGCTTGTTGTCTTCGGTGCGATTGGATTCAGAACGAGACGAAAAAGCGACTTAGCGACCGTTTTCGTCCGAAGTATTTCCGTTGAATAACCTTCGACTTGTTTGCGACCAAGCTGCACCAGCTCACGGCGTGAGTTGACTGATGATAACGCCGACTTCAAAGGGCGCGTTCCGCTTCTATTCAAAAAGAAGAGCGAAATCGGGATCAAAGAATTAAATGAGCTCAAAGCGCCCCACGTCTTTCGACTTCAGCTAATGAAAGAGCGGATTGCTCATAGTGTAGCGGAACTGGCTCCCATTTTCTAGTCAGACAATACCCGGTCGCCACACCGCATTGACGATGGGAGAGGCATGGTCGTGCCAGGTGCCGACGATAATCATTCGAACATCTAACGGAACAGGACGGTTCGGTAGGACAGGAACTTTCCCTCCCGTGTCAGCATTTTCCGCGTAGTATTTCTTCGTCTTACCTCAACCCATTCCTTGCGGTTGACTGACAGCAATGAAACTCCTTCTTTTCATTATTCCGTTCGTCTTGTTTTCCTCGGCGGGAATTCATGCTGCGCTTTTCCAGCCAACCTCCGCCGCAGACTCCGGTTCCGGGACGTTGCGACAAGCCATTATTGACGCGAATGCGACACCCCTTCAACCGGCGGGAGTGCCGCACACGATTGACCTTCGATTTATCAGCGGAACCAGCGCCAACCTGCAGTCTGCTCTGCCTGTTATCATTAAGCCGCTCATAATTTTCGGGAATCGATTTTCTCCGACAGCAATTGACGGCGGGGGCAACCCTATCTTCTTCATCGACTCGAATGTCACCGTCGAGTTTTCCTCCGTGGAGTTTCGAAATGCCTCGACATCCAGTCTTTCCGGCGCCGCTGTGAGCGGGCTGGGAATGGCGACCTTCGCCGAATGCGTTTTCCGAAATTGCAGTTCAAGCGCGGGAGGCGCTGTTTCCATCGGGAATTCGTTCACCGCTTGTGTCTTTATCGACAACTCCGCCTCGGCAGCTGGTGGCGCGCTCTCACGGGCAGTCGGCGAGGTCACCCTCACAAATTGCCTTTTCCAGAACAATTCCGCACCAAGGGGTGGAGCGCTTCATTTTACCAGTAGCGCAAAAGCGACCCTCATACACTGCACCATCGTGGAGAATGACGCCTCGTCCGGCGCGGGCGGCGGCATCCTCATCGAGGGCTCTGCGGAGGTCACCCTGCTTCATACCATCGTCGCCCAGAACACCGCCGCGACGGGTGACACGAACCTTGCTCACAATACCGGATCGCCTGCCGCCGTGGAAGCGGGGCCAAATTTCCTCGGCGGAGATCCCGAGCTTCGCCCATTGGCAAATCGAGGCACGATCTACGAACGCCTGAGCCGGTTACCTCAATCTTCGAGTCCGGTCGTCGATGCAGGCACCAACTCCCCGGGGGCGAGCCTGACCCTTCCGACTTTTGAAAGTGAGAATGTTAGTCTTCCTCGCATTTTCGGACCTCGCCCCGATCTCGGAGCCTCCGAACTTCGCTGGCGTAAGGTCACCCTCACCTCGAACAGCCACGGGACAGGGAGTCTCGCCGAAGCGCTGACAGCTGCCAATTCAGATAACCTTGACGAAATTTGTCTACCTTCGGGTTTGATCCCGCTATCGGCCAGCCTTCCAAACATCAACCGGGGTCTCTTGATCAGAGGAGAAGATGGCGCAGGTATCGACGGTCTCAACACGCATCCTGGCTTCACGCTGGCCAAACTCGTTTCTTCAGTGGCGGAGGTACGTTTTGAAAATCTCCTCTTTTCCCGCATCAAGGACGACCCCATCGACGCCCTGGGATTCGACACTGTCTCAGTGCGGCACTGCGAGTTCTCCAATTGTTCGGGCAATCCCATTATAGATGCAATCGCAGTAAAGGATCTCCTCATCGAACAGTGCAGTTTTATCGCTAACAGCGCGGCCCGCGGACTCATCCATTCGCGTTCGGGGTTCATTGTTCGTTCTTGCACGTTCGTCGACAACACCTCCCTTGACCCACCTGCCCTCATCTGGTCTAGATCGCCGGGCTCCGGTGCCACCCGCGATAACCGTGTTGAACACATCACCGCGACGGGCAACCAAATCACGCAAACGGGAAGCGACCCACCGTGTCTTTTCCGCATCGACACCCATCAGACGACTCTTACTCACAGTGTGCTATTCCAAAACACCAGTCCGGCGGGCAGCTTGCCCCTGAGCTTTCTTGAGAATGGGGGGACCTTGACGACCGGTTCCAATTGGACGTCGGGAGATCCGCTTCTGACCAGTCTCTCGGCCGTGCAAGGAACTCCGGGTCGGGTCAGACTTCCAGTACCAGGCTCCCCGGTCATCAATGCCGTCCCACCACTGGATGTGGTATCGCCGGATCAAGCGGGACGCGCACGGCCTGAACAAGGTCTGTCTGACTTCGGCGCGATGGAATACTACGCGGACCCTTACCGTGCTGCCGTTTCGAAACTGGTCGGCTCCGAGCCACTTTGCGATATCCAAATTCGCCAAACAGAATGGGGAAGGCGCGCAGACCTCGATCGCGACGGCGAATCGAACTTCGTCGAGTTGGTCACTGACGGCGAGTATGACAACGGCGCGATCCAGCCCTCGACCCGCATTGAAATCGCGAGCGGTCAAGCCACCTTCCGCTTCAGTCTTCGAGACGCTTTCAGCGATCTTTTTGGGGCGATCAGTATCCAATGGTCCTCCAACGGTGCATGGGTCGATGTCCCCATTGGTCAAATCAACTTTGGGTCTCCCGTGGATGGTATCACCCCGCTTTTCTTTCCCGACCCGACTTCGACCGCAGTGGCCAAGCGACGGATCTATCGATTGGTGTTTTCTGACACGACCCGTGACATGCCGATCGTCCTCGGAGTTGGACCAGCGGGCAATGCGGCCGACCCGACAACTAACCGCGGAGCAGTCGCCGACGCTTTTGCCATTGGTAGGTATGAAATAACCAATGGTGAATACGTCGACTTTCTCAATGCCGTTGATCCCGCCGGGAGCAACACTTTCGGGCTTTACAACACTCAGATGGCAACCGGCTTTCAGGGCGGGATCCTTTTTGATGCTCAGGAAGGCTCCGGGAGTAAATATCGTAGCAAAGCCAACTTCGAACTCGTGGCGGTCAATTTTGTTTCCTACTGGTCCGCGGTGCGATTCTGTAACTGGCTTCACAACGGAGGCATCCGCGGAGTTTCCTTCCAAAGTGGCGCCTACGACCTCACAGGATCTGGTGAAGTGCCTGACAATGCGTCCAGCGTGGTCCGTGAAAGTGATGCCCTCTACTTTTTACCAAAAGTGGACGAATGGTACAAGGCGGCTTACTTCGCGAACGACCTTGCGATCGGCGGCCTGGGGGCATGGGTTAGATACCCGGTAGCTGGCAACTCCATTAATACCCTGCCGCCGCCCGGTAATGCCGCATCAGCACACCTTTCGCCCGGAGGTCTTT
>JBCCWV010000060.1:0-24852 GCA_039192745.1 Verrucomicrobiota bacterium | reverse complement strand
GCGGCTACAAAGCGGCACGTGGTCCGCTCCTTCGTCGCTTGAAAAACAAAATCACGGGCAAAGCCGCGATCGAACCTCCCCGCGTCGTTTGCGACGGGAAAGAAGTCCTTCTCGATTCCCGACTCGCCGGCGACGAACCCTTCATGCTCGCGACCAACCTGAAGAATGTGGTCGTCGTCGTGGACAAAGACCGCGTAAAGGCGGGGCTCTACGCCATTGAACACTTCAATGCGGACACTTTGCTTCTTGATGACGGCCTGCAATATCTGAGGTTGCGCCATCGTTTGGATATTGTGTTAGTCGACCGATACTCTCCGTTTGGCAATGAACGTCTCCTCCCCCGTGGCACTCTGCGGGAACCGCCACGCAACATTAAACGTGCGAATTATATCTTCATCACCAAGTGCAACGGCGAAGCGAATGATGAACTGAAAGCGCGCATTCGGAAGCACAACCGCACTGCGGAGATCATCGAGTGCACACACAGCCCGAAATACATCGTGAACGTCCTCACGGGCGAACAAATGCCGCTTGAAACTCTGAAGGGTAAATTCGTCGGCGCGATCAGCGGGATCGCCGTCCCGGAGAGTTTTGAGGAGGGGTTGCGTGGACTCGGCGCCAAGATCGAAATCGGCCGCCACTTCACCGACCACCACCGCTACAATCGCCGCGAAATCGATCAATTCATCAATCGCTGCATCAACCGAGACGTCGACATGATCGTGACCACCGAGAAGGATTTCGTGCGATTCCCGGAAATCGAAGAAAGTGACGTCCCGATCTATTACCTCCGCGTCGAAATCGAGTTCCTGAGCAATGAAGAGACCTGGCGGGACTGCGTCGACCGCATTTGCCAGCCCCGGCCGGCGATTCCGGCGCGACACTATTTTTAGGGAATCTCGACTTGTCGGGGCACAAAATTTTGTTAAGATCCCCGAACCAAAATTCGTATACCAAGAATGAAAATCACCAAGATCCTTGTCGCCTCCATCGCTGCAGCCTCACTCATCTTCGGCTTCAGCTCCTGCCGCTCCAAGTCCACGCCCGCACCTTCCGACTACGGTGGCGGCGTCAGTGACTACAGCTACACGACCGGGAAGTAATTCCAAAAGGGCCGCCAGATCGGCGACCCCAGAAAATCACCGCCTTTTGTGGCGGTGAAGTGGCGCAGGCGGTTTCACGCTCAGAAACGGGCTGTCTTTCCAGACGAACCGCCACGGCAAATCGACGGCTTTGGAAATACCCACGCGCCGATCTGTTTCCACAGGCGGCTCGGTCTTTCTCTCGCGGAAATAGAACGGCGCTCCCCGCCTTGTAAAACTCTCCCGGTGATGGTTGCCATCAATGCCAAGCGCAATTGTCAGTTTCCCCGGTCCAGAGCAAAGGTCCCGCAGTCGTTCCCTTCCCCGGCGTTTTTTCATCACTTCAATCCCCGACTTCGGTTCCAGGGCACGAATCAAAACGAACCCGTCGGCCTTTCCTTTCACCAACACATTGGCAAGCCAATACATTCCATAGTTGAGATAGACGTAGGCCGCGCCGGCTTGCAACTCCTCGACAAAATCCCGAGCCGTCTTCCGCACGAAAGTGTGCGCCGCCTCGTCGCCAATCGCACAATAGGCCTCAGTCTCAACGACGATTCCAGAAGTCTTCCCGCAAACTAATTCAGACCCGATCAGCTCTCGCGCGCACTCCACCGGATGACGCTTGAAAAAACTGGAAGCGACACGTCGGCTCAATCCTTGCTGGCCGTCTTCGTCTCTTTTTCCTTCTCTTCGCTGACGGTGTCGTCCTTCTCCGCCTTTTCTTCCGCCGTCTTCTTCTCGTCCTCACCACCCGGTTCCACGAAGCGCAAGGCCGCCATGTTGATGCAGTAGCGCTTGTCCGTCGGTGTCGAGAAACCCTCGCCGGTGAAAACGTGACCGAGGTGGGCATCGCAATGCGCGCACAACACTTCCACACGCTCCATGCCGTGGCTCACGTCACGCTTTTCGACCACGTTGTGCGGCTTCGACGGATCATAGAAAGACGGCCAACCGCAGCCGGAATTGAATTTCTCACTCGAAGAAAACAGCTCTTTGTCACAACAAACGCAGTAGTAGGTTCCCTCGCCCTGCTTTTTGAACTCCTCATAAGCCTTCCCAAATGGGCGCTCCGTCCCCGCCTTCCGGGTGACCCGGAACTGCTCCTCGGTGAGCTGTTCTTTCCACTCTTTGTCGGTCTTCACGATTTTCGGCTGTTTGGTTTCCACAGCTTTTTCCTTCGTGCCGGAAAAAGCCGACTTGACCGAGAGGTAATAGACCGCGGTGACAGTTCCGGTGAAAAAAATAGTGCGGCGGTTCATCATCATACTCTACGTGCGATGAGCAAATACCGGGATTCATTGCCGGTTTTCCGTGCGGCCGGAGTCAACCGGCCATTTCCTTGCGTTTTTTCTTCGCGAGCTGAAGCGCTTTTTTGTCACCGTATTTCCCGATGGAGAATTTCGCGGTCTTGCGGCGCCCCTTCTCTTCCCATATCGCCTGCCAGTAATCATACACTTTTCCGCTCGCGCTCTTCGAAGTGACGTGGGTGACGCCGGTGACGCCGGATGACTTCACGTTGCGACGCTTGCGGGCGATGGAGTCACGCTTGGCTTTGGGCAATTTCGCGACCAGCTTGTCGCGGAAGTCTTTCGCTTCTTTCAATGCCTTCGACTTGCCGCCGGACGCCTTGTCGGGAAAATATTTTTGCTGTGTTTTCCCACGATGGGTCACACGCACGTAATATCCGTGGTTTTTCTTTTCGGGCTGATCGATACGGCTGATGCCGTACATGGGGCGCATGGTGGCCATTTTTCTGAGTTGGTTTGATGATTGTCTTTGTTCACCCGCGAGGAATCACGATTCCCCTCCCACACATTTAAACAAGGAATAACCGACCTGCGCTATTCCTTGCAAGCATTAACTCTATCGAAAACATGAATTTCGCTTATGCAAGTGTAGGCGCGATTCCCGCATTATCCGCCCTAACGAGTCTCTCCAACTCGATTTCGCCCAGTGATTGCTCCTGACGCACGCGGAATTCCTTCATGCGTATAAGCTCCAGGAGCGCCACGAATGTCACCACAACCTCACTTTTGCTCCCTGCATGCGCGAACAGCTTCGAAAATGAAATGGCATCGCCCGGCGGAACCTTATCGATCAAAAAATCGATTTGGTCACTAACCGTCAGCCGATCATCAAAGATTTCGCCGATGGATTCCGATTCCTCAAAACGTTTGAGGACATTCTGAAAGGCTCGAATGAGATCGAAGATTCCCACACTGTCCGGCAAGGGCGCTGGATCCTGAGGTATATCCGGAAGCTCTGGCTGAGACGCAAACATCCGCTGCTGCTGCTCGTGACGCTCTTGGAGGAATCCTGCCGCGTCTTTGAATTTCTTGTACTCGATGAGCTGACGAATGAGTTCCCAACGAGGGTCATCCTCGTCCGCTTCCTCCTCCGGCGTCTGCACGTGTTTGGGCAGGAGCATCCGGCTCTTGATGTAGATGAGGTTCGCCGCCATGACGATGAATTCGCTCGCCAGCTCGATATTGAGCATTTTGAAGGTGTCGATGTACTCGAGGTATTGCTTGGCGATCCTCTCAATGGAAATCTCATGAATATCCACCTCGTCCTTCTTCACGAGGTAGAGAAGAAGGTCGAGAGGCCCCTCGAAAATATCGAGTTCGACGCGGTAGTCGTTTTCCACGACCCGAACTAAGCGGGTCCGTGCCGCGCCGCCACTGGAAAATTGAAGGCATTCCCTCGAGGACCGACACCGGGCCCTGATTCCGGTTGGCATCGCGGCGGCACGGGCAATATTGGGTGAATTGTTGTCGTCCACCCATGCTCGATCGAGATAAGCCGACCTATAACGATGCCATGGCCGAATGGTCGGCAAAGCATTCGTTCTTCCGCAACCCCGCCAATCGGCTCATCCACCCCGATCCCGACGCTTCCCTCGGAGCGCGCCTCATCGGATACCTCCTCCGCCTTGTCGTCCTCGCCGTCATCCTCGGCGTCGGCGGATACTTCTTGTTGATGAAGCAACTGAAGGGCCGGGACTTCCGCACCGAAACAGCTCTGAACCTTACCGAGATCCTAAAAGCCTCGGAAGAAGACCTCAAATACGGCGGCATCCGGTGGACCGGCGGCCTCGGCCACGTGAGCAAATATGTGGCGCAAGGCTCCGAAGACGCGTTCTTCCATAACATTGAACTCAACGCCATCGAATTCCGCGCTTCGCTTCCCGGCCTCCTCGGATCGAAATGGCAGTTTAGCAAAATCACCATCGACGAAATGAAACTCCAGCTCCGCTCCGGCGGACGGGTGGAAGTCGACAGCCTGTCCAGCCTCGGAAATCAAATCCCCCGCATCGTCGCCGCCGGATTCTTGAAACCCGAACCCAACCTCGCGGATGCGGAATACGAAGAACTCACGATCCACAAGGCCAACATCTTCTGGGGTCAATCCGACTTCACCAGAGGTTCCATCATCGATTCCCGCATGAAGTTCTTCCCCGGCAGCGACAAGGACAACTGGCGGATCGAGTTCGAGGGAGGAACGCTCACCCAAAACTGGTGGAAAGACCTGGAAATCCGCACCCTCACCATCCGCCGCGAACCCGGAAAGCTCATTCTCGAGAACGGCAGCCTCGCCATCGGAGAAGGCGGACAGGGCTTTCTCGCCGGCGAAGTGGAGACGGGTGAGATCCCCCGGCTCAACCTTCGCCTCGAATTCGCCGACGTCCCCGCCGAATTCCTCATCGCTGATTCCCTCGATATCTACTTTGATAGCGCCATCATCGCCGGCACGGACAATATCGGCGGCTCCATCAATCTCAGATCGGGCGTCGAGCACAACCTCGACATCAAGTTCCAGTCCGGCACGATCCACGACTTCCCACCATTGGACGCCCTCGCCCTCATCACCGAGCACACGCCATTCCGCCGCTTCCCCATCGACTCCGGAATCGTCAAAGCGGAATCCAAAGAAGGTGTGTTTTCCCTAAAGGAACTCAACATCGACTCCAAAATCAACGGCAAGATCACCGGAGCCCTCGACATCGAAGACCCGCGCGCAAAAGCGAGAGAAACCCAAATGAGCATGCTCGACGAAGGCTCGGAAAAAGGGAACAATCCGGACAGCAATTCCCACGAAGATTCCTATCAATTCCGTGGCGAACTCCTCTTCGGCGTCAACAACGCCATCGTGAAAGACTCCACCCATCCTCTCGTGCAGGAGCACCTATCCGAAAAATACGACGGCTTCCACTGGATGCGCCTCCCGGTGAACGGATCGCTTTCTGAAAAAACCAACAACCTCATCCGCGAAGTCCGCCGCGGATTGCGAAACTAGGAAGAAGTGGCACGCCCGCCGTGATTCGAACACGGGACCTACGGATTAGAAGTCCGTTGCTCTATCCAGCTGAGCTACGGGCGCTCCTCGCCATTGCGATGACGAAATCTAGCAGCTTTTTTCCACGGCGAAACCCGGGCCTTCCGGCTTGACCGAGCCAAGGGCGCCGACGAAGACATTGCCATGGCCCGACTCAACGAAAACTACCTCAAACTCGCCGCCGGATACCTTTTCCCCGAAATCGCCCGGCGCGTGAAAGCCTTTTCCGAAGCGAATCCCGACGCCGCCGCCAAGGTCATTCGCTGCGGCATCGGCGATGTCACCGAACCGCTTCCTGCCGCCGCTCGCGATGCGATGAAGGCCTCCGTCGATGAACTCGGCGACCGTGACACCTTCCGCGGATACGGCCCCGAGAATGGCTACGATTTCCTCCGCGCCGCCATTCGCGAGAATTGGTATTCGGACGTCGGCATCTCAGACGACGAAATCTTTGTCTCCGACGGCTCCAAGTGCGACTCCGCGAACATCCTCGACATCATGGGGCCGGGTAATTCCATCGCCGTCACAGACCCCGTCTATCCCGTTTACGTCGACACCAACGTCATGGTCGGCAACACGGGCAACGCTTCCGACAAAGGCGGCTACGAGGGATTGATCTATCTCGAATGCACCGAGGCCAACGAGTTCGTCCCCGAACTCCCGCAAACAAAAGCCGACCTCATCTACCTCTGCTACCCGAATAACCCCACCGGCGCGACCGCGACCAAGGAACAACTCGCCGCCTGGATCGGTTACGCCAAGGTCAACGACGCCATCATTCTCTACGACGCCGCCTACGCCGCCTACATTCAGGAAGAAGACGTCCCCCGGTCCATCTATGAAATCGAAGGCGCGAAGGATTGCGCCATCGAATTCCGCAGCTTCTCCAAAGACGGCGGGTTCACGGGCGTCCGTTGCGCCTACACGATCGTGCCGAAGCAACTCATGGCCGCCGATCACGAAGGCCGCAAACATCCGTTGCATCCGCTTTGGTCCCGCCGCCAAAGCACCAAGTTCAACAGCGTCAGCTACCCCGTGCAACGGGCCGCCGAAGCGCTCTTTTCCGCCGACGGCAAAGCGCAGGTCAATGCCCTCATCGAGCACTACATGGGCAACGCAGCTCTTCTTCGCGAAGTTTGCAGCGAGCTTGGCCTGACCGCCTACGGCGGCGTGAACGCGCCTTACGTCTGGGTAAAATGCCCCGACGGCATCGACAGCTGGGGCATGTTCGACAAAATGCTTGAGCAAGCCAACGTCGTCATCACACCGGGCGCAGGCTTCGGCGCCGCCGGCGAAGGCTATTTCCGCATCTCCGCGTTCAACAGCCGCGAGAACGTCGAGGAAGTCTGCCGCCGCATGAAATCGCTCAGCTGGTCGTGAACCGGCACCGACGCACCTTCGACCCGCCGCCGGCACAGATGCCGTGGCGGTTTCTCATCTACGGTGTCGTCTTCCTCTACCTCTTCGCCGACCTCTACTTCCTCAAAGGCCCGCTCTACCGGAAACTCAGCGCCGAGCCGGCGGTCGAACCGGGCACCGTCGCCACCGTCAACGGTTGGCCGATCAAGGAAGCGGAACTCGAGCGCGACCTCCGTATCTACTGCCTCGAGCGAAACCTTGAACCCGAGGAACTCAGCGATGATCGCCGCGCTGCCATCCGATCCGTCGTCCTCAACCGGCGAATTGATGAACTCGTCATTTACCTCTACGCGCGCCTGGAATCGCCGGAAGTCCCCGAAGAAGAAATCGAGCAAGCGTTCACACGATTCAAAGATCAGTTCGCCAGCGAAGAAAGCTTCGCGGAGCGACTCGCCGCCCAAGGTCTCGACGAAAATGGCCTGCGTAACTGGCTCAGCGGGCGACTCATGCAGGCGAAATGGATTGAAGAAAGTATCGCGGAGGCCATCGCCGTCACCGAGGAGGAAGCGCGTGAATGGTATGAGCAGATCACCGAAGCCGGACAAGTTCCGGAAATCCTCCGCGCCCGACATCTCTTCCTCACCTTTGATGACAAGGATCTGGAAACGGTCGAAAAAGAGATCCGCGAGCACGACGTCGCCATCAATGTCGGCGAAATCCCGCTCGCAGATCGTGCCACGGAATTCTCCGACGATGAACGGAGCAAAAAACGCGGCGGTGATCTCGGGTATTTCACGGCAAACCGCATGCCCGCCGACTTTTTCGAAGCCATCAACCAGTTGGAGGTCGGCGAAATGAGCCAACCCTTTCGAACCAAACTGGGATGGCACATCGCCGAACTCCTCGAACGAAAACCAGCCCGCCGGGCAAGCTTCGAAGAGATGAAAGACGAAATCACCGCCCTCCTTTCCAACAATCGCCGTATCGAAGCTGTCGATCGACTCGTCCTCCAACTCCGCAACACCGCCAACATCCGCGCCTATCACGTAGGTGAATCGTGACCTCCGGGCACGATGCCAACACCCCGCGCGAAGCGCGCACTTTGCTATTTCCATCTACCGATGAAACCATGAAGATCACGAAGAAATGAAGACTTCATGTTCTTCACGTCCTTCATGGTAAAAAAATCGCCTTCCCATGAGCACCTTCGATTTATCAACACGCGCCAAGTTCGCGCTCACCGGCGAGGACCGAATTCGCTTTCTCAACGGCCAAGTCACCAACGACGTGAAAAAGGCCACCACCGAAAAAGCCATCCCCGCCTGCGTGACCAATGCCAAGGGCAAGCTCGACGCCCTCATTCACATCACCGTTGCGCCGGATGGCGAAGCGTTCTGGATCGACGCCCACGCGTCCCTCCGCGAAACACTTTTCACCCGCCTCGACCGCTACATCATCGCCGACGACTGCGAACTCACCGACATCACCGACGACTACCAACTCTGGCATGCCATCGGTGAGGAAAATTCGGAACACGACAAGACCCTCTCCGTAGAGTCCAATCGCCTCGGCCTCAATGGCCACGACGCTTGGTCAAAATCCCCTCCACCGTGGGAAGCCACCGACCCCATCGAAGCCGACCGACTGCGCATCGATCATCTCATCCCCGAATGGGCCGCCGAAGCCAGCGGCGACACCTTTCCCGCCGATCTCGGACTCGACGAGATCGCCGTCGATTTCCACAAAGGCTGCTACATCGGCCAGGAGTTCGTCTCCCGCATCAAACTGTCTGGCAAAAACAACCGCACTCTCGGCTCTGCCACTTTCGAATCCCCTCCCTCGCCCGGCATGACGCTTTACGCCGACGAAAAAGAAGTCGGCATCGTGACGACCGCGGTCGAAAACACCGCTCTTGCCGTCCTTCGCCGGTCGAAAGCCTCCGTCGGCCTCAAAGTCGTCGCCCGCGACCCCGAAAAACCACTTTCCATTCCCGGAGAAATCACAAAGACTGTCTGACGATGAATCCACGTGCCTTTCCGATCATCACCCTTGCCCTCGCCTGCGCCCTTTTCACCGGTGCCTGCAAGACGAAAAGCTTCACCAGCTTCGACCGCTTCCAACCGCGCCGCGCCAGCGTCGACGAGAGCAACACCGTGCACCTCCGCGTCGACTTCAACAAGAAGGTCCGCACCATCGCCATCCAACTCGATCCCACGACCGCCCCACAAACGTGCGAGAACTTCAAGAAGCTCGTCCGCGAAGGTTTTTACAACAATCTCGGATTCCACCGGGTCATTCCCAACTTCATCGTGCAAACGGGCGACCCGCTGACAAAGAACCAACTGCAGCGAACCAACTGGGGAACCGGCGGGCCCGGCTACACCATCCCGCTCGAGCTTGGCGGAAAACATATCCAAGGCGCCGTGGCGATGGCCAAGGCCCCAAACAACCCCGAGTCCAACGGCAGCCAATTCTACATCTGCATCGCCGACCTCCCCGACCTCGACGGCCAATACACCGTCTTCGGCCAAGTCACCGCCGGCATGAAAGACCTCTTCGAAATGACCACGCTCACCACCAACTCTCAAGACATCCCCAACAGCCGCGTGCAAATCATCGAAGCCCGTCTCGTCTCCGACGAAGCCCCACCGGCCCCTCCCACCGATTCCGAATTCGTCTCCCAGCGCAAACTCGAAGAAGAAGCCAGCAAGCGCCGCATGACCCGCTTCGTCGAACGAATCTGGTAGCCATAGTAGAACAGTCTTCCAGCCTGTTCCCGCAGCAGGACAACCTCACCGAAAAGCATTGAGTTAGGACATCAGCGCGTATTGCCAAACTAGCGAACGCGATACCCGCGCTACGTCACTCCACTTCTTCGAACTCCTCCGCGAAGTAAAAGTCGAGACCAATCAAAGAAAAATCGTTCTCTAGTCGCCCCAAAGGCTTCCCTTGCGCGGTCGAGACCCCGTCCACTGCATCCGCAAGCTGCACGCGAAAACGATACCTCTTCCCTTCCTCAATTCGCGACGCTGCCGTCATCTCCTTTTTCTTGAAACCCCAGGACTTCACGACAATCTGACCGTCGAGTTCAGAAAGCCCTTCCCCTTCGATGGCTTCCGCACTCTCCCAGATCATCTCAAAGATCGCATCCTGATAGGGAACAGATTTTGGATCACCGATCGGTCCCTTTCCGTCCTTGCTCAAAGTCGCTTCGACGAGAATCTCACCATCGCCAAGTCCGGGTTTCTCCGTTGACTCCGGCTTCTGTAAGGGATTCCAAACAACATCCTCCCAGACCACTTCGTTTCCAGTTCCCAGCTTGGGCGTGTAGAGGACGTCTCGCGCCGCCACTGTCCAAATCACGATTTTCTTGGCACGAACTTCATCGTCAAATCGCCGGGCAAAGTCCTTCCGCACCGCCGTCGACGCGCTTCCGTTTCTCGCAATCACGTCAATCGCCGACCCCAGCTTCGATGCCAGATGTTGCGCCAATCCGGCACCAATCGGCTTTGCTTCTTCTTCAGCATTCTCCCCAAATCCAATCGAAGCGTCATGAAAAATATTCGTAAAACTATCCCCCAACAAAACCACTTCCGCCCCTTCATCACTCTTCACCGGCTCCCCCGTCTCCTTGTCCAACACCCGCCGCACGACCACCCCTTCCGGCGAATACAACTCACTCCCCTCCGGCAAACCCAATTGCTCCACCAAATCCCCGATATGCTCGCGCTCTGATTCGACAACCTCAAACTTCGGCGAATCAGCCTCAACCTCCGCAAACCACGACCGCGACTTCACCTCTTCCGCGAGAATTTCCGCCACCCGCTCCATCGCCCGCGGTCGCCAGTGAGTGTCCTGTTTCATGTAAACATCGCCGTCCTTCTTCATCTTCCACAGCGGATCCACAAGATCCACGACACCGATCCCCGCCTCGCGAAGCTTCGCGTAAAACTCCTGTTGGTCCGGATGACGTAGCGGCCCGTCCGCCAGCGACTCTCCGGCAATCATCTCCGGGTAAATCATCGGCTTCACTGGAATCGGCACGAAAAGCAACTCCACGCCCCGCTCCTTCAAGTCCTCGCCGAACTGCAAAATCGCCGGCAGGGCCCGCCGCCACTTTTTCAAATTCGGATCACTCGCCACCCCCAACGCGGGCGGATCCAGCGGCCCCGTGCTGGTCATGGCGCGGACCGCCGGCCGCAGAAACAGCCATCCATCGTCGCCAATCAGAGTCTTGACGTTCCCTTGCCCAATCGAATCCGTCATCAATTCCTGCAACGACCGACGCGGCAAATCCGTGAACGCCGCATCCTCGATCTTCCCTTCCAACTCACGAAGTCGCGCCGTCAGATTCCCTTCTCTCAGGTCTTTCCCCGTCAACGCCATCTCCACCGGCGCCACCGTCGCTTCATCCCCATCGAAAAGCTCCGCCGCATTGCGCCAAAGTGGCGGAATCGTACAAACCAAAAGAAACACCACCAATGCCACCCGCCCGATTCCCCGCGGCACGTGGATCTCTTCCGGCTCAAAGATATCTTCGTAGGGATTCTTCATCGATTAAAACTGGAAATAGAGGAACGGATTGAATCCCTGCCAGAACATCACGCACAGACCACCGACGAGAAGGATCAAGCCCACGACGACCTTCACCGGTGTCAGCTTCTCAAGAATCGTGACCGTCCGGGGCGTGAAGAATGCGGCAATGACGCAAATCGCCAGCATGGTGAGATTGAAAACGGTGAAGACTTCCGCCTGCAAAAACACGCCAGAATCCGAAACGGAAAACGTGAACATTCCCGCGAGGTAACGCGTCGCGACTTCGAAATTTTCCGCGCGGAAAAAGACCCACGTGAAAAGCACGATGACAAACGTCACCGCCACTCGCACCGGCCCCGGCATCTTCGCGTAGAACGAATCTTTCCCCATCAACCGCTCCAGCGCGAGCATCCCTCCATGAATCGTCCCCCACACGACAAACGTCCACTGCGCCCCGTGCCATAGCCCGCCGATGACCATGACCGTCATCAAATTCACGTAAGTCCGGCTCGGGCCTAACCGATTCCCTCCGAGTGGAATGTAGAGATAGTCGCGAAGGAAACTCGAAAGCGAAATATGCCAGCGCCGCCAGAATTCAGTGATGCTTTTACTCTTATAGGGTGAGTTGAAATTCTCCGGAAACTTGAACCCAAACATGCGCCCCAACCCGATGGCCATGTCTGAATAAGCAGAGAAGTCGAAGTAAATCTGAAACCCATAGGCCATCACCCCCACCCATGCGACCGGCGCCCAAAGCACACCATCACCGGCATCGAAACACGCATCAGCAATGGTCCCCATCGGGTTCGCGAGGAGAATCTTTTTCGCGAAACCAAAGTTGAACCGCGTCATCCCCATCATGAAGCCATCCAAGGTGTGGATGCGGCTACGAAGCTGCTCCGCGACACTGCCATAACGAACAATCGGCCCCGCCACGAGCTGCGGAAACATGCTCACGTAACATGCAAAACTTAGCAACGACTCCGCCGGACGTGCGTGACCACGGTAGAGGTCGATGCTGTAACTCATCGATTGGAAAGTGTAGAATGAAATCCCTACCGGCAGCACGATCTCGCCAAGGAACGCCGGCACCGTCACCGGACCGCCACCGAACATCGACACGATTCCACTCGCTGATGCCGCGGCAAAGCCCGCATACTTGAAAAACGCGAGCACCCCGAGATTCACGAGCACCGAAATGAAAACCCCGGTTTTTCGCTGCCGCACAGACGCCCCGTCCGCCGTGATCATCTTCCCGCAGTAGTAATCGATAAACGTCGAAAACAGCATCAAGAGCGTGAACCAGGGATTCCACCACCCGTAAAAAACATAACTCAGCGCCGTGAGAACAAAGTGCTTCCCTCCCCGTGGAACCGCGTAATACAACAACAGCGCCAGCGGCAGGAAATAGAAAACGAAGATGTGCGAGCTGAATACCACGGCCGGCTGGAACTGAAACGCTTACAGGAGAGAGTCAAGCCGGAGCGCCAGGGACCGCCTTGCCCATTTTCTTTGGCTCGGTAATGAACGGTGCGCGCAGATAAATGGGTTCGACCGGAGCCCCCGCCAATTGTTCGATTTCTCCGTCATTCATGCGGGCGACAATCACCGCCAAAATGGCCGCTTCTGGATTCACTTGCGGCAGATCCTCAAGAATCGGTTTCTCATCAAAAGTAAAAACAGCACCCTCCAGTCTCACGAACTCGGCAGCATCCACAACGCGAGGAGCCCCAACTAGTTTCCTCTCCGCGATTTCCGCGACAAAGCTCGCGCCCCGTCGCGCGTCACCCACGACCGAATAACTCTCTACCCCCGCAACCGCGCAAACGGACGGCAATCCAACCAGCGCGGCCTCTCTCGACATGGCCACTCCCATCGCCGCCGAAATCCCGATGCGAATTCCCGTGTAGGATCCGGGCCCCGTTCCCACCACCACTCGATCCAACCGCTGATCACCCAGAGCATTCAACGCGTTCTGCAACGGCTCGACAAATTCTGAATTGTGCGACCGGTTTGCAACAAAGGTCTCCTCAAATAATACCTCACCGTTTCCATCAACCACGGCCACACCTCCCCGCGAGGTCGATGTATCGATAGCAAGAACGGTGGCAGTCATGGTGGTCAATTATACACGACTGGCCTTTGCGATACGATGGTCCCCTTCCTTTTCGATCGTCCACCAAATCGCCTGCTCATCAAATAACGTCGGAAACTTATCCGCCCATTCCGCAATGATGATCCCATTTTCGTCCACGTAATCATCCCAACCCGCCGCAATCACTTCATCGACACTTTCCATCCGGTAAAAATCGAAATGAAATACCGGCAGCTTCCCGTCCCGATATTCCTGCACGAGTGAGAAAGTCGGACTCGTCACGCCATCACCACCACCGAGCGCCCACACGATGGCCTGTGTCAGTCGCGTCTTCCCAGCACCAAGGTCTCCAACCAAGGCCAGAACACTTCCCGGACCCAACTGCGAAGCCAACTCTCGCCCGAATTTCTCCGTAGCGTTCTCGTCGGCAAGAGTGACTTCTGCATTCATCCCGCAAAATGATTCCAGCCTCCTTCTGAAAAACTCCCTTCACTCGCATCATCGGTCAAAACTCCAATGCACGTCAATCCCACCCCGGGAAACTCCGTTTCAAACCTTCCAACCACCTCCTCAAATCCATCCGGCGCCAGCGCGAAAAGCAATTCGTAGTCCTCGCCGTCCGTGATTCCTGACTGCACATCGCAGCCGTCATTCAACGGAAGCGCCTCTTCATTCACACGAAACTCCACTCCACTCGCCTTCGCGAGGCGAGGCAAATCCGACCCCAACCCGTCGCTCAGATCCATCATCGCCGTCGGTCGTGCATGCTCCGCAAGCCATGAACCTTCACGAATTCTCGGCGTGAAATCCAAATGCTTCCCCGCGATGGATCCCCCCAATCGCCCCGTCACGCACAGTAGATCTCCAGCACTTCCACCCGCCCGCGTCACGACACGGTCACGCTCCACCGACCCCGTCATCGCCACGGAAATCATCGCCACTGGCCCCGACGACGTTTCACCCCCAACGATCTCCGCTCCGAATTCCTTCGCACAACGCTCAAGCCCCGAAAAAATTCCCGTGGCCCAATCCACCGTCCGTTCTCCCGGCAATACCATAGTCACCAGAGCATGCTCTGGATTCCCGCCCATCGCGCCGATGTCACTCAAGACCCGCGCCATCGCCTTCCATCCCACGCGTCCCGGTTCGACCGCGGCCTCAAAGTGCACCCCTTCGACGACGCAATCGGTCTTCAAGAGAATGACTTTCCCATTATCTGCAGACGACTCAACGACGGCACAATCATCCCCCGGCCCGTGAAGCACCTGATCGCTCCCCTCGCCTAACATTGCCACGAAATCGGCCACCAATTCATTCTCCCCGACGTCTTTCAATCGGCGCTCTTTCTCGTCAGCGCTCATTGGGACGATGGAAGTCCAAGGACAAAAACCATAGTCGTCTGAAAGAGATTGAAAATGGCATGTATCCCAATCGGAACGAGCAATGAGCCGGTCAGTTCATAGGCAACGACGATGACCATGGCGAGAGCAAAGAGCGGGAGGACAGAAGCGGTATTGAAATGGATCACCGCAAAAATCAGGGACGTGACCACCGCGGCAAAGAAGCGGTCGCTGTATCTCTTTAACGCCGGATAAAGAAATCCCCGGAAAATGATTTCCTCGGATATCGGCGCCGCAATGACCGCGGCGAAAACTACCGTGGCCTTCAGCAACCACGACTTGGTCTCCGCCAGCATCTTGACGGATTCCTGCAACTCCGCTTCTTCGCTGAACCCATGCCGCAGTAGCAGATTCCACACGATCGCGGCTACCATGGCGAAAAGAAACCCGACGATAAATCCTATCAGCGAACGCGTAAGCAACTTCACGCCAAGGACACGCCGCAGTCCAAACATCTCGAACAGATTGAAACCCCGTAAAGCACCGAAGTAGGCCAGTATGGCTCCCGCAAAAAAGGCATGGAACACGATGCCGGAAACGATGACCGCCACCTGCTGCCCGACGGACTCTTCCTGCACTTCTTCCGCCTCACCCGTTGGCACGGCTTCTACGACAGAGACCCGCTCAACCGTGACATAGAGAAGCCCATATAACATCGCGATAAGCAGGAGCGCGATACGCAATTCATGAAACCCAAACGGCGCGGTCCACACGTTCCCGTGCTCATGCCACCGCAGCAGTGGATTCGACTTTCGAATGAAAAAGTAAGTCGCCAGCCCAACCGCCAACGCCAGTAACCCGATGTGAAACACATCGAGCAAAATCTGGCCATCCGCTGCCGTGAGCATCGCTTGCGTGAGGGATCAGGCGTTGAAAAAGCCTGACAAGTCTGCGAATTCCTTTTCCGCATCCGGGTTCTCCACCTGTTCGATTGCCGCCGTCTGCATTTCGCCAATCTCTCGGATTCCCTTTTCGGCGAGGGCCAACATCGACTCCATTTGCGCACGCGTGAAAGTCGCTTCCTCACCCGTCCCCTGCACCTCCACGAATTCTCCCCCCGCTGTCATGACCACGTTCATGTCCACCGACGCGTCACGGTCCTCGATGTAATTCAAATCCAACACGGCTTCGCCTTCATAGATCCCCACACTGATCGCAGAGACAAGGCGCTTCAACGGCGACTCGGTCAGTCGGCCTGCCTTGATCAAATTCCGGAACGCCATTTCACATGCCACCGTCGCCCCGGTGATCGACGCCGTGCGAGTGCCGCCGTCGGCTTGCAAAACATCGCAATCCACCCAAGCCGTTTGCCCTTCGAGCAAACTCAAGTCTACCGCCGCCCGCAGCGAACGACCGATCAGCCGTTGAATCTCCGAACTACGCCCATCGATTTTTCCTCGCGCGATGTCCCGCGCTTTCCGGCTCGTCGTCGAATACGGCAGCATCGAATACTCCGCCGTCATCCAACCGCCCCCAACCTTTTGCTCCTTCATCCAACGCGGCACCCCTTCTTCAACGAAACAGCTACAGATCACTCGCGTGTTACCAAACGAGACAAGCACCGACCCTGACGCATGCGGAGCAATGCCGGGAACGAAGTTCACAGGTCGCAATTGGTCGGTCTGGCGGCCATCGGGTCGATTCATGCCGTTGTTTACGGGACGAAGCGGAAACGCGCAACACGTTGGGCGAACTCCGGGCGGGCATCGTGCCCAAATGGCGCGCGGTGCGAGGGATTGGCGCGTCATTATGGCGCAAATCCCGGACCTCTGAGCAGACCTAATATAGAGTTTAAAATCTTTATATAATTCACAGTCAATGGGTTGCAATCCTAATAACCCCCGTTGGCACGGCGATTGCACTAGTGCTCGACCAATCCCAATTCGCCGAAACCGGCACCAACCCACCTAGAAAGGAACGAACACATCATGAGCAAGATTTTAGGAATCGACCTCGGAACCACCAACTCCTGCATGGCCGTCATGGAGGCGGGGGAACCGACCGTTTTGGAAAACTCCGAGGGCGCACGCACCACTCCTTCCGTCGTCGCCTTCTCGAAAACCGGCGAACGCCTCGTCGGACAGGCCGCAAAACGCCAAGCCATCACGAACCCAGCCAACACCGTCTTCTCCGCCAAGCGCCTCATCGGCCGCAAATTCTCCGAACTCACCGACGCGGACAAGAAGACACCCTACAACATCGTCGAAGCGCCCAACGGCGACGCCCACATCGAAGTGGAAGTCGAAGGCGAAAAGAAAACTTACAGCCCGCAGGAAGTTTCTTCCATGGTCCTCGCGAAGTTGAAGGCTGACGCCGAAGAAAAACTCGGCGAAACGATCACCGACGCCGTCATCACTGTCCCGGCTTACTTCAACGACAGCCAACGGAACGCGACCAAGGCCGCGGGTGAAATCGCCGGACTCAACGTCCGCCGCATCATCAACGAACCCACCGCCGCATCCCTCGCCTACGGGCTCGACAAAAAGAGCGACGAAAAGATCGCCGTTTACGACCTCGGTGGCGGAACGTTCGACATCTCCATTCTCGAAATCGGCGATGGCGTCTTCGAAGTCCTTGCCACCGACGGTGACACACAGCTCGGCGGTGACGACTGGGACAACGTCCTCATCGATTGGATCGTCGACGAGTTTAAAAAAGACACCGGCATCGACCTCAGCGGTCAGCCCGACGCCCTCCAACGCATCAAGGAAGAAGCCGAAAAGGCCAAGATCGCCCTCTCATCCTCGCAAAACTACGAACTGAATCTCCCCTTCATCACCGCCGACCAAAGCGGACCGAAACACATTCAGAAGTCGCTCACCCGCGCCCAGTTAGAGCAAATGACCGACAGCCTCTTCGCCCGCACGAAGAGCCCCGTTGAAAGCTGCTTCAAGGAAGCCGGCGTCAGCGCCAGCGAGATCGACGAACTCGTCCTCGTCGGCGGCATGACACGCATGCCGAAAGTCATCGAAACCGCCCACGCCATCGCTGGCAAAGAACCACACAAGGGCGTGAACCCCGACGAAGTCGTCGCCATCGGTGCCGCGATCCAAGGTGGCGTTCTCCAAGGCGACGTAAAGGACGTCCTCCTTCTCGATGTCACGCCTCTCACGCTTTCCATCGAAACCGCGGGCGGTGTTGCCACGCCGATGATCGAGCGCAACACGACGATTCCGAAGAAAGCGCAGCAAACGTTCTCGACTTACTCCGACAATCAGGACGGCGTCGAGATCAACGTACTCCAAGGCGAGCGCCCCATGGCGCAGGACAACAAGTCACTCGGCACCTTCAAGCTCAGTGGCATCCCACCCGCACCGCGTGGCGTTCCGCAAATCGAAGTCACCTTCGACATCGACGCCAACGGCATCCTTCACGTCACCGCGCAAGACAAAGGCACCGGCAAGGAGCAGAAGATTTCCATCGAAGGCTCCAGCGGCCTCAGCGATGACGAAATCGAAAAGGCAAAACACGAGGCCGAGCAGCACGCCGAGGCCGACAAGAATCGCCGCGAGTCCGCCGAGACGAAGAACATGGCCGACACCCTCGCCTACCAGTGCGAAAAGCAGCTCGAAGAACTCGGGGACAAGGTCACCGACGACGAGAAAAAGCCTGTCGAGGAAGCAGTCGCCAAGGTCCGCGAGGCCATCAGCAGCGAGAATGTCGACGAGATGAAAAAGTCCATCGAAGGCCTCAACGCCGCCATGGCGCCGATCTCGCAAAAACTCTACGCCGATGCCGGCACCCCCGGCGGCGGCACGCAAACCACCTCCGGCGATCCTACCGCACCTCCCGAAGGCGGCGAATCCTCCGAACCCAAACAGGCCGACGCCAAGGTCGTCGATGCCGAAGTCGTCGAAGAGGAAAAATAAGTTCAAAACCCTTTTCCGTCGGCCCAGCTCCCAGCGTGCCTGGGCGCGACGCCGGCGGAACACCACCCCGTAATAGAAAAAGACAAACACCCACTAACAAAACCATATAAAAAATGGCATCTAAACTGAAACCACTCGGACCACGTGTCCTCGTCAAACGCCTCGACGAGGAAGAAGTCTCCGCCGGCGGCATTATCCTTCCCGACACTGCGAAGGAAAAACCCCAGGAAGCGGAAGTCGTCTCCCTCGGCACCGGCGGAAAAGACGACAATGGCAACGACTTTGAATTCACCGTGAAGGCGGGAGACAAGGTCATCATCTCCAAATACGGCGGCACCGACGTCAAGATCGACGGGGACGACCTCCTCATCGTCAGCGAGACCGACATCCTCGCCGTAGTTTCCTAACAAATCCTAAATCTAAAATCTAAAATCTAAATTAGACTATGGCCAAACAACTCATTTTTGACGAAGCCGCACGCCAAGCCCTCCTCCGCGGAGCCGAAAAGCTTGCCCGTGCCGTGAAAAGCACGCTCGGACCTTCCGGACGTAACGTCATCCTCGACAAGAAATTCGGCAGCCCCACCATCACCAAGGACGGTGTGACTGTTGCCAAGGAAATCGAACTCGATGACGCCTACGAAAACATGGGCGCTCAGCTCATCAAGGAAGTCTCCAGCAAGACCTCCGACGTCGCCGGTGACGGCACGACGACAGCGACCGTTCTCGCCGAAGCCATCTACAAGGAAGGCCTTCGCAACGTGACCGCAGGCGCCAATCCCACCAGCCTTCAGCGTGGCATCCTCGCCGCTTCCGAAGCGCTCGTGAACGAACTCGGCAAGATCTCCAACGAGGTGAAAACCACGAAGGAAATCGCCCAGGTCGCCACCGTTTCCGCCAACTGGGACACCACCATCGGTAAGATCATCGCCGATGCCATGGACAAGGTCGGCAAGGACGGAACGATCACCGTTGAAGAAGCGAAGTCCATCGAGACGACCCTCGAAGTCGTTGAAGGGATGCAATTCGACAAGGGATACCTCTCTCCTTACTTCGTCACCGACGGCGAAAGCATGGAGTGTGTCCTCGACAGCCCTTACATCCTCATTCACGAGAAGAAGATCTCCAATCTCAAGGACATGCTTCCTCTCCTCGAAAAGGTGGCGAAGAGCGGCAAGCCGTTCCTCATCATCGCCGAAGACGTCGAAGGCGAAGCCCTCGCCACTCTCGTCGTCAACAAGCTCCGTGGCACGCTCAACGTCTCCGCCGTCAAGGCACCTGGATTCGGCGACCGCCGCAAAGCCATGCTTGAAGACATCGCCATCCTCACCGGTGGCCGCGTGATCACCGAAGATCTCGGCATCAAGCTTGAAAACGTCGACATGAACGACCTCGGTTCCGCCAAGCGCGTGACCATCGGCAAGGAAGACACCACCGTCATCGAAGGTGAAGGCAAGTCCGCCGACATCACCGGCCGCGTGAACCAAATCCGTCGCCAAATCGAGGAAACCACCTCCGACTACGACCGCGAGAAGCTCCAAGAGCGTCTTGCCAAGCTCGCCGGTGGAGTCGCCGTCATCAACGTCGGCGCCGCAACCGAAACCGAGATGAAAGAGAAGAAGGCCCGCGTCGAAGACGCCCTTCACGCCACCCGCGCTGCCGTCGAAGAAGGCATCGTCCCCGGTGGTGGAACCGCTCTCATCCGCGTCCAAGCTGCCCTCGACAAGGTCAAAGCCAAGGGCGACGAGAAGACCGGTGTCGGCATCGTCCACCGCGCGATCGAAGAACCGCTTCGCACCCTGGCCGCCAACGCCGGCCGCGAAGGCGCTCTCATCGTCGAGCACGTCAAAGGTCTTAGCGCCAACGAAGGATACAACGTCGCCACCGACAAGTATGAAGACCTCGTCGGAAGCGGAGTTGTCGACCCGACGAAGGTCACGCGTTCTGCCCTGCAAAACGCCGCGTCCATCTCCGGTCTCCTTCTCACGACCGAAGCGCTTATCACCGACATCCCCGAAGAAGAAAAAGCCGACGCCGGCGGTCACGCCCACGACCACGGCATGGGCGGGATGATGTAATCGCCGTAGGCGACGGATGATTGGATAATTAGATAATTCGATAATTGGTTAATTAGGAAATTCCCAACCATCCAATCTCCAATCATCCAATAACCAAATTTCGCGAGCGCAAGCCCGCGGAGCATAGCATCAACGAACCAAACACCGCCGGGCGGCTCCGAAAGGGGCCGCCCGGTTTTTTTGCGCCGTAGCACAGGCGTCCCGCCTGTGACCGCGACAGGACCAACTCACCACCACTCAAAGACGGGCTCTCATCGAGCCCCTCTGGTCCTTCCCATCCATTCCCCAAACTTTCAAGCTGGCCATTGGGAGATATGTCCCGTAAAATCCCACAAGTCTGTCCAATCCCTTGGTGAATAAGACTTCCCTCTCCTCCTTGACCATGACTGCGGCCTATACCTCACGGCTTATTTCGCAAGCCTGCTTTCTACTTGCTCTGGCTCTCACTTTGCCCGCCAGCGCCAACGACATCTTCGTCAACCCTGCTTCGACCACGGGTAGTGACAACGGATCCAGTTGGAAAGACGCGTTTCTCTTTCTTCAGGATGGTATCAGCGCGGCGTCTTCTGGCGACACCATTCATGTCGCAGAGGGCGTTTATTTCCCGGACGATGGCCAGGGCCAATCTACCGGGAACAGAGCTTCGACGTTCGCCATTCCTGCCGGAGTCACGTTGCTCGGTGGCTATGACTTCAAGGGAGATCAACGGGATCCCATGATCTATCTCACCATTCTTTCAGGTGACATCGACCACAACGACATCAACACCGACGGAAACTTCATCGCCGAAACCTCAAATCAACAAGTCGGGAGCAGCGTGATTCACGTCGTCTCATTTCTTTCCAGCGGTGCCGCCGCTTTACTGGAAGGATTTGTCATCACTGCAGGCACCGCCAACGGATCTGGCACGAACGAAAGCCACGGCGGGGGCTTGCTGGCTATCGCCAATGGCCTTGAAGTCCGATCTTGCCTCTTTTCTGGAAACCGCAGTTCCGGACGCGGTGGCGCCGTCCATATTGCGAATGCAGACACCCAGTTTATCGCCTGCAGATTCCACGGAAACCTGACAACCGCCCGTGGGGGAGCCGTCGGAACACTCAACACGGCGGACCCGGATTTTATCAATTGCCTTTTCGTTGGCAACCAAGGTGATCGGGGTGGGGCCTGCAATTTCAACGATTCGACCCCCACTCTTATCAATTGCTCCATTTCCGGAAATTCCGGTGCGATCAACGGTGGCGGCATCCAAGCGGCCTCCAACTCGGTCGTCACCCTCCAGAACACCATTATCTGGAATAACCACGCCGCGGGCTCCCGTGCCGCCGCCGGCGCTTCCCTGAATCTACTGTCAAGCTCAACCTCGCCGACGACCACTTGCATCATCGAAAACAATGGTGGAAACGACCCTTTGTTTGATACACCTCCGAATCCCGCCAATGCACCGAGCGCGGTTGGGAATCTCGCCTTGAGCCTTGGGTCCCCGGCTATCGACGCCGGAACCAGCGGATTAAACTTTGAACCGTTCGATTTCATCGGCGTTGAACGGGTTCGTGGAGGCGTGATCGATATCGGCGCTTACGAGGGATTTTTCCCAATTTATGTCGATGCCTCGGCCTCCGGCAGCAATGACGGCAGCTCCTGGACGAATGCCTACGTGAAACTGCAAGACGCACTTGGTGCCGCTCTGGCAGGCAACGAGGTTCTGGTGGCAGAAGGTGTGTATTATCCCGATGAGGGAGTAGGGCAGACGAACAATGACCCCACGAGCACATTCTTCGTTCCAATCCAGGTCAGAGTATGCGGCGGATATCCCCAGGGAGGAGGAGATCGGAACATCGCTGCGAACGAAACCGTCCTCTCAGGTGATCTTCAGCAAGACGATCCGAATTCGGACGGCAACAACGTTGCCGAAGACCCTGCCTTGCTGGCGGGAGTCAATGCATTCCACGTCATGGAAATCGAAGCGCCGGCGACACAGCTCACCACAGTCTCCGGGCTCACCATCACCGCCGGATATGCCAATGGATCGACCTCCGACCAGCAACGTGGAGGAGGCATCTTCAGCACGGCAGATTCCCAGTTCATCATTGATCAGTGTCGAATTGTCGGAAACCGCTGTCTGATTTCAGGGGCAGGCATCTGTGTTCAAGAATCCTCCGCTATCGAGGATATGAGCACGTCGCAACTCATGATTCTGAACTGCGAGATTACGGACAACTGGACCCAAAGGCTGGTGGGCGGATTTCCCGGAGGCACCGGTGGCGGCTGTGAATTCCAAGGAAAATCCCTCATCGTAAGAAACTCAACCTTCCGCAGAAATCTTCTCACATACAATAATACTACCGGAAACGCCGCCCTACGCGGCATGGCCGTGAACTTCTCGTCGCGCAGCACAACAGCGACGGCACTGTTCTCTGACTGTGAATTCTCAGATCACATTTTCCCTCAGTCGCCGAACTCACCGTCTGTGGTGTTTTGCGGAATCGGCAGCGCTAGTGTACAGAAAGTCCAATCAGCTACCATCGAGCGTTGCCGGTTCTTCGGAAATGACGTGGGCAGTTCGACTGGCATCTTTGTCGGCAGCCTGGGTTTCTCTACTGCTCAAGGAGCCCTTGTTCAAGATTCAGAATTCTTTGGAAACCTCGGAACTGTAGTCAATTTCCGCTTTATCCCTGATTCCGCGAATTACCGCCTCCAGAACTGTACGATCGCGGGAAACAACGGGCTATCGATTGAATCGAGTTCTGCTACGAATGCGCTTCTAACTGTAGAGAATTGCGTCATCACAGGGAATGATGGTGTGGATTCGTCATTGAGTTCACCAATAACCTTCTCACGCGTGCATTCACTCGTCGAGGGATTCGCCGGAGGCACTTCGGGCAATCTCGCAGACTCCGTATTACCCGAATTCGTCGACCAAAGAAACCAGTCTGAAGCCCCCACCACAGCAGGAGACTACTCCCTCTTGCCCGGATCTCCTTTGATCGAAGCCGGGACGAACATTTCCATTACCTCTTCCGTCGACATCCTAGGCCATCCACGCATCTTCGACGCCGACAACAACGGCACCGCCACGGCAGACATCGGCGCCTACGAATACCCCATTGTCGTCGTCCTACCGTCCGCTGAAGTGACGATTACCAATGTCACCGTCAACAAAACCACCGGCCAAATCACCCTCACCGTCGAGTCTGATTCCGCGACCACTTACACCTCCGAATACAGCGAAACGATGAACGGTGGCAGTTGGATGAATGGCACTTCCGGCTCCCTCAATATCGGCACGAACACCGTCATCATTCCCGGCACCGCCTACAGCTGGCCTAAGGACACCATGCATTTCCGGCTGCAGGTGCCGTGAGAAGTGGTTGCAGCTTCAAGCTGCAGAGTGGGATTACCGAAAACACTCAGTGCAGCTGAAAGCTGCAACCACTCCCTCACAAATGTGGCCAAGATGCGCCCTCGGTAGTAGATTTGCCGTAAAATTCCGATAGAATTTCGACCGTCGTTTCTATCCCTTGGCAACGACCTCCCTCCCGCTTCCATGATCCAGTTTTCCCGCTTTCCCGGCGGCGCAATTCTCGCGCCGTCGCTGCTCGCCGCCATCTTTTTTGTATCTTCGGCCCGCGCCGACGACATCTTCGTCGACCGGACGGCGTCTGGAAACAACGACGGGAATTCGTGGAAAGATGCGTTCGTCGCCCTGCAGGACGCTCTTGCGGCCGCGTCCTCCGGGGACACGATTCACATTGCGGAAGGCCCGCACTATCCGGACGAAGGCGCAGGGATAACCAACAATGATCCCGACTCCACTTTTTCAATTCCTCCCGGGGTCGATCTTCAAGGAGGCTACAGTCTCGGGGGCGCGGACTTTAATCCCGGCCTTTATGTCACCATCCTCTCCGGTGATATCGACGGGGATGACGATGATTTTGACGGGGACTTCACAGCGAATATTCCCGCAGATGTCAAGGGAACGAACGCCTATCACGTCGTCACCGTCGAGACGGCCGGGGCAAGCCGCTCGCTTTTGAATCTCACCATCACGGCGGGTTCCGCGAAAGGCGCCGGCACCAATGGCACGCTGGGCGGCGGG
>JBCCWV010000059.1:0-25067 GCA_039192745.1 Verrucomicrobiota bacterium | reverse complement strand
GGCAGATCGCATCAAGCATCTGGTGAAGGACTTGCCCGCGGAATTGAAGTAAGTAGGATGGCGCCAATGGAGCGCATCCTCGGCATCGATTACGGCGAAGCCCGCATTGGGCTGGCTATCAGTGACGATCTCGGCATGCTCGCGCATCCGGTGGAGACGATTCACCGGAAGGAAACGCCGGACTTCGCGGGACGAATTATGGAGATTGTGAAAGAGCGGGTGGTTTCGCGAATTGTGATCGGACTTCCCTTAAGACTCGACGGAAGCCGCGGAACTGCCGTGGAGAAGGTCGAGCAGTTTGTTGCTGGCCTTCGCGAGAGAATCCCCGAAGAGATACCACTCGAGACGACGGACGAGCGGCTGACCACGGTCGAGGCACAGCGAAAGCTCCACGAAGCGGGTCGCACGGTGAAGAACAGTCGGAACGTGATCGATCAGATGGCGGCGGTTGTCATCCTGCAGGACTACCTCGATGAAAAAGCGATGCGGGAGGGCGCCACCGGCGCGATGGACTCTTTCGAACTGGATGATGAGGATTAAGCTGACCATCGCTTACGACGGGCGTCCCTTCGAAGGTTGGCAGAGCCAGCCGTCGGGGCGCACGGTGCAGGATCAGATGGAAGCCGCGCTCGAGCGGATCGCGAAGAAGCGAATTTCCCTCCATGCTTCGGGCCGGACCGACACTGGCGTACACGCGCTCGGTCAGGTCGCACATTTCGACGCTCCGGCAAATTCGTCGATGGATGCGGCGGCGTGGATGCGGGCTCTCAACGCGCACTTGCCGCGGACCATCCGCGTGATGGCTAGCGAGGGAGTCGCGGATGATTTCCATGCTCGCTTCTCAGTAATAAAAAAAACCTATCGCTATGAGATTGATACGAGTGAAGTGCTCCGGCCTCTCCGTGCCGGGCTCGCCTGGCATCATCCGCAAGTCATTGACCGTGATTTACTTCGGGAGTCCTTGGTGCTCTTTCAAGGGGAACATGACTTCGCCGCGTTCGCTGCCAACCGGGGAGACGGCAAGGACTTGGAGACCGTTCGCACGATTCACGAGGCGAGGCTCGCGGAGCATGGCGAGACGCTCGCGCTGACATATACCGGCAACGGATTCCTCTACCGCATGGTGCGTTTGCTGACGGGCAGCGCCATGCGTTGCGCGACCGGAGGCGAGCCGGTGCGTTGGATAGCGAACTTGTTAGAGCCCGCGGGCACAGTGCATTCGTCGCATTGTGCGCCCGCAGACGGGCTCACGCTCGTGAGCGTTGACTACTAACAACGTTCGAGTGCGAAAAACCCTTCTATTCGAGGCCTTTTTCGTATTCTTCGATACGATGAAGGGCTTCGATGAAGTCGTTCAATGACTCGATTGGGAGCATGATGGTGTCCCTTCGACCACGAACGTCCTCGGTGATTTTCAGGAAACGGCCGCGGTTGTTTTCCTTTAAATCCATGAAGAAAACCTTTCGGTCAGAAAAGATCTTCTCGGTAAACAACGGGTGATGCGATTCCCGGTTTTGGGAGTAATCACGCTGTTGCGGGTAGTTGTCATCGTCACCCGAAGGCGTATCCAGCATTGTCTTCACTTTACTCAGCAGGTTCATTCCGGTTTCTTGTCTGCGGAGGTTTTAGGGGGGTAGACCGCAGCAAATTCTTAATTAGGTTGAGGGTTCGATTTTAAAAGTAATACCCTACAAGGCAAGAGGAATCGGGCGCAGGTGGAAAGAAAATTTCCATGTTCAAGCGGTCGCGGGTGACGATTTTGAAACGTTTTTTCCAGATTGAATGCCTATAGCCCCACGGCACTGCGAACCCGATCCAAGGTCCGCCGAGCGATGTCCTGAGCCTTTTTCGCGCCAGTTTCCAAGACCCCATCGACGTAGTTCTGGTCACCGGCGAGCTTTTCCCGGCGCTCCCGCATTGGGGCGAAATGATCCCGAATGCGTTCGAAAAGCACTTGTTTGAAGTCCCCGTATCCCTTCCCACCGGCTCGAAAGTCTTCCTCCAAGGCCGATACTTCAGATGCATCGGCGAATAACTTGTAGAGCTGGATAATGTAGCTGCCCTCGGGATTTTTCGGCTCCTCTACAGGGGTCGAGTCCGTCACAATCCGCATGATTTTCTTCCGTAGCTTCTTTTCAGTCTCTTCAAAAATGTCGATCGTGTTTTCGTAGCTCTTGCTCATCTTTTTTCCGTCGAGACCCGGAACGACGGCTGTCTCCTCGCGAATGCGCGGCTCGGGAAGCACGAGCAAATCCTCCCCGTAACGATCATTGATCTTGAGCGCGATGTCCCGCGTGACCTCGAGGTGCTGCTTCTGATCCTTGCCGACGGGAACGACGTTGGCATCGAAGGCGAGGATGTCCGCCGCTTGCAGAACCGGGTAGGCGAACAGGCCGTGGGACGGGGAAACGCCTTGGGCAATCTTGTCCTTGTAGGAAACGCATCGCTCCAGCAATCCCATCGGCGTCGCACAACTCAGGATCCACGTCAGTTCGGTCACCTCCGGGACATCCGATTGCCGCCAAAAGACGCACTTTTCGGGATCGAGTCCGCAGGCGAGGAAATCGATGGCCAGCTCGCGGACGTTTTCACGAAGGGCAGCGGGATCGTGAATGGACGTGAGTGCGTGGTACTCGGCGATGAAATAAAACGCTTCGCCCTCGTCCTGCATACGAATCGCAGGCTCCATCATGCCGAAGTAATTGCCGATATGAAGCCGACCGGACGGTTGGACGCCGGAGAGAATGCGCATGGTGAGTTGGTTCAGCAGCTCGACGTCAGACGAGGCGGCGCTTGGTGTAGAGCTTGAAAATCAACACGCACATGACTGCCGAGATGATGAAATAGATCGCGGCGGTAACGGCGAGCGGCTTCCAGTTCCCTTGCGTGATGGTCTCCGGGCTGGGCTGGAGCGTTGACGTCCCGACCAGTTCCTTGGTCTGTTCGTCGTTCTTCGGTTCTTCCGCTTTCTCCTCGGCAGCAAGAGTGGCTGCAGGCGCGGCGAGCAGGAAAAAGCCTGCCGTTGGTCGCCATGGAAGGCGGGAAGATGTTGTGGATTTGGTTGTCGGAGTCATTCTGCCAAGTCTCCCCCCACAGCGGTGGTAGGGCCGAAAATGACCACTGTTTCAAGGGTTTCGTCAAGTCGCGGCTTTCGAATCGGAGGGCATGCGTTATCTTTTCTCGTGCGTTCACTCCTATTCTTCGTGGGAATCCTCACCTCGGCGACAATCTCCGCCAGTGGTGAGGATGAAAAGGTGCCATCGCCGCTCCGGTTCACCCTCATGTCCGCAGACGGAACCGAGATGGCCCTCACCACCGCCGCCGAAAATCACGTCACTGTCCTCGAGTGGGCACGACCCGATTGCCCGTGCACTCTCGACTACTACAAAAAGGACGTCCTCCCCGCGCTGCAATCCGAGATGCGCGCGCGCAGTGTGAAGTGGTTCATTGTCCTTCCCGTGAAGGCGGACGCGACCGCCGAGGAACGGAAAAAACTCGTCTCCGTTTTGAAGGACGTCGGCGCGAAGCCGGATGCGTTCCTCTTCGATGTCGATTTCAAGATGACCCATGATTTGGAAATCCCCGTCCTCCCGCACGTCCTCATCGTCGATGAAACCGGCAAGGCCGCCTACCGCGGCGCCCTTGATTCTGAATGCAAGATCAGCGGCGGAGAAGCGAAAGAGACAAAGAAAACCGCACCTGTCCCTTCCGCGCCAAAAGATGAAGCCGTCCGGAACTACCTCCACGAGACCTTAAACAGCCTCCTCACCGGCAACCCCATCACCGAACGCGAGACCAAGGCTAAAGGTTGCATCATCGATCGGTTTAAACTCGTTCCGGTGCAGTAGTCTGGCGCCGGCTTGGCGATTCTCCCCGTTTGGTGTAATTTGCTCGTCAGATGGAACCGATCGACAAGGCCAAGGAAGTTCTCGACACGATGCTCGGGTATCTCGGGTTCGTCGTCGATGTCCAGCCGCTCGAAACCGAGAACGGCACCGTCTTGGAAATCATTTCCGAAGAGGCCGACATCCTCATCGGCCGCCGCGGCGAGCGCCTCGACGATATCCAATACCTCGCCAACCGCATCGTGCAGACGCAAATGCCCGACGCCCCGAAAATCCGCGTCGACGCCCAGCACTACCGCATGATGCGCGAGGACCAACTCGTCGAAGAAGCCAAAGCCATCGCCGAACGCGTCAAAGCTTCGAAACGACCAGTCAAACTCCCACCACTCAACTCCTACGATCGCCGCCTCGTCCACAACGCCATCGCCGATGATCCCGCCGTGGAAACATGGAGTCCCAAGGACAATGCACGCGTGAAACGTCTGGTCATCAGGCCTGCCAGGCGCAAGGTAGACTCGGAGTAGGCTTCAGAATCACGCGCTCGTTCTTTGACACTCGAACTATTGGAAACTAAGGCTGGGCGTCCCAAGACTCTTCCTGCGTATCATGAACTACCGTGAACTCCCCCGATGTCTGATTTGCGACAGCGACGATCTGACCGATTTCCTTGATCTCGGGGAGCAGCCACTGAGCGGCGTTTTTCCGGCCGTCGACGATCCTGATCCGGTGGCGACGCCGTTGGTCCTCCGTCGATGCGGATACAATGATTGCGGCCATGTGCAGCTGTCGGCGGTCGCGGACTTGGACAAGATGTATGGTCAGACTTACGGATATTTTTCCGGGATCAGCCCGTTGATGCGCGCCCATCTCGGGAAGCTTGCCGATGAAATCAAGGAAGCGGTCGATCTTCAACCCGGCGATTCCCTGCTCGATATCGGGTGCAACGACTGCACCCTGCTGAACAATTTCGCGAACTCGGGATATTCGCTCTTCGGGATCGACCCATCAGCGGAGAAATTCCGGCACCGCGCCGCTCCTGAAATCGAAGCGCATTATGATTTCTTTTCTGGTGATGCCCTTGAGCAATGGCAGCCGGGACGGAAATTTCGCGTGATTTCTTCCATTGCGATGTTCTATGACCTCGAAAAGCCGCACGATTTCGTCGCCGACATCGCGAACCTTCTCACTCCGGATGGTATTTGGGTCGTGGAGTTGGCGGATATGGATTTGTTTCTGCGCAATTTAACTTACGACCAGATTTGCCATGAACACCTTCTCTATCTGGGAATTGATCAAATGGTCGACATCGGTCGAAAAGCCGGAATGAAGTTGTTTGCCCTTTCCAAGAATGAAATCAATGGAGGCAGTTTCCGTCTATGGTTTGCGAAGAACGATTGCGCCAACTTCGAGGATATCTCGAAGGATGTGGCGTTCTCCGCGACGGCTGACCAGTGCGAGAGGTTTGCCCGCCGTGTTATTGATCACCGTGACCAGGTCCGCGAATTCATCCAATTGATCCGCGGTAGCGGGAAGACCATTGGCGGTTACGGCGCGTCGACGAAGGGGAACATCGTCCTGCATCATTGTGGAATCACGAAAGACGACCTGCCGTGGATCTGCGACCGTAATCCCGAAAAAGATGGGCGACTGACGCCCGGAACGCGCATTCCCATGATATCGCGCGAGGAAGGACGAAAGCGTGCGCCCGATGTGTTCATCGTCCTTTGCTGGCACTTTCGGAAGGAAGTTATTGAGGACGAGCAGGAGTATCTGAAGAATGGAGGGTGCCTAGTGTTTCTCCTCCCGAGAATTCACGTCGTCAGTGCGGCCAATGCGGACTTTTATCTGGATAATGACTTCTCTGATTTGGCATACGCGCTTTGACTCCCACATCATTTTGCGGCCATGACGGTCTTTGTCACTGGCGCCACCGGTTTCATTGGAACCCATTTTTTGCGGAGAGCGGAGGAGTTGGGCTGGATGGTTCGTGCTCATTGCCGGCCGGGAAGTGAGCCTCGTCTGCCGGTTGGGAGCGACGTGCAGTGGATTATTAAACCGCTGGATGAGATTTCCCCGGCCGACATCGAAGGATGTGAAGCGTTGCTTCATCTCGCGGCGCATTCCTATTACTTGAAAAACGAACCGCTTTCACGGTATCTCTACTGGAATACTTATGCGGCGGTGCGCCTCGTTGAGTTAGCAGTCAAAACAGGGATTAACCGAGTTGTCGCGACGGGAAGTTCCTTCGAGTACGGCAATGCTGCTGACTGTTACGAGACTATCCCGCCTGGAATTCCACTTGAACCGAATGACGGTTATTCGATCTCGAAAGCGGCGGCCTCGAATGCGTTTGCAAAGATGACCAAGGATCTCGGCCTCCAGTTTTCGCTTCTCAGGCTCTTCACGGTATTCGGGGAAGGGCAGTCTCCCGGGCAGTTTTGGCCTTCACTTAAGTCGGCTGCCGAGTCAGGTGATGATTTCGAAATGACGCCGGGCGCGCAGATTCGCGATTTTACGCCTGTTGACATCGTGACCGAAGAGCTCGTTTCCGAACTATTGCGGAAGGACATGGAGAACGGACAATTTGAAGCTCGGAATTTGGGGTCCGGGCAGCCGATGAGCCTTGCTGAATTCGCGAAGTATTGGTGGGAAAGGTTGGGTGCGTCCGGGGAACTGAAAATTGGCGCCCTTCCGTACCGGGAAGGGGAAGTGATGCGCTATGTCCCGGAACTTTGATTATTCAGCCCACGCGATCGACTTAGCTCGGGCCGCCGCGGTGTAGGATTCGATCTGATCTTGGCACAATGAGCTGGGGTTCGATCCGTTCGGAGAAGTGGATTCTCGATACCAACTTACAGTCGCCTCGACGGTTTCCTGGAAATTCCAAACCGGTTCCCATCTGAGGAGTTCATGCGCCTTTCTGATGGATAGATGCAATAAGCCGGCTTCATGGGGCGCCTTGGCGTCGGACGTATCTTTCCATGTTCCGGGCCAATGCCGTAATACTTCCGTCACCAGCGATTGAACGTTCTGATTCGATTCGTCGTTTGGTCCGAAATTGAAGGCGCTGCAGACGTCTTTGGTCGCTAAGTCGACCAATTTCGCCCGCTTGAGGAGCGTCCCCAGCCAAAGATAACCGCTCAAAGGTTCCAGCACGTGTTGCCACGGGCGGGTGGCGCTGGAGTTCCTGACTTCAATCTCCTTGCCCGCTTTCAAGGCACGCATGCAGTCCGGAATGATGCGGTCAAGGGCCCAATCGCCGCCACCGATGACATTTCCTGCACGAGCAGTGGCGAGAGTGCCTTCTGAACCACCGGTCAAGCCGAAGGATTTTCGCCAGCTGTCGGCAACGATTTCGACGGCAGCCTTACTGGCGCTGTAGGGATCATGTCCGCCCAGTGGTTCCTCCTCGGAATAGCCTTCGGCCCGTTCGCGGTTGACGTAAACCTTGTCAGTGGTTGCGATGACCGTGGCACATGGTATCCCAGCTTTCTTGATGGCTTCAAGGAGGAGAAGCGTCCCAAGAACATTGATTTCCATGGTTTCCACAGGCTTTTCATAAGAGGTTCGGACCAAAGGCTGGGCCGCGAGGTGGAAAACGAAATCGGGATTAGTTTTTGCCACAGCGTCTGAAAGCGCCTTTCCGTCGCGGATGTCGATTCGATGATCACGCTCGATCCGCGTGACGAGGTCTAGCTGATGGTAAAGCGAGGGATCAGAGGGTGGATCAAGCGCGACGCCGTAAACTTTTGCGCCGAGCCCAAGGAGCCATTCGCAAAGCCAGCTTCCCTTGAAACCGGTATGGCCCGTGACGAGAACCCGGGCGTCGCTGTAAGCGTCTCCGAACATCAGACCTTACCAGACTTTCCAGGGAGCTTTCCTCGCCTGCCACAATTCCTCAAGAATGGTCTTGTCACGCAGAGTGTCCATAGGGCGCCAGAATCCGGTGTGTTTGTAGATGGTGAGTTCACCGCTTTCAGCCAAGTTGGCTAACGGCTCATGCTCCCAGTGCGTTTCGTCTCCCGCAATTAGGTCAAAGATAGATGGCTCGAGGACGAAGAATCCGCCATTGATCCACGCCCCGTCGCCCTTCGGCTTTTCCTGGAAGCGCAGCACCTGGTTTCCTTCTATATCCAGGGCGCCGTAGCGGCCAGGCGGCTGAACCCCGGTCAACGTTGCACAACGGCCCTCACTTTTATGAAATTTGACAAGATCCTTGATCGAAACGTCAGCAACACCATCGCCGTAGGACAAGCAAAAAGTTTCGTCGCCAATGTAGTCCTTGATCCGCTTGATCCGTCCGCCAGTCATGGTGTTCTCTCCCGTGTCGACCACGGTAATTTTCCAAGGCTCCGACCTGCGTTGATGGACCTCCATTTCGTTGTTCTCCATGTCGAATGTGACGTCGGACATGTGAAGGAAATAGTTAGCAAAGTATTCCTTGATGATGTAGCCGCGATACCCAGAGCAGATCACGAACTCGTTCACACCACCTACTGAATATATCTTCATGATGTGCCAGAGGATGGGCCTTCCACCAACCTCGATCATGGGCTTCGGGCGAAGGTGGGTTTCTTCACTCAGACGCGTTCCAAGCCCGCCAGCAAGAAGGACGGCTTTCATGAAAACTGTGCTTTTCCGGGTTCTCCCGCTGGAAAGAGTTTCTCAATTCCCCCCAACCGGTATTTGACCATGTTCGCAGCGAATTCAAAGATGGTCTTTAGACGGATATTGGATCGGCCATGTTGGCGTGCTTCAAACCTGGCGGGAACTTCGGCGACTTGATAACCAAGCCGATGGGCTTTCATCAAGGCCTCGGCATCAATGAACCAATCGCGGTGGGAAATGGCCAATTTCTCGAAACTCGACCTTCGATACATCTTCGGATGGGCATTGATATCCTTTGCCCGTATTCCAAAAAAGAGAGGAAAGAAAAAATGGTAGACAGAGGTGATGAGTACTCTCCATGGTCCGTCTCCGCGCACAGTCCGGACGACACGGCATATATCGTAGCCGCCCTCAGAGAGTTTCCTGAAGACCGCGACGTGATCTTCAGCGGATATTTGGCCATCGCCGCAAGTGTAACCCACGTGTGCTCCATCACCTTGAGCCATCCCTTCGAGAATACCGCCACCATAGCCCTGATTCTCTTTTAGATGGACTGTCCTTAAAGAGTGATATTCAGCGGACATGCGATCAATGATTGCTCCGGTATCGTCTGTAGAGCCATTGTTAACCAGGACAACTTGGAGTGTCACTCCGTCACGCTCAAAGGCATTAATCATGTCGGTGGTCACTCGCTCTACGTTTTTACTCTCATTGAGTAGAGGAATGACCAAGCTGAGGTCGGGTGTGTTTTCCATGGAGAACTACTAATCGCTAGAGTGATTCAGGGGTGAGCCTCCGTCATTTGGGCGGAACGGTCAATCAAGCAAGTTGTCAGAGGTATCACGGATTTGTTGCCAGCTTGCGGACGCTCTATAATCTGACTCTTCTTTTCTTCTCAGGGGACAGCAGATATAAACAATGATAAGGGCCCAATACTCGAAAATCCTGGTTGGCGTGGCGATGCCCGTTTTAGCTATCGTTGTGGTCTTGTCTTGTCAGTTCTGGCTGGGAGTTCCTTTTTCGAGGCCGATAGACATCGATCCTGACTGGGTGAAGGGGCGGGAAGGACATGCCGTCCTGATGACGATCCCGAAAAGGGTTGAACCAAGGCCTTCGCAATACCCTCTCATTTGGGTTACCGAAAACGGGAAGAGACTGCCTATCCAGATGAAATCCCGCAGCAAGGTCTCGAAGCTGGGTGAAGGCAGATTTCGATGGCGAGAGAGATTCCTGATGTTCACGGCGACCGATAATTCCGATCCGATGGCGAATGGGAAGGACTACCAGATTATATTGCCGCGGCAGCTTTCCGGGGCATGGCTCGCCGGATCTCTGGTGGCAGCGGTCGTCATTGGTATCCTGCTTTCGCTTCAACCGAAATTGCGAAATGCGCTGGCTCAATCCTTTGAGTTTTTTCGCGGCAAACGCCCTAAAGGAAAAGTAGGATGGTCGAGTTTTCTGTCCTTCGTTTGTGTGATCTTCTTTATCCTGTGGGTCTCTTTTGTCTGGCTCTTACCTGCAGCGCGCGACTTCTTTGCCAACTATGAAGGAGAGGCGACCCTCGCGTGGAAAACTTTGACCATTTTAGTGTCCGGACTTGTTGCCTACTTCTCGATGAAGCGTAACGGAAGGACTGGTGAATTCCGCCTCTCATCGCCTGCGTTCTTAGTGATGATAGCATTGGTTGTATTTGTGGTCAGATACCCAACCTTCTATTTCCTAGAAGCCAATCCGGATGAGAGCGAGTGGATAGCCGGAGCACAGACGCTCCTGGATGATCCAAGGTTTTGGATCTCCGTGGACGGAACCACTAGCGGTCCCATGGTCATCTACCCGCTTCTGCTTATTTCCTTGATCGGAGCGCCAATCAACTATTTCACGGTCAAGGTGTTTGGTCTTCTTTTGTGGGTGATGGCGATCTTTTTCGTTTTTGGGGCGCTTCGCCGCCACTATGGGGATGAGGTTGCGAGAGTAGGAATTTTACCTCTTGTATTTTTTGTCGTCGTGTTGACTTACTCGGACTTTGTTGCCTACAACGGGGAACATATGTCCTTCTTTCTCACAGCCGCCGCTCTCTACATGTATTCCTTGGTTGTTCCTAGCAATGAGGGAAAGAAAAGAACCGCTTTTATTTTCGGATTCGTTCTAGGCCTCTTTCCATACACGAAACTGCAGGCCGTTCCGATGGCGCTGGTCATTACCTGTTTTTCCGTGATTCCATTTTTGTTTAAGCAGGATCGGCGCCTTGTGCCATTGATAGCGGGTGGGCTTGCGCCAACGCTTATCGTTTTTTCTTATCTTATAGGAATTTCCAAGCTTGGCGTGTTCTGGACTTCTTACATAGAAAGCAATTTCATCTATGCAGTCACACATACTAAAGTCGAAGCGACAGGGGGCGGACTTCAGCAGTTTGCAGTTTTTCTGTTCAAGTGGGCAGAAGATACCAGATACTTTTTCATGGTGTGGTTTTCACTGATAGCGGTGGCAATCTGCTTCAACCTCCTCAATCTAAAGTCTTTGTCACGACGATCCGTAACTTTCATGGCCGTCTTGGTTTTTGCTGCTTCGGTCTATGCGGTTTTCCAACCCATGCGACAATTTGCTCACTACCAATTGCTAATTCTCGTCCCCGCTGGTTTTGCCTTAGCGAGTTTGATCCTCGGCAGTAACGGACGGCAAGGCCGATGGTCGAGAACGGTTTTCCTGCTAGCTGCTGTTGCTCTTCCATTTGGTCTGACTCTGTATAATGCTCCTCATGAGGCCATGGGAACGAGCAGAACTCAAAGAATGCCTTTTGGCGTTGGATCAGGAAAGGTCTCTGCGGAGATTCTGCGCCATGCAGAAAAGGGTCAGCGAATGGTTGTTTGGGGCTTTGTTCCACGTTTTCATGTGGAGACCGGTCTCTTGCAGGGAACCAAAGTGCCTCACAATTTTCGACAAGTGCAGCCGAACGAACAGCAAGACTATTTTCTTCAAGAATACGTGGATGATATGGAGAGAACCAAAGCGGAGATCTTTGTCGATGCTGATCCAGCAGGGGCACCACCAATGGAGGAGCCTGGTCTGTATTTCGGAAGACCTCACGAGAATTATCCGATTCTCCGTGACTATGTGGCCGCGAACTACGAGCAAGTCGCCGAGGTTGATCGGATCCGCATATTCGTGCGCAAGAGCTAACGCGCTCTAAATGAGTGTAAAATGCGCGATACTGGGTTCGAACCAGTGACCCCATGCGTGTGAAGCATGTGCTCTACCACTGAGCTAATCGCGCTTTTCGAATTCGCTGGGGATAGGCAGTATCCGATCTCACTACGGAATTCGCAAGGTTTGTTCAGGCAATTTCTCCGCATAATCACCAGAATCTGCTCGTCATCAGGTCGTTCGCCGGGGCACTATTGATGTCACAACGTTTCTTAGCTATGAAAAAACAAGCCTGCAAAATCGCTGTCATCGCCGCTGTCGCGGCTGGGTTCTTTGCCAATTCCGTCGCCTATGCCACGGAGGAAACTGTCACGCTGAAAATTGGAGAAACCGTTTCCGTCCCCGATGGGAAAGTCGCGGAGTTCAAAAGCGCGTTCATCTATCTCCCGAATGCGACAACCGAAGTTATTCGGGTAGAGATCTTCGGAACCATCCAAGGAGAAACCGTGGTCCTTCCGCGATTGCCTTTGAGTCTCGTCGTTCCCACACAGTCGTTCGGGGGCGGCAATACCAGTGCAGGAGTTCCGAACATTCCTCTGACGATGGAAGGCCCGGTCGATTTTCAATTGGGCTTTCGGGAAGGAGAACCAGGGGCGGATGCCATCGTTCAGGTTGTCATGTGCATCCGCGATAAAGTGAAAAACCAATGTTACTCCAGCGGCGGCGCTTCACCCGGAACGACCATCCCGAAATGCGCCGTCGTCATTCCCTCCGATGCGACCGGCAACGTCGAGATCAAACTCGAGTCCAGCATCGACATGGTCAACTGGACCGCCGCCCTGCCCGGCCTCTACGGTGCCTCTACCGACAATCGCTTCTTCCGCGTCCGCGCCGAGCAACAGTGAAGTGAGCCGCAGTGAGCCACAGTGGTTGCAGCTTCCAGCTGCACAGTGTTGGTGCGATCAGTGCAGCTGGAAGCTGCAACCACTTTTCCATCGACAGCTTCTCGCGACTTGGAGTAATCTGCTTTCATGAAAATCCCCTTCGTTACTTTCATTGTCCTCGTTTCCGCGGCCATGGCCACGCTCGTTGTTGGCGAGGAAGCCAAGAAAAAGCAAAAGCCACAGACCAAGCCCAAACCAGCCGCTGTCGAACGCGAATTGCCGAAGCAGCTCCGCGTTGTCGTCGAATTTTTCGAAGTCGAAGCACTCGCGGCTTTGGACGTTCTCTCCGAACCGAGGGATAACTCGAGTGATGATGATCTGCATGCGCGAGTCATGGGCGAGGTTCTTGCAGACAACGGCGAGATTCGCCTGCTCGACATGGCGGTCATCACCACGCGCAGCGGACAGCGGGCGAAGGTTGAGTCGGTCGAGGAAATGATTTATGCGACGGAGTACGATCCGGCGGAAATCGCTGTGACCGAGGAAGTCGCGGGCGAAGGGGCCGAGGGGCTCGCCGCGGTTACCCCGCCGAGCCCGACGGCCTTTGAGTGCCGGAACGTGGGCGTGACCGTCGAAGTCGATCCTGTTCTCAGCGCTGATGGATCCATCGTCGAAGTAAACATCGCCCCAGAAGTGATTTGCCGGAACGAAGACTCTGTTTTCTCCGCCTGGGAAACCGACCACGCCGAGATGGAAGTCATTATGCCCAATTTCTATACGGTGAAATTTTCCACCGCCCTCTCCGTCGTCCCCGGTCACCCCCACCTCGCCGCTGTCATGTCACCTCGCAACGACGACGGCCAACGCGACGGCTCGCGCAAGATTCTAGCATTTGTTAGGGTAGACGTACTGACGGTTGGTGAGTAGTGCATCCCTGCCGGAGATCTTACTTAGCAGGACGCTAAATTGCGTGGAGTCTGATGACCTTTCGGTTTTGGCCGACGAACAACCCTTGGTTCAGCTCGCTGGCGGCATCCAGGTCAACGATGAGTGGTGCAGGGAAATCAGCGCTTTGCCGCCCAGTTTGTGGTAAGCGAAGGTGTAGTCTGCGCGGGTCGCTTCTCCGCTCGCATTAACGAAGGTGTAATGACCCATATCCTTGTAACCGAGACCACCCGCTTTCAAAATGGGGCCAACGGCACTCTGGAATTCCACATGTTTCCAGCCGTGCTTCAAGAAGCCGGCGTCATGCGGATAGTCCGGGTTGCCGCCCACGAAATAGGACCGCGCCCCGGCTTCGTCGAGACGAATAACGTCGGCCAAGGTGGGCTTGAATAGCAAGGGCTCGTCAGGTGCGCCGAAATCGTAAAGCGCTAGAAGCCCCTCGACGTCCTGATCGATAACAGCCTGAGCCCAAGCCCGCTGCGCGGCAACGACCTCGGCCTTTGTCATTTTTTCGAATTCCCTCATAGTAATTTGGAGGAGAACTCAATAGAAACGATCGTCCCTGTCAACATTGCATCTGAGGCTGCCGATCTGGTTGCATGTTGGTAAGGTGGATCGCGACCTCCGGGCGCGATGGCGAACCGACGAGCGGAGCGAGCATTGGATTGATTCACGTCACAGAGGCGGGAACGCGAACCCAAAGAATTCTTCCGCGCTTCGCGCCCAACGAAATCCATCGCGCCCGGAGGTCACGATCCACCTAACGCACCCACTTAGAATACCTGTTCGTTGAAAATCTTGTGATCTTTAGAACTGAAATGCCCTTAGCTTCTCGCGCCATCGGAGGATGTTCGGAAGCGAATCTGGCAGTGTGTTTTGGCGGACATAGGTGACGTTTTCGAGGACGCCGAAGAGAGCGAAATCGGCATAGACGGGAGTGGGGCCGAAGAGGAAAGGCTGTTCTCCAAGCGTGCATTCGGCGGGGGCGAGGAGTGTGAGGAAGTGGGCGAAGAGTTCGTCGTGTTGTTCGCGCCAACGTTCGACGCAGCCGGGGCCGAACTTCCGCTCCTTGTGGCGGATGATCATCGTGCGGGCGACGATGTCTTCGATGCTGTCGAGATGGAACGGATCCATAAGGACAAATCCAGCCAGCTCCATTTCGTTTTCGATCTGCTCAACAAGCGGCAAGTGGGCCGCCTCGATGGCTGCGGGGAACAAACGCCCGGCGGCGAAGGTCTCATCGACGTAGCGCGCGATGTCGATCGACTCGGTCGACGATTCCATTACCAATTCGCCGTCATGATCGAGCATCGGAACAAAGTAGAACTTCCCCTCGCTGCGCCGGATCACTTCTTCCCGCGTGTGCGGCGTGACATTGAGCACCTCAAACTCCACTCCCAAGGCCTCCAGCGCCCGCGTGATCGGGATGCAGTAGGGGCTGTGAGGGAGTTGGTAGATGGTTAGGGGCATGGGCTTTACTCGAGAAGTTTTCGTCAAAAGGAACAAAACTTAGCCTAATCTTCCATACTTTCTGGTGGCTCAAGCGGCACAAGTTCTGTAAGTTTTTGGGGTGGCTTATACATCGGATCGTAGAGCTTGAGAAGTAGGGTTTCACCTTCATGCTCGAATTTGGCAATGACCATCCCACTCTTGAAAGGTTGTCCTGATATGAGTGGTTTCGGGATATTCGCCTGCGGCGAGATTAGGCACTTAGTCAGGAGGTTTTGGGCGGCTAGATAGCTTTCGGTGTGATGCTCAGAACCAGCATTCAGGTAGATCCAATGACAAAGTTTCCCGTCAGAGGGTTCCGCCGAACTGCCGATGACTCCAGTTCCATCTTCAATAACCAGCGACGTTCTAAAGTATTTCCATTTTGGGAATGGTAGCGAAAAGCAAATGTCGATGCTCCCCTCGAACGGAGGCTCTGGTCTTCTGCTGATCTCAAGAAATTTAATGATTTGTTCGTCATTCAATCCGACGTCTCGTCCAGCTGCTTCAATGAAAGGCGCGTTTCGTTCTTTGAGACTAATCAGGCACAAACCGAGAATCCAAATTGAAGCAGCGACCACAAGCACTAGGTTTTCCCGGTTCATTCCTTTTTAAGCGACGGGAAAATGTAGTTTACCGAGGAAGAAGCGCAAAAGGAACGGGTGCTGCGACCGTCCCGGAATGTTGCCGGTGGTAACACCACCGGGTCAAATGCAGAAAGCAATATGCATCCCGGAGGGATGCAGGAAGAATGACGTTGCGTTGAGCGGTTGATCCGCGGCTTGGAGTCGTGGATGCCAGTGGTTGCAGCTTCTAGCTGCAGGGGATGATGAAACAGTGCAGCTGGAAGCTGCAACCACTTCACCCCGCCTGAGCCACGAGGTTCTCGACGCTGATTCCAAGTTCCTTCATGACGGTGCCGCCGGGGGCGCTGATGCCGAAGCGGTCGATGCCGATGACTTTGCCATCGGTGCCGACGTATTTCCACCAGAGGCCGGTGACGCCGGCTTCGATTGCGACTCGTTTGGTGCAACTCGTGGGGAGAACTTCGGCTTTGTAGTCGTCGCTTTGTTGATCGAAGCGCTCGAAGCAGGGCATGGAAACGACGCGGGCGCCGTCGCCGATCTGCTTCGCGGCTTCAACGGCGACGTGGAGTTCGCTGCCGCTGGCGAGGAGGATGACTTTGAGGTCGCCGGTTTCCTTCGTGTGGATGTAGCCACCGTGGTAAACGCCTTCGCGACGCGTCTTGACCGGGCAATCGCTTAAGTTCGGCACGCCCTGGCGCGTGAGGATGAGGGCGGTGGGTCCGTCGGAGCGGTGCATGGCGGCGGCCCAGGCGCCGGCGACTTCTTCGGGGTCGCCGGGGCGGATGACGTCGAGGCCGGGGATGACGCGGAGGCCGCTGACGGTTTCGACCGGTTGGTGGGTCGGGCCGTCTTCGCCGACGCCCACGCTGTCGTGGGTGAAAATGTAAGTGACCGGCAAGTGCGAAAGCGCGGCGAGGCGGATCGATGGTCGCAGGTAATCGGCGAAGACGGCAAAGGTCGCGCCGCTCGGGCGGAAGATGCCGTCATAGGCGACGCCGTTGCAAATCGCGCCCATGGCGTGCTCGCGAATGCCGAACCAGATGTTGCGGCCCGCAGGAGTTTCCGGGGCGAAGTCGTCGGCGTCTTTGATGTAGTTTTTCGTCGAGCCGTAGAGGTCGGCGCTGCCGGAGAAGAGCATGGGCATGGCGTCGGCGACGGCTTGGATGACGTTGCCGCCCGCGGCGCGGGTCGCGAGCTTCGCGTCGGCGTCGAACTCGGGGATGCGGTCGAGGAGATCGGAGGGTGCGGCTTTGGAAATGCCGGCGGTGAGGAGTTCGGCCAGTTCGGGATTCGCGTCGCACCAGGCGGAGTAAGTCGCTTCCCACTCGGCGTGGGCCTTGATGCGTTCTTCCTTTTTCCCGGCGAAGTAGGCCTTCACGTCGTCGTCGACAAAGAACGTTTCTTCCGGCAGGCCGAGGCCTTTCCGCGCTTCTTCGGCGAACTTCGCGCCGCCTTCGCCGTGGGCTCCCGCGGTGCCGGCGACTTCCGGGATGCCGCGACCGATTTCGGTTTTGGCGATGATGAATTTCGGCTTTCCGTTGTCGTCGGTCTTGGCTTTGTCGACAGCGGCGGCGACGGCGGCGAAGTCGTGACCGTCGATTGTTCGCACGTCCCAACCAGCGGCGGTGAAACGGCCCGCGGCGTCTTCGCTCTGCGTCTTGATCGCCATGGCGTCGAGCGTGACGTCGTTCGAATCGTAAATGAGGATGAGGTTGTCGAGCTTGAAGTGCCCGGCGAAAGCGGCGGCTTCGTAACTCACGCCTTCCTGCAAGCAGCCGTCACCGGCGAGCACGACGACGTGGTTGTCGAAAATGGTGTGGTCGCTTGTGTTGAACTTTGCGGCAGCCATCTTTCCGGCGACTGCATAACCGACGGCGTTGGCGACACCTTGGCCGAGTGGACCGGTCGTGGCTTCGACGCCGGGGGTCATGAAGTTTTCGGGGTGGCCAGGTGTCTTGCTGCCGAGTTGGCGAAAGTTTTTTACCTCTTCGAGTGGGAGGTCATACCCTGACAAGTGCAACCACGAGTAGATGAACATGCTTCCGTGTCCGGCGGAGAGGATGAAGCGGTCGCGGTTGATCCACTTCGGGGCGTCGGGATTGAAGTTCAAGGCTTCGCCAAAAAGTACCGCGCCGATTTCCGCGCAGCCGAGGGGAAGTCCGAGGTGACCTGATGAGCAGGCGTGGACGGCGTCGATGGAGAGTCCGCGAGAGGTGGTGGCAGCTTTGGCGAGGATGTCAGTGTTCATAGGAGAAAAGCGTTGGAGTGGCCGAAACGGCGATTTTGGCTGGAGCGCGCCATGGTAGTTTGGCAAGCCGGTGAATCAAGGGCGGATGTGCCGTGGGGAAAGTGGCGAATTTAGGGGGAAAGGTCGATTCAGCCCGGATTTCCCAATTAAGAATGAACAGGATAAATGGTCACGTAGTGACAAGTCATTTTAGCCGTGGGTTTCAACCCACGGAAAAAGCGGTTGGGGAATGCGTCGCGTAGCGACCGCTGAAAACGCCTTTTCCCGGTTGCTGAATCCATGTGAACGGTCGCTACGCGACGAATATTCTTTATGAACACAACCGTGGGTTAAAACCCACGGCTAGCATGAGTTGTCGCTACGCGACCAATAACGGTTACCTCCGAAGTTGGAGAGAATGGCCGCTAGGATTGACAAGGTTGGAAGATGGAAACCTTGCTTTGTGATTGAGCGCTCGTGGAGAACGCAATCACGTTGCCATTAGGAGAGAATCTTTGAGATGATGAAAATCACTCATACTCCGGAATGGGATCGCCGGGCTTGATCTCCTCGTGTTCCCAAAAAACCTTGCCATTGGGTTTCAACTCGATGAGGCGGGCGGAGCTGCCAAGGACGGGTTTGGCGTCGTTCTTCGGGAGCCACTTGGCGAGTTCGGCTTTCTTGTGTTTGAGCTTTTCGTTGCCTGCGAGATTGGTCCATTCGTTAGGATCTTTGGCCATGTTGTAGAGTTCTTCGGAGCCGTCGGCGTAGCGGATGTAGCGCCAGTTGACGGTGCGGATGCCGTGGTTGCCGGGGCCGTGGGAGGTGATGGCGGGGCGCTCGCGTTTGGCTTTGGGATCTTCCAACTGCGGACGCAGCGTGATGCCTTCGTGTTTGGGATTCGCGGGGAGGCCGCAGTAATCGAGAAGGGTCGGATAGATGTCGAGGAGTTCGGCGGGCTCGCGAACTTTCGCGCCTTTGGTGATACCGGGGCCGGCGAACATGAGGGGCACGTTCGTGCCGGGATCCCAGAGAGTGTTCTTGCCGGTGATTTCCTTTTCGCCGAGGTGCCAGCCGTGGTCGCTCCAGAGGACGATGATCGTGTTGTCCGCGAAACCATTGCGGTCGAGGGCGTCAAGAACGCGGCCGAGTTGAGCATCGACGAAGCTGATCGTGGCGAGATAGGAGCGGGTGAGGTTGAGAGTCTCGTTCGCCTCCTCAAGGAACTTCAAGCGCGGCTCGGGAAGCTTCCAATGAATGTACCAACTGAAGCGCGGTGTGTCGGCGCGGTCGTTTTCCAGCATGGGCGGGAGCTTGGTCGTTTCCTCGGGGTAGAGGTCGAACCACTTCTGCGTCGCGTAACAAGGGACGTGCGGAAGTAAGAAGCCGCAGGCGAGAAAGAACGGCTCGTCCTTCGGCATGTTGTCGAGTTGTTCAACGCTCCAGCTGGCGCAGATGTAATCGTTCTTGTCCTCGTCCTTGTGTGGGAAGGTGCCCCAGTCGACGAGCTTGTGCGGTTGCGGCGTGTTGACGAGTTTTTTCGGTGGGAAGGGTTTTCCGCCGGGAGGTGGGCCGACGACTTGGAATTCCTTGTCCGTGGATTTCCGCCCGTATCCGCCGTGGAAAATTTTGCCGGTCGTGAATGTCTTGTAGCCAGCCTTTTCGAAAGTTTGCGGAAGGGTCTCGATATTTTCGTAGCCCGGCACTACGCGGATCCAGGGTTGCAGCGAATAAACGCCGGTCGTTGTCGGGCGCAGTCCGGTGAGCAGGCTCGTACGCGAAGGATTGCAAAGTGGCGATTGGCAATGCGCGTTGAGGAATGTCGTCCCGCGCTCGGCGAGCTTGTCCATGTTCGGCGTGATCACCTGCGGATGTCCCTTGAGCGGTCCGACCCAGTTGTTGAGGTCGTCGATGGCGATGAATAGGACGTTGGGCTTCGCGGCTTGGAGCGTAGGGCAAAGAGCGAAGAGCAGGGAGCAGAGGGCGAGGAGCAAAGAGTGGGTGAAGGGGAGTTTCATTGGGGAAGAATGTCAGAATCATCCCTTGTATCACAAACTCAAAAAATACCGAGTCCCTTTCTTTTCGCCTGTCTTTTGCAGAGCACCGATGGCTACTAGTTCATTGAGGTCACGTCTAGCGGTAGCGGGGGATGTTTTTGTGATGCTGATGTAGTTGCCGGCGCTGAGTCCGCCTTCGAATCTTTTTGGTCCCTCGCGAAACATGCGATTCAATGCTTTTTCCTGACGGATGTTCAGGGCGCCACGATGGCGGTCAAAGAAATGGGTTTTGGCGGCGAGGAACGAGATTCGTTCCTTCGTATCCTCAATGGAGAGCAAAACGATTTTCCCGAACCAGCTGATCCAATCGGAGGTGTAGCGAGTCGTCGCCAAAGCCTCGTAGTAATCTCGCCGGCATTCTTCGATAGTTTTTGAGAGGGCGAGAAGAGTGGGTTGGCCAAGCGACTGTGCGAGAGCTTTCTCCGAGATGGCGCGGCCGATGCGGCCGTTGCCGTCGGAATACGGGTGGATTGTTTCGAAGTGAAGATGAGCTATTGCGCTTCGTGTGAGTGCCGGAAGCGGAACACGAACCGGAGAGGGTTGGCTGGCGTTGAACCAATTAATGAACTCCTCCATCTGGCTAAAAACGATAGATGATGGCGGTGCCTCGAAATGAATTTCGGGATCGAATGGATCTCCTGAAATGATTTGCATGGGCGTTTTGCTCTTCCGGTATTTCCCTAACAAATTGTCTTCAAGCTGACCCTTCATGAGTTTGGCGTGCCAGCGGTGGAGCACCTCGTGGGTCAGCGTTTCCGAATGCGTCTGAAAGCAATCCTTCATGAGTTCGGCGATTCCTCGTTCGCTTTGAGAAGTGGAACGCGGATGGTCTAGCTTCATGCCGAACTCCTTTTGCAGGGAGGATTGCACGCTGGCCCGGTCGAGTATTTCGCCCTCGATGCGCGACGTGCTTTCGGCCTCATCGGTCAGCAACTCAACGCGCAGTTGCGTGCTGGAGTCGCTGTCGAGATGGGAAAAGGAGCCCACAATTTCCCCGCCTTCACGGAGAAACCGGGCTTCCATTCCCTCGAGCTCAGAAGGATCGAAGGTGAATTTTGGCCAATCGGGAAGCTGCCAGTTCCAGTCCATAAGCGATAAACGGGTATTTTATCGCTCATACCGGGGAAATCGCAGTTTCATGCCGGAGCGCCCGTGCTTTCACGGCTTCATCGCAGTAGCCGGAGGCGATTATTTCTACCATGAAGAGCATGAAGGAAATGAAGGTTTTTTGGGTGCGGCCTTCGGCCGGATTTTATGAGCCCGTGAGGGCACGGGCGCTCCATTTGCTTTCGAATGCATCCACATTGGTCCTCTACGCTCTTTGCACTGCGCTCTATGCCCTATGCTTCCTGCTCTACGCTTCCGGCCTCGATTGTCGCTTCCCCTGACTTGAACTGCTTTTCGTAGAGGCCGCGGTAGATTTCGCAGCGGGGGAGGAGTTCGGTGTGGGTGCCGATGTCTTGGATCGCGCCTTCGTGCATGACGACGATCTTGTCGGCTTCGAGGATGGTGGAGAGGCGGTGGGCGATGGCGATGACGGTTTTGTCTTTGGCGAGGACCTCGATGGCGGCTTGGACTTTTTCCTCGGCGTCGGAATCGAGGGCGGACATGGCTTCGTCGAGGAGAAGGATGGGCGCGTTGCGCAAGATAGCGCGGGCGATGGAGAGGCGTTGCTGTTGGCCACCGGAGATGGCACAGCCTTTGTCGCCGATGACGGTTTCGTAGCCGTCGGGTTGTTCAAGGATGAAGTCGTGGGCGTGGGCTTGCTCGGCGGCGCGTTCGATCTCTTCGCGGGTGGCGTCGAGTTTGCCGTAGCGGATGTTTTCGTAGATCGAGTCGTGGAAGAGGAAGGTGTCCTGCGTGACGATGCCGATGTTGTCGCGTAGGGAGTCGAGTTTGAGCTTCGTGATGTCGTTGCCGTCGATGGAGATCGTGCCCTCCTGTGGGTCGTAGAAGCGCATCAGGAGCGAGAGCATTGTGCTCTTGCCCGCGCCGCTCCGGCCGACGAGTGCGATGTTTTCACCGTCTTCGATGGTGAGGTTGATGCCGCTGACCGCATGGCCGGCCTTCGTGTAGGCGAAGCTAACGTCCTTGAACTCGATGTGGCCCTGACAATTTTCCAATGCCACGGCATCCTCGGCCTCGACGATGTCCACCTCGCGCTCCATCAACTCGAAGACTTTCGTTGTCGCCGCGAGGCACTTTTGCAGGAGAATGTGGATGCGGCTCAGGGCCTTCGCGGGCGGATACATAAGGACGAGGCCGGCCTGCAGGGCGAGGAATTTCCCAGCCGTGAGGTCGGCCATGGCGACGTAGATCAAGGCCATGGCGACCCCGAACGACGCGACGGTTTCGACCATCGGTCCGACCATTTCGAGAGCCTTTCGCCAACGCATGATCGAGCGCATCATCTTCTCGTTCGAGTCGATGAACTTCTCGACTTCGTGCTCTTCGCGGGCGTGAGACTTCACGACGCGGATGCCGGCGAAGGCCTCCTGCATGACGACCATGAGCAAGCCTGCTTCCTGTTCTTCCTTGCCCGCGCTCTTGCGCACTTTTTTCCCGACGATGATGACGGGGACGATGCAGGCGGGGAAGAGGACGAGGGCGACGAGGGAGAATTTCCAATCGATGATGAAGAGGACGACGATCGATGAAAGGACGGCGAGCGGTTGCTTCACGATGTCGCTGGCAACGGTCGTGAGGGCCATTTGCGCCATGCGCGTTTGGTTGAAAACCGTTTGGATGAGTTCGCCGCTCTTCTGTTTGTTGAAGAACTCGAGCGACTGTCCCATCAATTTTCGGAAGAGTTGACTGCGGATGTCGCGGAGGACGCGGAGGCTCACCCATGTCATGCAGTAGGTGTTGAGGTAGCTGCAGATGCCGCGAATCAACATGATGACCGGCACGGCGATGCCCGCCATGATGATGCCGCCGGAGAGACCGACGTCTTCGCTGATGTTCGCCGAGAAGACGCCTTGCATTTTCTCGACGAGTCTGGCGCTTTCGGCCTGCACTTCGGGCGGCAGTTTCTCGACCATCTTCCCGAAATCCTCCGTCGCCGACTTGGCGCCGAAGACCTGATCGCCGGCAAACTTGATGACCCAGACCATTGCACCGTTGACGAGCCCGAACAGCGCCCCGAACGCGATCCCCATGATGAACCGCGACTTGTAGGGGAGGATGTATTTGAAGAGTTGCTTATACGGCTCACGCGAGGCCGCCATGAACTCGGCGGTGCTCATGTTCGAGATGTCTTTGCGTGAGATCTTCTTCAAGGGAAGGAAAGTCTAGGCTGATAGGGAACCACGAAAGGTCGCGAAAGGATCATTGGATCAGACAGGCTGGCAAGGAGCATAAACCCGTTTTCGCGGAATTTCGCGTTTTTCGTGGTTCTCAAACCGAACTTCAAGCATCACAATTATCAATTGCTAAAGAAGTTGATCATGGGCACTGAATCAGTCCAGAAGGGGGCATGCCACCAGACTGGTAAGCTGTGAGGAGAGTAGATTGGCTCAAGCTTTGAAAATCGAAACTCTGTTTCATCGAAGGGGATCAAAACGCTTTTAGTGGCGTAGTGAGTCATCAGTGCTCCATAACCTCTTCGCATTTTGGCTTTCGGGTCGAACGAGAATGTAAACTCTTCCTCCAAAGGAAGGCCGTTGTCGCTGATGAAAGTGATTATTCCAATCCGATGGAAATCAGCCAAATTCAGTTTTCCCTCGCGATACAAAAGGTCGGACGGGTAGGCGATGATCTCTTGTCCTGTCGCTGTGAGATCGAAAGCGATCGAGAAGATCAAGACTCCGAAAAAGCACTTCACTGAATTAGAGTATCATAGATGGCCTGAGTCACCGCATCCGTCGACAAATCCTCCATCGCCGCTTCTGGGTGTCTTGGTTGCCAATCGTTGAACGGTTTTTCGTGACCGGCGAGAAGGACGATGGCGTTTTCGTGGCGGGGGCCCCAGTGGAAGGGGTTGGTGGGGCCGAAGAGGACGATTTGCGGGGTGCGGGCGGCGGCGGCGAAGTGCATCGCGGCGGTATCGACGCCGATGGCGAGTTGGGCGCGTTCGATGACGGCGGCAAGTTCGACGAGGCTGAGCTTGCCGGCGAGGTCGATGATGGGGGCTTTTGAACGGGATTGGATGGCGTTGATCTCGGCGCGCTCGCGGAGGTCGTCTGCGCCGGTGATGACAACTTGCTGGCCGCTTTGATGGAGTTCATCGGCGACGGCGGCCCAACGGTTGGCGGGCCAGTATTTTTCCTCGCGTGCCGTGCCGGGGTGGAGGAGAACGAAGTTTTCTTTCACGCCCTCGCGGTCGAGGATGGCTCTGGCATTCGCTGTTTGCTCCTCAGGGACATGAAGTTGGAAATCGGCCACGGGGTTCTTGATGCCGATCGTTTCGAGGAGAGCGAGATGGTAATCGACGGTGTGATGGTCGCGGACCTTTGCGTCGCAAAGCCGGTGGAAGACCTTTTGTCGCCAAGGTTTTTTTGAAGCGAGTTTTTCGAAAGTGACGCGTAGCGGAGCTTGGCTAAGTCGTGCGAAGAGTATGGAGCGGTCAGTGCCGGTGAAGTCGAGGGTAATGTCGTAGCGGTTTGTTAGGACTGTCCACCAGAGCGCGAGGTTGTTTTTCTTTCGGTGGTAATTGAGGACTTCGTCGGCTTGCGGGAGGATCGGTGCGAGGGTGCCGGAGGCATCGGCGGTGATGATTGTGATGTGGGCGTCCGGTTTCGCCTCACGCAAGGCGCTGAGGGCCGGGAGCGTCAGGATGAGGTCGCCGATGCGTTTGAGCTGGAGGACGAGGATACGCTCCATGGGCGGCTAACCTCGCGCAGAGACGCATCCGCGCAAGGCGGGTGGCGAGGAGCGGTGAGCGGCGAGCACAGGGCGTAGAGTAAAGAGCGCAGAGTAGAGAGGGCAGCACAGAGAGCAGATAGCGCGGAGTGGAGATTTTGAGGAGGAACTTTTTCTTTGTTGGGTTTTGGAGCTCGCGCAGAGACGCGGAGGCGCAGAGATTTTTGAGAGTTTGCGGCGGCGCGTGATACGCGGAAGTTACGCGATGGAACTTCCGGCTTTGAATGAAACGGTGTCGCTTGAGCGTGTGAAGGCGATTTGCGAGCACTACGGGCACCACGACCTTTGGAAAAAAATCGAGGCTGATCCGCCGTCGAAGGATTTTGTCAGCGATGGCTGCACCGGATGGGTGAATGAATACAACGGGATCTCGATTTATCCGGCGTGCTTTTTCCACGATTTGAAATACTGGGCGGGATATCCAG